>NZ_JAUSUN010000014.1:0-83919 GCF_030814065.1 Mesobacillus stamsii
GGAGGATTTTCATTATTTGTCCGCCTTCCCATAGGTTTTATTTACCTATAATAATTGGACGAATATTCCTAAAATCCTTTAATTCCATTTATATAGTTAGTACCTTAATGGCCATAATCAAACCGGCTTCATCATCAATATATCCTTTAGACTGTATTTCCTCTTCCCAAAGTAACAGTTGTTCCTCTAAAGCTATTTGTTTTTTGTGTTGTTCCATCCGCTCACTTCTTTATCAAAAAATTTAACAGAATATCTTTATACTTCGTATAATATCATATTTTCCTGTAAACGAAAAAAAGCGCCGCCTTTACGACGGAGCTTTTTCATTAATGTTGTTTATGCGCTTCATCCTTAATTTCTGCTCTGAAAGCATCAATACTTTCGCGGCGGCGTTCATTTTTTTCCTGGATCCTTTGCTGGTCCTCAGGACTCGAATTATTCATTGCAGCCTCCGCATCTTCCATATTGGCAATGGTATGATGGACCATGGACTGCAGCTTTTCTACATTATCACTACGATCGTCAGGCTTTGGTGTATGGTTTGTCATTTATGTCCCTCCCTTACTACCAATAGTATGTGAGGAAAGCAAAAGCAATATTCATTGCGGTCTGAATGCATTTATGGCATTAAAAAGTGTTTAGAAACCTCCTCCAGCCCATTGGAAAATGAAAAGCCCACCATCGGATTGGCGGGCATGATTCTATCATTTATTCCCCTTTTGTCTGGATTACCTGTGCATGTTTTCCTGATTTATCGTTCATCTTCTTGCCATTGTTGCCGCTGAAACCGCGCGGCTGGGTTCCAAGATGGCTCGGAACATAGTGTTTGCTGTCCCTTTTTGGATTGCTCATGATCATCCCTCCTCTAGTTTAGTTTTACCAAATCATCGGGAAATCATGAGTGGGGACTGTATTACTCTGCTTTGCCTAAGTGTTTTTGCTCCAATTTTGCCTCGATTTTTTCAATCGCTTCACGATCATTCAGAAGTTGAAGTTTATTTTCCGTTACAAGCTCTTGAAAGGAACGTTTTCTAGGTTTCCTCATCCTGCTCACCATCCTTTATTATCATTCTAACAGTTAGAATGCCCGAAAACGGTTGCAATTATTACAACTTTTCGAAATTTTACTTTTATTTTATTCTGACATGAAATTTTTGTGTTTGTCGACAGGATGGCAGCCGAAAAACCCCCCATTCCACTTATGGATCAGGGGGGTCTGTTTTAATTATGCTTTCAATTTGTCGCGAAGCACCATTTGCAGAATGCCGCCGTGACGATAGTAGTCAATTTCAACCTCAGAATCAAAGCGTACAAGAGCTTCGAAGGTTTTCCTGTTGCCGTCTTCGTCAGTAGCTGTGACAGTTATCATGTCACGCGGACAGACTTTTTCATCAATTTGGACATCAAATGATTCTTTTCCTGTCAAACCAAGAGTTTCAGCATTTTCACCAGCTTTGAATTGAAGTGGCAGTACGCCCATCAATACAAGGTTAGAACGGTGGATACGCTCGAAGCTTTCTGCGATAACAGTCTTGATTCCTAATAGATTTGTACCCTTTGCAGCCCAGTCACGGGATGAACCCATGCCATAATCCTTGCCTGCAATAACCATTAGGCCAGTGCCCTGCTCTTTGTACTTCATGCAAGCATCAAAGATGGACATGACTTCGTTTGTTGGCCAGTAAGTGGTAAAGCCGCCTTCTGTGCCAGGAGCGACCTGGTTGCGGATACGGATGTTTGCGAATGTTCCGCGCATCATGACTTCGTGGTTGCCACGACGTGAACCGTACGAGTTGAAGTCGCGTGGTTCCACACCCTTTTCGCGAAGGTATTTTCCAGCTGGTGTATCTTTTCCAATTGCACCTGCAGGAGAAATATGGTCCGTAGTGACAGAATCCCCGAACTTGCCAACAACACGAAGGCTGATCAATGGAACAACTTCTCCGGCTTCTGGAGTCAACCCTTCAAAGAAAGGAGGATTTGCAATATAAGTTGAATCCTGATCAAAAGTATATAGCGGATCGCTATTTGTTTGAATTTCATTCCACTTTTCGTTATCTGTGAAGACAGTCTCATATTCTCTGCGGAATAGTTCTGGTGTTATAACGCGGTGAACAACTTCGTTTACCTCTGCTGTTGATGGCCAGATATCCTTGAAGTATATATTATTGCCATCTTTATCTTTTCCAATAGGATCATTTTGAAGATCGATGTCCACTGTACCAGCAAGTGCGTAAGCGACTACTAGCGGCGGTGAAGCTAGGTAGTTTGCTTTTACCAGCGGGTGGATTCGACCCTCGAAATTACGGTTTCCGGAAAGAACGGAAGTCACCAGCAGATCGTTTTCAGCTACAGCTTTTTCAATCTCCGGTTTTAATGGACCAGAGTTCCCGATACAAGTTGTACAACCATACCCAACAAGGTTAAAGCCAAGCGTTTCAAGGTAAGGGAGCAATGCTGAATCACGAAGGTAACCAGTAACAACCTTAGATCCAGGAGCCAATGAAGTTTTAACAAACTTAGGAACTTCCATTCCGAGTTCCACTGCTTTCTTGGCAACAAGCCCTGCTCCTACCATTACGTAAGGGTTCGATGTATTCGTACAGCTAGTGATCGCTGCAATGGCGATAGCACCAGTCTTCATAGTTGTTGTGTCTCCATTAGCAAATTCAACAACTGCTTCTTTTTCGATTTCCTTCTTGCCCAACCCAAATCCCTGGTTTCCTGCAGGTGAAGTAAGAGCTTCTTTAAAGGACTTTTGCATAGCTGAAAGCGGGATCAAGTCCTGTGGACGCTTAGGACCAGAAAGATTCGCTTCGATTTCGGATAAGTTGATTTCTACAATATCAGTATAAACTGGTTCTAAGGAAGGATCGAAGAACAATCCGTTTTCCTTGCAGTATGCTTCCACCACTTTAATATGTTCTTCTGAACGTCCAGTTAAGCGCATGTAGCTCAAAGCTTCATTATCTACCGGAAAAAATCCGCATGTAGCACCGTATTCTGGTGCCATGTTGGCAACCGTTGCACGGTCAGCAAGTGGCAGTGTTACAACTCCTGGTCCGAAGAACTCGACAAATTTTCCAACAACGCCTTTGTTTCGAAGTACCTGTGTTACTTTAAGCGCAAGGTCGGTTGCAGTAGCGCCGTTCGGCATATCCCCTATTAATTTCACGCCTACTACTTCTGGTACTGGGAAGTAGGATGGCTGGCCAAGCATTCCTGCTTCTGCTTCGATCCCGCCGACGCCCCACCCAAGAACGCCAATTCCGTTGATCATTGTAGTATGTGAGTCGGTACCTACCAATGAATCAGGGAATGTTTCGAATTCACCATCTTCATTTTCCACAGCATGGACAACGCTTGCAAGAAACTCCAGATTCACCTGGTGAACGATACCTGTTGCCGGCGGAACAGCGCGGTAATTGTCAAATGCCTTTTGTGCCCAGCTCAAAAATTGGTAACGTTCCGCATTACGTTCGAATTCAAGCTCCATATTGACATTAAGTGAGTCAGGTGTTCCATACTTATCAACCTGGACCGAGTGGTCAATGACAAGATCAACAGGCTTTTCTGGATTGATTTTCTGTGGGTCTCCCCCCATGTCAGCCATTGCCTTCCTAAGGGAAGCAAGGTCAACTACTGCCGGTACACCAGTGAAATCCTGAAGAATGACGCGTGATGGCTTAAAAGGAACATCCACTTCCTTCACTTCGCTGGTTCCCCATTTTGCTAAGTTTTCCACATGCTCTTTTGTGATCACAAAGCCATCATGCTGACGAAGCACGGATTCAAGCAACACCTTAACAGAGTAAGGCAGTTTAGAAATATTGCCGATTCCATCCTTTTCCAAGGCGGCTAAGCTATAATAATGATAGCGTTTCCCGTCCACCTCAAATGATTTTCGGGCGTTAAAAATATCTTGGTTTGACATATGTTTACCTCCTTCTTCTACGTAAACATCATAAACAAAATAAAAGAAATTGTCGAAAAGTTTGAATCTTGTATTCCAACATAACTTTTCTCATAATTTCATATTAATATAACCTTGTATATAAGTAAATAACAAGTATGTTATTGCGATTGATAAGTTTCACTTATATTAAAAACAGTACACCTGTTAAAATAAAGCGAATCGCTCCTATTCTCAGGATAAAAAATGATCTTATTAGGAAACAAGATCAATCAAAAGCTATTTCACAAAAGAAAAAAGCGGAATGCCCTTCCGCTTTTTTCTTATTCCATATTTACTTCATTTACGATGCTCCTGAGATCTTGTTGGAATTTTTCTAACTGTCCTCTTTGATGCTCAGAAGCGTTTTCGAGAGCGTTTTCAATTTGTTGAAAGGCTTCATTCACTTCGTTTTTAAGATGCTTTAATTGGTGTCCATAGCTTTCTGAATCGCGAATGATTTCCGTATATAGCCCTTGTGCATCTTCAAACCCTTGCTGTGCTGCTTGAAACGCTTGTTGTTTGTTTTTATTGTAAGGCATATGTTTTCCTCCTGATGTAGTAAAATCTATACCGTTAAATTGCGCATTTAAAAGTTATTTATTCAGTATAAATTCAAGCGCAAATCAAATCCTAAAATCAGGAGGGATGAGCAAATGAACAAAAACGATTCCAAGGATATGCGCAAAAATGCTCCCAAGGGTGACCAAACCAGCCAGCCTGCTCCACTAAGCGGCTCAAAAAAGGTTAAAAACCGCAACCATACTCGCCAAAAGCACAATTCTGGTCACGATATGTAAGAAAAACAGCGGTGAAGTCGCGCTTTGACTCATTGAAAAAAACGGCTGCCAAATCATTTGGCAGCCAAGTTATTTCCTATATTAATTTGAGTGCCTCTAAAAGTTGCTGTTCTTGTTCCACAGCTACTGTTCGAAGATCGATGTGCACCTCTTCTTTCTGTATTCTTACGATGATAGCTGGTGAATATTCTGTCCGAAGCTTTTTGGCAATATGTTCGGCACTCACTTCGGGGTGGCTGATAGTAGCTAGGTAAGTAGGCAGATCGACATCAGGCATTGTTCCCCCGCCAACCTTGCTAGTTCCTTCCGTGATTCTTACAGTTAATTTACCGCCAAAAGAACGGATAGATTGGACGAATTTCTCCGTTCTTTCCTTTAGTTCACTTATTGGTACTAGTAAATCCCGAAGAGTTGGAATTTGTACCAATCCCTTTTCCCCTTTAAGATAATCCATCAAGGTTGCTTCCAGTGCTGCCAAAGTCATTTTATCAACTCTAACTACTCTAGCGAGCTGATGCTTCTTCAATTGATCGATGAGCTCTTTTCTTCCAGCAATAATCCCTGCCTGAGGACCGCCAAGCAATTTATCCCCGCTAAACGATACGATATCTGTGCCCAGCTTAAGTACTTCACTTACAACAGGCTCTTCTCCAATCCCATGTTTTTGAAAGTCATATAAAACGCCACTTCCAAGATCTTCGTAAAAGATAATCTGATCGTGCTTATTTGACAGTTGCACTAACTCTTTGGTCTCTACAGTTTTTGAAAAACCATATATTTTAAAATTACTTGTATGTACCTTCATGATCATCGATGTTTCAGCTGAAATCGCATTTTCATAATCGAGTAAGTGGGTTTTATTTGTTGTCCCTACTTCCACTAACCTTGCACCGCTTTCTTCCATTATCGAAGAAATTCGGAATGAACCACCAATTTCGACAAGTTGGCCGCGAGAAACGATGACATCTTTCCCTCTGGCAAGCGCACTAAGGATGATATAGACAGCAGCAGCATTATTGTTGACTACCATCGCCGCTTCTGCTCCTGTCATTTCTTTGACCAAATCTTCCACATGACTGTGACGAGAACCGCGTTTGCCTTCATCCAGCTTATATTCAAGATTCGAATAATTCATCGCTGTTTCAACTACATGCTTGATCGCATTTTCGCTCAACCTAGCCCTCCCTAAATTCGTATGCAAAATCGTTCCGGTAGCATTGATTACTGTTGTGAGTGTATATTGCCTTTTTTTTGCTACCAATCGACCAACAGACATAAATAATTCATCCATAAATTCTTCCGTTCCTGGTTCGTGCCCTTTCCAATTTCCTGTAAGCAGCTCTTTCCTTATCCTATCTATTTCAAATTTCAATGAATCAGTCAGAAAGCTTTCACTTAGATCAACCTGTTCTATCAATTCCATAAACCTTATATCCTTTTGCAGTTCATGAACTGCAGGCAAGGCTCTTACTAAATCTTTCATGCTTGCATGCCCCCATAACCAAATCTCATTGTTCTATTATATATCATTAATGTCCAACCGACGATTTTTTCAAATCCTGATCAAGCAAAAAATTCAAACTAATTCTATATATAATAAATTCCATCAGCGTGTAAAGTCTAAAAAACAGTAGCTGAAGGATGATTTTAAAAACAAGAAAGAGTATACTTGCTTTTGAGGTGATAAGGTTGAGTGAACATGAAAAAATCCGTTTAACTTCGTTGTCAACAAAAGCTGGTTGAGGCTGTAAAATCAGTCCTGAGGACTTGACGCAGGTTCTGCGTCTATTACCCAAACAGGAACCCGTTCCTGAATTGCTAGTCGGACATGAAACATCCGATGATGCAGGAGTATATAAACTAACAGATGATATCGCTCTGATTCAGACGATTGATTACTTCACGCCGATTGTCGATGATCCATATATGTTCGGCCAGATTGCTGCAGCAAATGCACTTAGCGATGTGTATGCAATGGGCGGAGAGCCAAAGACAGTCCTTAATATTGTCGGCTATCCAATCAAAAAACTTGGTCCTGATATCTTGGCCGATATATTAAGAGGTTCAAGTGACAAGGTGAGGGAATCTGGTGCTATTTTGATTGGCGGGCATTCAATTGATGACCAGGAGCCAAAATTCGGCTTATCCGTTACAGGTCTCGCACACCCTAAATCCATTTGGAAAAATGTCGGCGCAAAACCAGGTGACGTGCTCGTCATTTCGAAACCAATCGGGGTTGGGATTCTGACGACCGGAATTAAACGCGGGGTTGTAACGGCCGAACAAGAACAGGCTGTGACCGAAAATATGGCATTATTGAACAAATCCGCTGCAGAAGCGCTAAAAAAATTCACTCCTCATGCTGTAACCGATGTAACTGGATTTGGCTTGCTCGGTCACGGCAGTGAAATTGCACGGGGAAGCAATGTCAGCTTTGAAATTGAATTATCAAAGGTGCCAGTCCTTGAAGGTACATTTGATTTGGCAGCAAAAGGCGTTGTGCCTGGCGGTTCAAGATCAAACCATAAGTGGCTGGAAAACGATGTTCTATATAGGGATATTTCCCCAGATGAACAAATCGTCCTGTGTGATGCAATCACCTCAGGCGGCCTTCTCGTCTCCCTGTCTGAGGATGAGGCGATTCCATATGTAAAAGCACTGAAGGATCAAGGATTGAATCATGCTGCGATCATCGGAAAAGTAACAGAACAACAGGATAAACTGATTTACGTAAAAAGGTGAAATCAAATTTGATTTCACCTTTTTTTCATTTTTCTATGATAGTCTAATTTCCGATGGTATTAATGATGAAAGTAGCACAAAGCATGCGTAAGCCAGGCTAGGAGTAAACAGGGCAGGTATGATATAATCAGAGCAGTAAATACACAACAACAGAAGGCGGTAATATGGGGAGAATGGCTAAAAGGGAACATAAAAGAAGTAGCAAATGGAAAAAATACGCCCTTGTTATTATGGGGGTTTTTATCATTGGAATAGGAGCATATTTTTATTCCATATACGCAGATATCAAAAACACAATTAATGGAAATGTTCATGAGACGGTAACGTCCATCGATAACAATGTAACCAAACAGAAAATCGATAATAAAAAACCGCTAAACATTCTTCTGCTAGGTGTCGATGAGCGTGAAAATGATAATGGTCGTTCCGATACGATGATCGTCATGACACTTGACCCCAATAATGACAGAATGCAAATGGTCAGTATCCCCCGCGATACGCGTACAGATATTGTTGGTCATGGTACAGTTGATAAAATTAACCACGCCTATGCCTTTGGTGGAAGTAATATGGCAGTTGATACGGTTGAACATTTTTTAGACATCGAATTGGATTACTATGTGAAAGTTAATATGGAAGGATTCCAACAGGTTGTTGATGCAGTAGGTGGGGTGACAGTTGAGAACAACCTAGCTTTTAAAAGTGGGAATTTTGACTTCCCACAAGGAAAATTGGAGTTAGATGGAAGAGAAGCCCTGGCTTTTGTTCGAATGAGAAAAGAGGATCCACAAGGAGATCTTGGCCGTAATGAAAGGCAGCGCCAAGTCATTGAAGGGATTATCCAAAAGGGAGCCAGTTTCAGCGGAGTCAATAAAGTCAGTGAAGTGCTCGATGTCTTAGGAAAGAATGTAAGTACCAATATGGATTTTGCCCACATGGCAACATTAATGACTGATTATAGAACGGCGAGAAATAATACGAGTACGTATCAAATACAAGGAGAAGGAAGCTTTATCGGCGATATCTGGTACCTTATCGTGTCAGAAAATGAGGTTCAAAAAGTACATGAGCTGATTACCAGTTTCAAATCCTAAATTTCCACACGCCTCTTAAAAAGCACCCTAATTCATAAATTAGGGTGCTTAAAAATTATTTCATCTTATCCTTTACCTTTTCCAGCATATCGCAAGTCATACTGGCGAGGTCATACTTTGCCTTGAATCCCCATTCGTCAGCGGCAGCAGAAGCATCTATTGAATTTGGCCAACTATCTGCAATTGCTTGTCTGACAGGATCCACTTCATATGATAGTTCAAAACTAGGAATGTGCTTCCTGATTTCAGCCGCCAACTGTTCTGGGTCAAAACTCATCGCTGTTACGTTGAAAGCATTTCGATGGATAAGCTTAGAGGGGTCTGCTTCCATTAAATCAATAATCGCTTCAAGCGCGTCCGGCATATACATCATATCCATGAACGTTCCCTTTTGGATATAGGAACTGTATTTGTTATTTTTGATGGCTTGATAATAAATTTCCACTGCATAATCAGTAGTTCCGCCTCCAGGAGGGGTGACATAGGAAATCAATCCCGGGAACCTTACTCCTCTTGTATCGACTCCGAAACGGTGGAAATAATAATCCGCAAGCAATTCTCCAGCCACTTTATTTACACCATACATTGTCGTAGGTCGTTGAATAGTATCCTGAGGTGTATTGACTTTAGGAGTGTTAGGGCCAAAAGCACCAATTGAGCTGGGTGTAAAAAACTTCAAATTCAATTCCCTGGCCGTTTCTAGCGCGTTCATTAAACCACCCATATTCAAGTTCCATGCAAAAACCGGCTTCGTCTCCGCTGTTGCCGAAAGCAGAGCTGCCATATGTATAATGGTATCTACCTTGTATTTCTTGGCCAATTCGAACATTCTTTTGGCATCCACGACATCAAGAATCTCGAACGGGCCGTTGACCGCAACCTCTGTATTCGTTTGTCTGATGTCCGTTGCAATGACATTGGCATTGCCATAAATGTCTCGCAATTTATTTGTCAATTCTGAACCAATCTGGCCAAGTGCACCAGTAATTAACATTTTTTTCATCCTATGTATTCCTCCTGGATATCCTATGCTCTTTTCGTAAAAATTGCCCCATTTAAACCCATTTTGGTTTTTCATTCCATAGCATCTTAAAAACCAAATAAATAAATGATTCAAACAGCAACATTTTATGCGAAGTGAGTCTTTTCTAAAAAGTGAGCCGGCTCACTAAGGAACCGGCATCCACCATTAAATAATCCCTAGTTCTTTTCCGGCTTTTTCATAAATGGATAATGCCTGATCAAGCATTTCCTTCGTATGCGCAGCAGAAGGCATATTCCTTACCCGTCCTGTTCCCTGTGGGACTGTTGGGAATACGATTGATTTTGCGTATACCCCTTCTTCATACAAACGCTTGCTGAATTCCTGAGTTTTCACTTCATCTCCAATGATGCATGGAGTAATCGGCGTCTCAGAATGGCCAATGTCAAAACCAAGCCTTTCCAGTCCAGCCTTCAGATAATTTGCATTTTCCCACAGTCGCTCATTCAATTCGGTGCTATCCATCAGGATTTCAATCGCTTTTGTGCTGGCAGCAACGTCAGCAGGAGGGAGGGATGTTGAGAATAGAAATGGACGGCTTCTCACTTTCAGCCAATCAATCAGGTTTTGCTTTCCAGCGACATAACCTCCGACAACCCCAATAGCCTTCGATAAAGTACCGATTTGGAAATCGATTTTATCTGAAAGTCCGAAATGCTTGACAGTGCCAGCACCTCCCCCAAGAACTCCAGAACCGTGAGCATCATCCACATAAGTAAATAAGTCAAATTCTTCGGCAATTTTAACGATTTCTGGCAATTTTGCAATATCCCCATCCATGGAGAATACACCATCCGTAATAACCATGATTTTATTGAATTGTCCGGATTCCTTCGCTTTTTTAGCTTTTGCCCGCAGATCTTCCATGTCCGAATGGTTGAAACGGATGATTTTTGCCCGAGACAGACGGCAGCCGTCAATAATCGAAGCGTGGTTCAATTCGTCAGAAAGAATAGCATCCTTGTTATCCATGACTGCTGAAATTGCTGCCATATTGCACATGAAACCCGATTGATAAGCAATTGCAGCTTCTGTCTGCTTAAACTCAGCTAACTTTTCTTCCAGTTCAACATGAAGTTTCAGTGTGCCATTAATGGTCCTGACAGCACCTGCCCCCACTCCAAATTGAGAAATTGCTTCTTCGGCAGCCTTTTTCAATCTGTCATCTGTAGCAAGTCCTAAATAGTTATTAGAAGAAAGATTGATCAATTCTTTTCCATTGATTTTGATAACTGGTCCATTAGCGCTTTCTAACGGGTCAATTATATTGTATAGGCCCTTCCCCTTTAATTCCTCCAGATTCACATTCAAAAATTGATCCAATGTTTTGCTAGACATCAAAATCTCCTTTCTGCTGAACAGTCAGCATGTCATTATTACGAAAACAATTGTATTTTTGGAGAGGACAGTATTTCGGTCCATCATACCAGATTATATCCGTATTTATACAATATACTTTATCACATTTCTTTTAGATGTACATCTATGAAGGACAGAAAAAGCTCCCTATTTCTTTTAGCCGAGAAAAAGGAAGCAGTCCTTGATTTTAGGACTGCTTTTACAAGACAATTTTAGGAGGTAGCAAGGTAGTCTTGCAATTCTTTCACCAATTGTTCGGCTCCTTCTTTACTTAAGATAATCTTCCCGCCAGCAAGCAACATATTGTCATTGCTGATGATGCCCGTTACAACGCATGTCATGTCCGGCTGATATTGTTTTAGGATGATCTTATCTTCATCGACAAAGATCTCCAGCGGATCATTTTCTCCAATGCTCATCTTCTTTCTAATCTCCATCGGAATGACCACCCTGCCCAGCTGATCTGTCTTCCTTACAATTCCCGTAGCCTTCATAATGCATCCTCCCTTTCTTTGTGGGATTTTGGATGACTGTACTGTGAAATAATTCTACCCAATACAATTATAGCAAAACAAGGCATAATTTTACATAGTATAATAATTCTTTTAAAGAAAAAACTCTGGTGGAAACCAATAGATTTTAGTATGATTAGGGAATGTGATTGTTAATTTATTGTCTTAAAATTGCTTAAAGCGAGGATTTTAACATGAGTTTATTAAATGTAGAAAACTTGAGCCATACATTTGGGGGTCGGACACTTTTTAAAGATGTATCATTCCGCTTGCTAGCAGAAGACCATGTCGGCCTGGTTGGCGCAAACGGTGTCGGGAAGTCTACCATCATGAACATCATTACCGGGCAGCTGATCCACGATTCCGGAAAAGTAGAATGGACTCCTGGATTGGAATACGGATATTTGGACCAACATACGGTTTTAACTCCTGGAAAAACGATTCGCGATGTATTACGCGATGCCTTCCTTCCGCTCTTTAAAAAGGAAGAAATGCTTAACGAAGTCACTAGTAAAATGGCGGAAGCTACACCGGAAGAACTTGAAAAACTGCTCGAAGAAATGGCGGAAATCCAGGATGCGCTTGATGCTGGCGGTTTTTACTCTCTAGATATAGAAGTGGAGGAGTCAGCAAGGGGGCTTGGCCTTGATGCAATTGGCATAGACCGCGATGTATCTGCCTTAAGCGGCGGACAGCGCACGAAGGTATTACTAGCAAAACTATTGCTCGAAAAACCAAAGGTGCTTCTGCTTGATGAGCCAACAAATTATCTTGATGTGGAGCATATTCAGTGGTTGACCAGATATTTGAAAGAGTATCCTTACGCTTTCATTTTAATTTCGCATGACACTGAGTTCATGAACCAGGTTTCCAATGTCATTTTTCAGTTGGAATTTTCAAAGCTGACTCGATACACTGCTACGTATGAAAAGTTTCTGGAATTAGCTGAAATCAATAAAAATCAGCATCTAAATGCATATGAGAAACAACAAGAATTCATTAAGAAACAAGAAGATTTCATCGCAAAAAATAAAGCACGCTATTCGACAACCGGCCGTGCGAAAAGCCGTCAAAAACAATTGGATCGCATAGAACGGATCGATAGACCTGAGACCGCTTTAAAGCCTTCATTTGAGTTCAAGGAATCACGAGCAAGTAGCAGATATGTATTCGAAGGCATTGATTTCGAAATTGGCTACACCCACGCCCTGCTTCCAAAACTGTCTGTGACAATCGAACGTGGGGAAAAGATTGCGCTCGTCGGTATGAATGGAGTCGGGAAATCAACATTGCTTAAAACCATGCTTGGAAAAATACCGCCATTGAGCGGCAAAATCGAGCGAGGGGACTTCCTCTTCCCTTCTTATTTTGAACAGGAAGTTAAAGTGGGGAACATCACCCCCATTGATGATCTATGGAGTGAATTCCCTGGAATGGACCAGCATCAAGTAAGGGCTGCGTTGGCAAGAAGCGGGCTGAAGAACGAACATATTTCACGTCCTCTCAATCAACTAAGCGGTGGCGAACAGGCCAAGGTGCGCCTGACCAAACTGCTTATGAATGAAAGCAACTGGCTGTTATTTGACGAGCCGACAAACCACTTGGATATCACCGCAAAAGAAGAATTAAAACGGGCGTTAAAAGCCTATAAAGGAACCATCGTTTTAGTCAGCCATGAACCTGATTTCTATGAAGATTGGGTTACGAAAGTTTGGAACGTGGAAGAATGGGCTGAAAATACAACTAACTAAGGAAGAAAAACCGGGTAAACTAGCCCGGTCCTTTTTTGGTTTGGCTGATATTCAGCGCTGTTGATTGGAACGTATGACACTCTCTTTCCGCTCTATACCTCCAAACCTGTCAAAATAACGAGGGTTTCTTGACAACTTTCTGCTCTACACACTCAAACCTGTCAAAATAAATAACTCGGTTTCTTGTCCAGCACCAGTACATAGGCAAACGCAAAGGAAAGTCGATTGCCAATAACATGGCGGGTCTAGCATGTCCTGGCATCGCCCACCTAGAGCGTCACGTCCTGTGGCTGGCGGGTCTAGCACGTCCTGTGCATCGGAGGGCCGACCGGTGAAGGAGTTCTTTGACTTCGCTGGCGGGAGCCGACGTGTCTCAAGTGGCTAGAAGTCTGTCCAATAAAAATTTTTTAGTGTATAATTATTCATACATACTTCATATTCATCCGTTTTATTGTATAAAAACATTCATTTTGAATAAAAATACGTGGATTTCACTCCGTCGGACAGACTCCTAGGCGCTGCAGCTTTGCAATTTTCAAAGAATTTATATTCTTTAAACAAGAAACCCGCTGAATTTTTTTGTTTTAATAAAGTTACGAAAATGTATTGAGTTATCCTCTTATTATTGATAAATTTTATAGTGGTTATAAAATTTATTTATAAAAAGGGTGAGAAAATGAACAAAATGCTTGGTGCAACAATTCTGCTACTGCTTTCTCTTCTTACTGGCTGTACAGGAGATAATGGAGATGCAGCTAAAAAAGAAACAATCAAAATTGGCGCGATTCCTGACCAAAATGTCGCAGATTTGAACAGGAGCATGGAAGATTTCGCAAACAATCTTGGCAAAAAAACTGGAATGAATATTGAGTATGTCCCTTCGGTGGATTATGCAGCTTTGGTCACCGCTTTTCAACGCGGAGAGATTCAGCTTGCATGGTTCGGAGGTTTAACGGGTGTCCAGGCGAGAAATTTAGTACCAGAGGCCGAAGCATTTGCTCAAAGGCCAATTGATGAAAAATTTAAATCTGTTTTTATAGCTCATGAAAATAGCGAGATAAATAGTCTTGAAGATTTACAAGGGAAATCTTTTACCTTTGGCAGTGAAAGTTCCACTTCGGGGCACCTCATGCCGCGCTATTTCATGATGCAGGCAGGTATCGACGCTGACCAAGCTCTTGATGGGAAGCCTAACTACTCGGGCTCCCACGATAAAACCTACAAGCTAGTTGAATCAGGCGCTTACGAGGCAGGAGCATTGAATATTTCTGTTTGGGAAGCAGCGGTAAAAGAAGGCAAGGTGGACGATTCAAAGGTGAAGGTTTTCTACACAACACCTGAGTATTTTGACTATAACTGGACTGTCAACATCGCTGATGAAGAATCAAAAAAGAAAATCAAAGATGCGATCCTAACAATGTCAAAAGAAGACAGCGAGATTATGGATTTACTACAAACCGATCGATTCATCGAAACAAATAATCAGAATTACCAAGCAATAGAAGAAGTCGCCAAACAACTAAAGATCATCAAGTAGGGGAAATCTCATGAGCGAATTCATCGATATAAAAAAGATAGGAAAAGTTTACGAGCGGAAGATAGCCTTATCTTCCCTTTCTTTGTCGGTAAAAAAAGGGGAATTCATCGCGTTGATTGGTCCCAGTGGCGCAGGAAAGACTACTTTGCTAAATCTGCTTGCCGCTACCTTACCACCCGATCAAGGAGAAATTACGATTGACGGCCAGCTGTTGGCTGAAATGACCGACCAGAAGAAACGGGCCAAAAAGATCGGAATCATCCGTCAACAATTTGACCTTATCGGAGAATTACCTGTGATTCATAATGTACTTGCTGGAAAATTATCAGAATGGGGAATTATGAAATCTCTCCTATCTATGTTTTTTCCTCAGGATAAGCAAGATGCCATACTAGCTCTTACTCGCGTGGGTCTTAGAGATAAATTATATGAACGAACGTCCGCACTTTCAGGCGGAGAGCAGCAGCGCGTTGCCCTTGCCCGCCTGCTTATTCAGAACCCTGAAATTGTTTTGGCGGATGAGCCTGTCGCTTCCCTTGATCCTGCACGTGCTGAAGACATCCTGGCACTTCTCGTTAAAATTGCATCGGAGGGAAATCAAACTTTGATTGCCAGTCTGCATTCTGTTGAGTACGCAAAAAAATATTTTGATCGCTTGATTGCATTAAAGGATGGTTATCTATTCTTCGACCTGCCTGCCTCATCAGTCACTGACGCCCATATTGCGAGCTTGTACAAACTGAAGGAGCAAGCGTAGCATGGAGAGAAGCTGGTGGAATTATGAACTTCATAAAAGAAAAATCGTGAGTTTTTCCCTCCTCCTTGTCTTTTTATGGAGTCTTACATCGATAAATTGGAATAAGGACTTGTTTCATAGCGGGGGACTGAACACCGCCAAACAGATAGGAGCAGCAATTTTTAGTCCAGATTTATCGAACGACATACTTTTGCTTGCTCTGGAATCAAGCTTGACTACACTAAGCTATGCAGTAGCAGGAATGAGTTTAGCTCTTGTTATCGCTTTTTTCTGGGGAATTCTTGCTTCCGGAGTTCTATTCTCTATTTCAAAAAATAACCGTTATGTAAAAAGATTCTTCCGAGGTCATCTAGGTTTTATGCGAGCAATTCATGAGTTAGTTTGGGCATGGCTGTTCGTTGCCTCTATCGGTCTTTCCCCGTTTGCCGCTATTTTTGCACTGGCCATTCCATATGGAGGGATTTTAGGCAAGATCTTTGCAGACATGCTTGAAGACGTGCGAACTGAACCAATCAAGGCTTTGGAAGCTGCTGGGGCTGGCAAATGGCAGACGTTGATGTACGGATACCTTCCTATGGTCAGAGCGAGTATAGTCAGCTATGCCATGTATCGCTTTGAATGTGCAGTTCGTTCATCAGCCATCATGAGTTTCGTAGGAATCGGCGGTCTTGGCTACCAAATTCAATTAAGCCTGGATGATTTACAGTATAATCAGGTCTGGACCTTTGTGTTCTTCCTGATATTTCTTGTCTTACTCATCGATATGTGGAGCAATTTTTTAAGGAATCAGCTTACTTCAGTGAACAGAGCAATAAAACAGCTGAAGACATCTGTCTTTTTGATGATTCTTCTCCTCATTGGATCCTGGTTATCCATTTTCACGATAGAAAACGCAAATCTGTCAGCAGTATTTACAAAAGAAAATCTCCATTACACCATTCAGTTTTTCAAAGGACTGATTGGGATCGGAGAAGATCAACCTGCATTTCTGAGTAGCGAAAGCTGGGCTAATGCTTTAAGCCTTACCTGGGAAACTTTATTGATGAGCATAATCGCCACAGGCTTCGCAACCATTGCCGCCATTTTCACCATGGTTCCTGCAGCCCGGAATGTCGCAGACGGGTCACTCACCCTTGCAAAAAAATGGCATGGATGGCTGTCATTCGGAATGGTGAGGAGTGGCTATATTTTTACAAGGGCCGTTCCTGAATTAATTTGGGCAATGATTATCATCTTTGTGTTTAAACCTGGGATTTTGCCTGGGGCAATTGCCCTTGCCCTTCATAACTATGGGATTCTAGGAAAGCTATTAGCTGAGGTAATCGAGGATTTAGATTCGCGCCCAATAAGGAATCTGGCATCCTGCGGGGCAAATAAGATCCAAATTTTATTGCTAGGGGTCCTTCCGGCAACACTTCCCCGCTTCCTTACGTATATCCTTTATCGCTGGGAGGTCATCATGCGGACCACTATAGTTGTCGGCTTTGTTGGAGCTGGAGGACTTGGACAGCAATTCAAACTGAGCATGAGCTTCTTCCATTATACAGATATCACACTTTTCTTGTTTTTCTATCTTGTTCTAGTCTATGCTGCCGACTTCATTTCCGAAAAAGTAAGATTAGTCATCAAATAAACCCGGCCTGTAAAAGGCCGGGTTTTATCTTGTCATAATCGCTTCCCCTATTAACTGGATGTCTTTATAAATCTCTTTTTTTAGTTCTCTGTCTTCACAAAGTGCATATTCATCAAACAATCGACCCAATTCCTTCATAAACAAAAGCTGTTCTTCCACAGCAACCATTCCTAGACCCCTTTACACATAAGATGACCATTGGCAAATGCTGTCAAACAATTTTCATAGATCTGAATATTTACCCGTAATATAAACAACCAAACTGGCAATTTTTTATAAAGATATGTTGCAGCTGTCCTATATATGACAACCTTTGTTTAACAAATCGTCCTTTAAGGTATGTAAATAGGAGATAACCGATAACAGGGGGTAAAGAAATGTGGGTTCAACGGCCTTTTTTTAAGCATGCGACAGGGATAATTCTGATTCTTCTTATCATCTTTCTTTTTGGTAAAATTGATTACTTTGTCTCCCCTCTGCAAAATTTTATCATCGCTATATTCTTTCCGGTGCTGATCTCAGGCCTAATGTATTATTTATTTCGCAAGCCGATTCAATGGATTAGCCGCTATGTGCCTAAAATCATCAGTATCTTCATTGTGTTCGCTCTAGTGGCAGGATTAATGTCAGGATTGGCTTATTTTGCGGGCTCCTTATTGGGAGATGAAATCAGCGACTTGAGTAAAAATTTTCCTGAAAAAATGGATGAGATCACCGATGAATCTCAAAAAGTCATCGATGATAACAACATAGGTATTATTAAAACAGAGGAAATCAAACAGAGGGCTCTGAATTATTTAAGCAAGATTTCTCAAAATCTAGGGGAAAATCTGATGACATTATTCTCCTTGATTACAAGTATTGCAACCGTACTTGTAGTAGTCCCTTTTCTGGCATTCTTTTTCTTGAAGGATGATGAAAAGCTCCGACCTTACATTTTAAAGCATTTACCTCGTGAACATGTACAGGAAGGAAACAAAATTTTAACGGATATCGATAAAACGTTGTTCACCTATGTAACAGGGCAATTTATCATCGCAGTTGTTGACGGAATTTTAATGTTCATTGGTTATTTGATCATCGGTTTAGACTACGCTCTGTTGCTTGCGATCTTCGCAATGTTTTTAACAATCGTTCCCTTTTTAGGCCCGCTTTTGGGGATTATCCCTGCACTGTTCATTGGTTTAACGAACAGTCCGCTTATGGCATTGAAGGTATTGCTTGTACTGGTAATCGTGCAGCAGTTGGAGGGCAATCTAGTCACCCCGCAGGTCATGGGGAAGAAGCTAAGCATCCATCCGATTTCCGTCATCCTGATTTTGATTGCAGCCGGCTCATTGTATGGTTTCATTGGAATCCTGATCGCCATACCGCTTTATTCAGTGGTAAAAATCATTATCAAGGATGTTTGGAGGTTTTATAAGCTTCGGAAACCCTCTGCTTTATAATTAAATGAAAGGGCATCGGAGCAGATCCGGTGCCCTTCCCTATTTTTAATTAGACGGGTTGGTGTTCCCTTCGTCCGCCCGTTTCGATAATTCCTCGTCAATCATTTTGTCAAGCCGGATTATACTTTTTTGTGCCCGGTTATGATCTATTATACGGTAATGATGTGTACCCCCTTCTTCTTCATCTTTTTCATCCGCCCATTTTACAACTTTTTGCAGTGGTGTACGGACTATGTCATTTGAAGGCAAAAAAGAATCTGTGTGGAAAAGGATAGCAAGTGAAGTGGCTTTCGCTTGTACGGGGTTTTCACCCAGTCTAATCAGGAGCTTATGGGCTCGTTCTGCCCCCTTTATCGGATGGATATCATTCTTACGGTATAATTCGTAGTCCCACTTTCCGTTCCTGTACCAGGTGAAATGGCCAATATCGTGGAGAAATCCGGCTTTGGCAGCAATATCAACATCCACTTTATGCTCCTTTGCAAGCTGGAATGCATGATAGGCAACCGCGATCGCATGCGCCATTCCAGAACGTTTCAAATACTTTTGGGCAATATGGTGTTCATATATATCCAAAAGAGTGACATCTCTCATAAGCTGACCTCCTTCTTATGTGATTTGTTTATTTTTAT
Source organism: Mesobacillus stamsii (assembly GCF_030814065.1). NCBI lineage: Bacteria > Bacillati > Bacillota > Bacilli > Caryophanales > Bacillaceae > Mesobacillus > Mesobacillus stamsii. Next base: position 19,260 of record NZ_JAUSUN010000014.1, read on the forward strand.
GAATGGTAACAGAATTCATGAAAAAATGCACATGTTAAATCTTCTGTGGCAATGTAACCAAAAAACCGCCGGCAAAGAGGTCCCTTTGCCGGCAGCTGTCCTTAATTCCAGTTCTTCCACTTCTTTTGAATACTCTCTTTCATTTTCACAAATATCGTTTACATGATTTTTCGACAAACTCTGTTCCTTTCATAACGAAGTCCATTTATAATAGCTAAGTGGCATAGGATAATTAAATTAAAATCACAAAAAACTAGTAAATTGGATTAAATGGCTTCCGAGTTATCTCAAGGCTTATTTGCCGATTTCACTTTGCGAGTTTAGATTCTACTACATAAAGAGGGATAATATGTTCAATACTTTAAAAACAGAAAAGGGGTATCGAAAGCTTTTCCTTGCCGGGGTTATAAATGGTATTGGAGACCGCTTCAGCCAGGTTGCCCTGCTGACATTAATACTTCAGATGACAGGGTCAGGTCTCGCTGTCGGGATAACGATGGCCCTCAGAATGATTCCTTTTTTGCTGTTCAGTCCAATCAGCAGCAGCCTCTCAAGAAAAATGGGCCGAAAAAGCGTGATGGTCATAACAGATATCGCAAGAGCATTTATTGCTTTATCTTTTCTGGCAATCAACAGTGCAGATGATATGTGGATTGTGTATACAGCGTCCTTCTTCCTCGCTTCCGGGGAGGCTATCTATTCACCGATCAGGAAATCTAGTATTCCGGTCCTCGTGTCCGCTAAAAACTTAAAGGAAGTGAATGCATGGGAACAGGTATTGATAGGATTAGTATTAGTAATCGGAGCTTTCAGCGGCGGGATTGTTTCATATTTCCTCGGGGCAAAAGCTGCCTTTCTTATCAACATTGCATCATTTCTAGGCGCCGGCTGGATTATTTCGACTTTGCCTAAAACAGGGCAGGAGACAATGCCACAGTTTATTAAGACAGAAAAACGGGAAAGTTACCTGGACCTGTTACCGGTTATCGCCACTTCTTCTTTCCTTATCATGCTTATGCTGTTTGAAATGATCATACCACTGATTAACGGCATAGAAAACGTATTGTTAAGCGTATATGCTGTAGAAACATTTGGCATGCAAGATTTAGGAGTCGGCATTTTGTATAGTATTCTTGGATTAGGCCTGATTATCAGTCCAATGTTAACCAGGTTAATAAAAACCCGTTATTTGCTTTTTGTATTCCTGTGCATGATCGGTGAAGGATTCATTCTTTCTGCCATAAGCCAGAGCAAATTTTTCTGGGTAGCAGCTTTGCTTTTTGGAATCACAGCTATATTCAGCGGAATTGGAAACACACTCGTTGATACGGTAGCAATGGAAACTATACCTTCAAAGTGGCACGGAATGTATTTTGGGTTAACGTCCATGATCTCGAACACTTTCATAAGGATCTCCATGCTTCTTACTGGAACAGCATTAGAATGGTACAGCCCTCGATTGGTTGGTTTTTTTGGCGGAATGCTATATATTTTCGCCGGAATAATTTTCATATTGTGGGCCATTAAATACAGCTTGCAAGAAGAAAAAGCAAAATTACTTCAAAAGGCTACATGACTAAGAAAGGATAAGAAGTCATGAAAAAAAGAACGGGAGTGAATCCTCGTTCTTTTTTCATCTCGAGAGAATTTTATTCTCCTTGGTTAAACCCAGTGCGGTACCATATCCATTACATCTGCTTGTGCTTTCTAACTCACACGCATTTCTGTAACAATCATAGCCATATCAAAAAGCTAGCAGTTTCTATCATATCAATATCCAGTGCTATCAATATGTGGAGTTTCCTGTCATAACACATGATATACATGCTTTGATAAGCTTTCCAACTTATCGGATCATCGTTTTTCCTGTCTTATTATCTTCTAGACCATCAATCAAGACAGCCGGCTGTCTCTATATGTAATGACAGCAAAATCGTGTTCCATACCAACCCATTCTCCAGTCTTGTTTCCAATGCGATTGATTCATAAAAGCAGGCTAAACCCTTACCTGAAATTTATTAGCATTTCCTTATTCCCATCATTGGTTACTTCCACATTATATAAATGACAAGCTACAAAATGATCCTTATCGATTTCCTGCCAGACCGGTTTTTTCACGGCGCAGACTTCCATTGCGTGTTTGCATCTTGTCCTAAAAACACATCCGCTTGGCGGGTCCATCGGACTAGGCAGCTCTCCCTCAAGAATGATGCGTTCTCTCTGGTCTTCCACATCAGGGTCCGGAATTGGGATGGCTGATAATAATGCCTGGGTATATGGGTGAAGCGGTTTTTTATACAACTGGCTACTCGCGGTTAGTTCAACGATATGGCCAAGATACATGACACCAATCCTGTTGCTTATTTGCTTAACCATAGAAAGGTCGTGAGCAATGAATAAATAGGTCAACCCTTTTTCCTCTTGCAATCGTTTCAGAAGATTCACTACTTGCGCTTGTACAGATACATCCAGGGCGGAAATCGGTTCATCAGCAATGATAAACTCTGGGTCGAGCGCAAGTGCTCTTGCGATTCCTATCCTTTGACGCTGTCCGCCACTGAACTCATGAGGATAACGATTGGCATGATCCCGATTCAAGCCAACATCCTCGAGCAGTTGATAGATACGTTCAAGACGTTCCTTTCTATTTGGAAATAATCCATGGACTTCCATTGGTTCAGCTATAATTTCTTTGACTGTGGCTCTCGGGTTTAAAGAAGCGTACGGATCCTGAAAAATCATTTGCATCTGCTTGTAAAAATGGAATTTCTCTTTTTCAAATAATGAATGGACATTCTTTCCATTAAAAATGACTTCTCCATCTGTGCGGTCATACAGGCCAATCATGGTCCTTCCAGCAGTGGATTTGCCACAGCCGGATTCTCCAACAAGCCCAAATGTCTCCCCTTTATAAATATCAAAGGATATACCATCCACAGCTTTCAGAACTCCACTTTTCTCCATGGCAAAATACTTTTTTAAATTTCTGACACTTAATAGAATTTCTTTATTCATCATTATGCCTCCGTATTCATCCAGTAGCGTCTAGCTGCACAGAGTTCTTTTTCATAGATTGTACCTTCGAGTGGAATAATTTCAATTTTTTTGCCGGTTTTTGGAGAATGTAGAAGTTTTCCATCTCCATAATAAATGCCTACATGATGAATTTGTCCTTTCCCTTCTTCATATGCGAAGAAAAGCAAGTCCCCTGGCAGGATATCCTGAATTTCGATGTTTACGCCGGATGCTGCCTGTTCATGCGCGTCCCTTGGAATACTATATCCATTGGCCCGGCACATATTGTAGCTGAATCCGGAGCAATCATATCCATAGCTGCTCATGCCTCCCCATAGATACGGCAGTCCAAGAAATTGTTGACCTGCCGCTACGATCGAATCGCCATTCTTTTTTGGAATTTCCTTTTCAGATGGATGGATTTCAACATCCTCTGTACGCAAAATCCCAATTCCTGTCGGCGTCTTGACTCGGATGCGGTTGGCAACATCCTCCACGACAGGCAGCATTGTCTGATAGCTTAATTCCAATAATTTTTCATTTTGTTCTGAATATAGCAAGGCTTTCTTGGATGTAACGACAGCGATTTGCCCTTTTTTACTATACCAATCAGACTGTTGAATCAACTGAGTCTTTGGGATCCAGCCTGGATAACCTCTTTTGTCTTTGTTTGAAGGCTGGTCCGGGATAACGACATAAGCCCAATCTTCCTTTTCATCAAGGATCAATACCTCTTGGCCAAATAAAACTTGAGATTGAACGAGATGATTATCACATAACTGCAGCCTCGATTCATACGTGAGTTTTTCTAGCCACTCTTCAAGATTAACTGTAGCTGATATTGCATTTTCATCCATGTCCCTTGGAGAATCATACGAAGTCCAAAGAGTTGCTACCGGGACATTGACGAGCCAAATTTTATTGCTTTCCATTGATCATTCCTCCTTCAAAAGGACTTGTTCAATCCCGAGACCTGTTCGTTCGGGTAGTGTTATCTCTCTGCCGTTATACTGAATGCCGCCAAATATTGATTCTTTTGCTAGCATTAACGGTGCATCAAAATCAAAGCGGGTGATGTTTTTCTTGCTAGCAGCAAAATGGGCAGCAGCCGTAATACCAAGCTTGGTTTCGATCATGCTTCCTACCATGCATTCCATCCCGGCCGTTTCAGCCATCTGGTTGATGATTTGAGCCTGATAAATTCCGCCTGATTTCATTAACTTTATGTTAATCAGATCAGCACTTCTCCTTCTGATCACCTCAAATGCCTGTTTGGGTGAGAAGACACTTTCGTCGGCCATAATCAATGTATCAACTGAATCGGTGACCTGTTTCAGGCCGTCGAGGTCCTCGGCTTTTACGGGTTGTTCTACCAGTTCGATGTCCAGGCCTGCATCCTCCATCCTTCGAATTGCCCTGACTGCATCTTTTGGTTTCCACCCCTGGTTCGCATCAAGTCGAATTTTGATCTCTTTGCCGACCCTGCTGCGGATTTCCTTGATCCTCGCAATGTCTGTAGCTATTTCGCCAATACCTACCTTAACCTTAAGGACATTGAACCCATTTTTTACGTATTCAACTGCATCCTCACCCATCTCTACAGGACTATTCACGCTGACAGTGAAATCCGTTTCAATTTTATTCCTGAAGCCGCCAAGAAATTGATAGAGCGGAAGTCCGCTATGTTGAGATAGGCAGTCGTACAATGCCATATCTACAGCTGCCTTCGCACTAGTGTTATTAACAAGAATCGTTTTTAATCCCTGAAAAATAGCTTCATAGTCAAGGAGATTTTGTTTTACTAAGAAAGGGCGGATTGCATCATTGATTCCCGCCTCAATGCCAGCAAGACTGTCTCCTGTAATCACCAGGGTCGGTGGTGCCTCACCCCAGCCGACAATCCCATTATCGCAGGTGATTTTTACAAAAATTGCTTCAGCAACCGTAACTGTACGAAGAGCTGTTTTGAAGGGCTTATTCAGAGGGACCGTTGTTCGGAATGTTTCCATTTTTTCCATAATCATTTTCTTGTCTCCTTCGGTACTAGTTGATGCCACTCTCGACAATTAACCTTTTTTCAACAGTATCCATTTTCGCAATCGTTCCGAACGGAACTCCGATATGCGGCGAACAATGCCCCATTTTAAATCCCTTTAGTGTAGGTCTGCCCGCGAGTTTTACATAGTGTTCAATGACTTCCTCAAGGGATAACGACAGCTCTCTTTCCGGAACACAATCATGAAAGTCACCTACAATAATTCCCGATGTCTCTTGAAGTTTCCCTGCCATATGCAACTGATTAAGCATCTGGTCAACAGCCCTTGGTTCTTCATTAATTTCTTCGATCAACAGAATCTTGCCTTTTGTATCAATTTCAAACGGCGTTCCCATCGAGCTTGAAAGGAGTGACAAATTGCCGCCGACTAATGGGCCTTCTGCAGAACCCTTTACTAGCTCTTCTATTTGCGAAAAATCTTGATCATATTGCAATTCTGTCGGCTGGAATAACTGTCGGAATGTCTCTTTGGACAGTGGATGGGCACCTTCTTTTCCAATATCGGAGGCAAGCATGGGACCATGGAAGGTGACAAGACCTGTCTGCTGCCGAATGGCTGTGTGTAAAAAAGTAATATCGCTGTAACCCCAGAATATCTTTGGATGGTTTTCCATTAGTTTATAATCAATAGCTGAGGCGATTCGAGCCGTGCCATAACCGCCTCCTGCACAGATAATCGCTTTTACCTCGTCATCAAGGAACATTTCATGCAAATCTTCCAACCTCGCATGATCATTACCTGCAAGATAACCGTATACTTCATACAAGGACTTACCTAATTTATAGTTCAGACCTAGATCTTCAAGAAAGTCCAGGCCCCGCTTTAAATTTCCCTTATTAGGTGGGCTTGCTGGCGCAATGACTGCAACAGTATCCCCTTTCTTTAGGCGCTCGGGTTTAATTGCCATGTCCATCAACTCCCTTTGATCATTGAATTATTTTGGACAAATCTGGTGAAAACACTCTTTTTTTCCTGGAAAACAGAGAGTCATATGTTAAGTATGTACAAGTAAAAAAGAGAGGTGTTCCAAGACGAACACCCCTTTCTTAGAAAAGTTACTTCTTATCGGCCCACTTCAATTCCAGATATCCTACCGGGTGACGAACAACATCTGTTACAGCTTCATTCTGAAGATATACCTGATTATAGAAGTGAACAGTGAAGAAAGGTGCTTCTTCAAAAAGAATCTTTTCAGCTTCGTACATTAATTCAAATCGTTTCGTTTCATCCGATTCGTTTTTCGCTTTTTGAATCAGATCATCATACTTCGGATTTCCCCAGCCTGTACGGTTCATGGAATGTCCCGTCTGGAAGTTTTCTAGGAAGTTTATTGGATCTGCGTAATCAGCAAGGAAAGAACTTCGAGAAAGTTGATGCTTTAATGCCTTCTGTTCTTCTGCGAATACATTCCATTCCATGTTCGCTAGCTTGACTTCTACTCCAAGGTTTTCTTTGAACATTTGCTGCAATGCTTCTGCGATCTTCTTATGCACATCACTTGTGCTGTAAGTCAGGGTAACTTCAGGGAGCTCGGTATATCCTTCTTCTTTCATTCCCTTTTCTAGCAATGCTTTAGCTTCTTCAACGTTTGTTTTGTTAAAGTCCCCATTTACTTCACGGAAATCTTTACCAGATGGATCTTTGAATCCCGGCGATACAAATCCATAAGCAGCTTTTTCTTTGTTCTTTGTGACAAAGTCAACGATCTTTTGCTGGTCAACAGCAAGAGCAAACGCTTTCCGGATATTAACGTTTTGGAATGGTTCCTTCGTAACGTTAAAACGGTAAAAGTAATCTCCTGCCTGGTCTTCAACCTGCACTTTTCCTTCTTTAAACAGCTTTTCACTCAGTTCTGCAGGAACGTCTGAAACGTCAAGATCCCCTGCCTGATACATTTGATATTCCGTATTGGTATCATCCACAATCGCCCATTCAATGCGGTCAAGTTTAACATTTTTCGCATCCCAGTACTGGTCGTTCTTTTTCATGACGAATTTTGTGTCATGCTCCCAGCTTGCCAGATTGAAAGGCCCGTTTCCTACAAATGAATCCGCTTCGGCGAACCATTTTGGATTTTCCTTCGCAACTTTTTCATTGATCGGGAAGAAAGCCGGATTGGCAATCACACTGAGAAAGTATGCTTGTGGACTTGTTAAAGTAACTTCGAACGTTTTATCATCAACAGCCTTTACTTTAACATCTTCAGCAGAACCCTTTTCACTGTTAAATTCCTCTCCGCCTTCGATAAAATAGCCGAGGAAAGCAGCTGCTGATCCAGTTGCAGGATCCAATAGTCGCTTCCATGCAAATACGAAATCATTTGCTGTTACATCATCACCATTAGACCACTTTGCATCTTTACGAATATGGAATGTGTAAGTCTTACCATCTTCAGATACATCCCACTTTTCTGCAGTTGCAGCTTCCGGCTGATGATCTTTGCCAAGTCTCGTCAAGCCTTCCATCAAGTTGTTCAAAGAATTCCATGATGCGGAATCAAAACCGATTGGCGGGTCAAAAGATGTAGGCTCCTGGCCGTTATTCAGGTAAAGTACCTTTTCTTCGCCTTTGTCCCCACTGTCTTTTCCATCCGTCTCTTTGCCAGCGTCATTATTTGCCGTACATGCGGCCATCGTGAACACAAGAAATGCTGCCATTAACATCGTTAAAATTTTCTTCACTCTGTTTCCCCCTCGTATGTTACTTTTTTATCAAAAGGCATAAGCCTATTTGACCACTATTTGGTTGCCAGCAACTTCTTGGCCCGCACGTCCTGAAGCCAGCAATCTACTCCGTGGCTATCCGATAGGCAGGTCTGATCCGGATATACTCTGTCACATACCGCCATCGCATACGGGCATCTTGCTGTAAACGGACATCCCACAGGCGGAGAAAACAAATCTGGCGGCGTGCCTCCAATTGGAATCAATTCCTCTTCTTCTATATCTAAACGCGGCACAGAATTCAATAATCCTTTTGTATATGGGTGCTGCGGATTATAAAAGATTTCTCTTCTCGTACCTGTTTCGACGATCTTGCCGGCATACATAACGGCAATCCGATCAGCAACTTGGGCAACTACTCCGAGATCATGGGTAATTAAAATAATCGATACGCCTGTCTTTTTCTGAATATCTCTGAATAGTTCCAGAATTTGTGCTTGGATGGTCACATCAAGTGCAGTTGTCGGCTCATCGGCAAGCAAAACTTCCGGCTGGCACACTAGCGCCATCGCAATAACGATTCTTTGCCTCATACCTCCACTGAACTGATGCGGATATTGTTTTAGCCGGACATGAGGACTGGAGATCCCGACAAGGGACAGCATATCAACCGCTACTTTTTTCGCCTGCTCTTTGGTCAGCTTCATATGCTGCAGGATTCCTTCAGTAAGCTGGTCACCGATCGTCAAAGTTGGATTCAGTGCGGTCATCGGATCTTGAAAAATCATTGAAATAGCGGACCCGCGAATTTTTCGCATTTCTGGATCTTTCAATTTTGTCAGGTCTTTCCCTTTATAAAGAATCGAGCCTCCGTCAAACTTCCCTGGCGGTTCTGGAATCAGTCTCATGATGCTTTGCGAAGTTACACTTTTTCCGCATCCAGATTCTCCAACGATAGCCAAGGTTTCTCCTTTATGTAAATCAAAAGTGACACCGCGGACGGCTTTTACTTCGCCGCCGTATGTCTTGAATGAAACATGAAGATCTTTTACTTCGAGTACTTTTTCCATGGTGCTTACCTCCTTAGCTTCGGATCAAGCGCATCCTGAAGCCCATCACCTAACACATTAAATGAGAACATCGTCAAAGAGATGAAGAATGCCGGAAAAAACAGCCTCCACCAATCACCCGATAATATTACTGGCAAAGCATCGCTAGCCATTGAACCCCAGCTCGCAAGTGGGGCCTGGATTCCAAGACCAAGGAAGCTAAGGAATGCTTCAGCAAAGATTGCTGATGGAACGGAAAGGGTAATTTGTACGATGATCGGGCCCATCGTATTGGGAAGAAGATTTTTACGGATAATCCTCCCTGTTTTAGTACCGAATGTCTTAGACGCCAACACATATTCATAATTTTTGATTTGCAGGACCTGTCCGCGGACAATCCTAGCCATTCCTATCCACCCTGTTATCGTCAACGCAAATATGATCGTTGCGAGACTCGGTCCCATCACGACGCTGATTAGAATGACCACAAGCAAATACGGCAGTCCATAAAGAACCTCAATGACCCTCATCATGTAATGGTCTGTCCTGCCACCCTTGTAGCCTGCAATACCGCCATAAATGACGCCAATGAGAAAATCAATCAAGGCCGCTGCAATCCCCACGAACAAGGATATCCGTGCTCCGTACCACGTACGCGTGAATACATCGCGCCCAAGTTCATCGGTCCCAAACCAATTTTTACTTGATGGCGAGAGGTTCTGGTTGATTAAATCCTGATGGTCGACTGTATGTGGTGAAATGAGTGGTCCGAAAACAGCCATGAATGTCAAACCGGACAAGAAAAACAATCCCATCATGGCCAGTTTATTTTTCAGGAGGCGTCTCCAGGCATCCTGCCAATAAGACAGACTGGGCCTGACAATGGCTTCTGCTTCTGAGTCACTCTTTTCAATAGGAACAAACCAGTCATCGGGAATCGACGAATTTGCCTGATGTTCCTGATGTTTTCGCAGAGCCATCATTTTTCCTCCTTTTTATGCAGTTTGATTCTTGGATCCAGGATTCCATACGCCAGGTCAACCAGGAACAGCATTACGACCAGTACTGTACTGTAAAAAATCGTGGTTCCCATAATGACAGGATAGTCCCGCTGGTTGATGCTCTCGACAAAATACTTGCCCATGCCCGGAATTGCAAAAATTTTTTCGATTACGAAGGTTCCTGTCAAAATGCTTGCCGCCAGAGATCCCAAAATCGTCACTACTGGAAGCAAAGCATTTTTCAATGCATGCTTGAAGACAATTTTTACAGGAGAAAGCCCTTTTGCTTTCGCTGTCCTGATATAATCCTGGGTCAAAACCTCCAGCATACTCGCCCTCGTTAAACGGGCAATGATCGCCATGGGTCCGGTCGCAAGTGCCAGTGTAGGCAGGACCATATGCTTCGGACTTGTCCAGGTGGCAACGGGCAAGATCTGCCAGGTCACAGCAAGCTGCTGAATCAAAAGCGTGGCCATGACAAAGTTAGGAACGGAAATCCCGACCACCGCAATGGTCATAGCAAGATAATCAATAATGCCGTTATGCCGCAGGGCAGCGATGATCCCCAACAAAATACCTGAGAAGATGGCCACCATGAGCGTGACCATTCCCAGTTCAAACGAAACCGGAAACCCTCTGCCCAGCATTTCATTCACGGTTTGAGAAGATTTTTTAATAGATGGTCCAAAATCGAATGCAACAACCGATTGTAAATACAAGAAATATTGGACATAAAGCGGTTCATCCAAATGATAAAAACTTTCGAGGTTTTTTTGTACAGCTTCGCTTGTCGCCCGCTCCTCATTAAAGGGTGAACCAGGTATGGAATGCATCAAGAAAAAGGTCAATGTAATGATAACCAATAGAGTCAACGCCATCGAGCCTAGCCGTTTGATTATGTATGGCAGCATTATCTCACTTCCTTATTATGTTTTCATGTCAGCAGAAGACTTTGACGGTCTAAGCAAATGCTCAACCAGCACGGATAGCGAAAATACTGCTTACGAAAAAGTTGTTCTCATGGCTAATTCTGTCATCACAAGCATAGCTTGATAAGCTTCTAGAATATCCTTCGCCTGGAATCGGACAATGGTCGTACCGACTTCTATTTCGGTTCCTGGCATCAAATTAGCCCACTCTGCTTGCCCATAGTTAGCGAATTCGATGCGCAAAATCGGATTTTTCGGCGGAGTGAGCGGTTTCATATTGTCGATATTTTGAATAGCTTCTTCTGTCTTCTTGGCAAGCAGTTCCCCTGCTTTTAGAGGTGTCAACGATATTGCCGCCGATCTCGAAATCGATTCCTTTACAACGGCAGTGGTAATATTAGGAATCAAAGCTTCCGCTTCCCTTGCTGCTCCATCATCACCCGCAACCATAATAACCGGAACCCCAAAATAACCTGCTACATACGCATTAAATCCCAGTTCCCCAATTTGAACATCGTTGATCCACATATGGCGGACACCAAATATCATGGAATGTGACATTACACCGCTCATGGAAGCTCTGGCGTGATAGCCGACAAACATCGCTCCATTAAAACTGTCATTCAACCCCTGAACCATCGAGAACGGTTTCACATCACCAGTAATCAATTGGGTTTCAGGGTGAAGGTCCTCAATCAATAAATTATTCATTTTGGAATGACTATCATTGACGATGACTTCCTCGCATCCGGTTTCAAAAGCCTTTGTGATCACATAGTTCGCTTCCTGTGTCATGATTTTTCGGCCGCGTTCATAATTAAGTTTAGATGAATCCACATGAGTATGGTCAACCAATCCAGTGATCCCTTCCATGTCCACAGATATGTATATTTTCATTTTCAACCAACCTTCTAAAATATTTAATTATCTTAAAATTATAAATAATAAATCTATTAATCGCAACCTTTTCTCCCATTAATTGCTCGAATAGTATTTTTATAAATCTTGAATATGGTTGCTGAACTGCTTTTTCAAAATAATGGTATTTTAAAAAAAGAAGCACCAGAAATTGGCACTCCTCCATTCAAATATCTTCTTGTTCCACCAATTCAATGAAATGAGTCAGCACCCGTGCTGTCAATCCCCAGATTACCTTGCCATTTGCCCGATAAAAGTATTCGTCCATTGACCTGTTCTGCCAGTTGTAATTTTCTCCTCCGATAATCAAGTCAAATGGAAAGCCATCTTCAGGTTTGACCTGGTAATGAATCTTATAAGTAGCTGGCTGATTCTTTTTAAAAAAAGCTAGGGGAACTGTGAAGACCTCTCCTACCTCGGCTTGATTCGGCCTAATCGCTTCTGCGTTTTTAATCGTACCAACAAATGGGTAGATGATGGTACCAAAAGCTGACACCATAAAATCCAATGGAATCATATTGGTAATTTCGCTCTCTTTGATGCCCAGTTCCTCTGAAGTTTCCCTAGTAGCAGCTTTTTCAGGTTCCTCTCCTTTTTCAATCCTGCCACCTGGAAAACAAACCTCACCAGGCTGCCTTCTAAGTGTAAGTGCCCGTACTTCAAATAGGATATGAACCTCATTATTGATCTCCACCAACGGAAGCAGCACGGCGAATTTCATAAATTGTTCATGTCCCAATATGGAGGGTGTACGCCCCAATAAAGCATCTGAAATTTGTTGAATTTTCATTATTGGACAGCCTCTCTCCCCGAATAAGTATGTGCCTTTATTGTATTATGAAGAACCATTGAAAATAAAGGAAACGGCTCTTGTTATTTTGCATAGTAGGATCATGATTAGAAATTTGTACATTGGTTCGGTGAGTTTGAAAAATTCGGAAGCTGGTTAGCAAGATAGGTGAACTGGATTTTTAAAACTAGAAAAACAGGTAACAAATAACTCTGATAGGTGACCTTGGTGACCAAATACTGAAAAAATGCGGCCGCAATAACCCCTATTTTTTGAATAAATTTCCACATAATTGAAAAACAGGCTCCAAGAAGCCTCATTGGTGACCTCTATCTCCACACACTGGTAAAATGGTGCTCCAATAAGCTCTATTGGTGCTCTGAATCTCCACATACTGGTAAATCATAGTCCCAATAAGCCCTATTGGTGTTCCTAATCTCCACATATTGGATAATCGTAGTCCCAATAAGCTCTTTTGGTGCTCTGAATCTCCACATACTGGTAAATCTTAGTCCCAATCAGCCCTATTGGTGTTACGAATCTCCACATATTGGATAATCGTAGTCCCAATCAGCTCTTTTGGTGCTCCGAATCTCCATATACTGGTAAATCATAGTCCCAATAAGCCCTATTGGTGCTCCGAATCTCCACATATTGGATAATCGCAGTCCCAATAAGCTCTATTGGTGCTCCGAATCTCCACATACTGGTAAATCGTAGTCCCAATCAGCTCTTTTGGTGCTCCAAACTCTACATACTGGTAAATCCCAGCTCCATTAAGCCCTATTGGTGCTCCGAATCTCCACATATTGGATAATCGCAGTCCCAATAAGCTCTATTGGTGCTCCAAATCTCCACATACTGGAAAATCTTAGTCTCAATCAGCCCTATTGGTGCTCCGAATCTCCACATACTGGTAAATCGTAGTCCCAATCAGCCCTATTGGTGCTCTGAATCTCCACATACTGGAAAATCATAGTCCCAATCAGCCCTATTGGTGCTCAAAATCTCCATATATTGGATAATCGTTGTCCCAATCAGCTCTTTTGGTGTTCCTAATCTCCACATACTGGAAAAACAAGTTCCCAATAATCCAAATCCACCATATCCCCATGCAAATGAAAAGACAGCGACAATTTGCCGCTGCCCTTTAGTCGATGATCAACCTGTCGATCTTCCTTTGATTGCTTTATATGCAATCAGTATGATGCCGATTACGAGAAGGATGTGAATGATTCCTCCGGCTACTTTGAAAATCAGTCCCAGCACCCAGAGAACAAGTAAAATTCCGGCAATTGTCCATAACATTGGCAAGCATCTCCTTCCAAACTAATGTCTTTGTTAAAGTTTACCCACCTCGTATTTTTATTAAACTTTGACAAATATTTGCTAACACCGGTGTCCTTGTGTAAAACTTAAACTATTCATTTTAAAGATAGGAGAAATTCACATGGGACCATACAAAATTTTATTTCTAGACATAGACGGAACTGTTTTAAGGCCTGATCACACCATTGAGGAGACTACCAGGGTTGCCATTAAGGAAATGAAGAAACAAAATATGGAGGTTGTGTTGGCCACAGGACGTCCGCTCCATGAACTATCGGACCTTGCAGAGGAGCTTCAAATTACCTCTTTTATCGGATATAACGGTGCACTAGGCATCTATGAAGGCGATATTATTTTTGCCGAACCTATGAAACCCGAGGATGTAAGTTACATCTTAAACGTTTCCAGTGCTTATGGCCATGAAGTAGTGTGTTATACGAATTCAAAAAATTACTTTACTAGCCTGGAACCGGAAGCGGTACAAGCATTTCAAAAACAATTCCATTTGCGCCAGAACGATCTTTTAACAGAGGATGTCATGGAAGAAGTTCTTGGAATGACAATCATCACTGCCGGAAACAACGGTGACTCACTTTACCAGATCAATGGAGGAATCCATTTATCACAAGTGAACGTGGAGGGTATGCAACATTGTTTCGACGTCATACGTGATCATGTGAACAAGGGCATTGGTGTGAAATTTCTTCTTAACAAGCTCGGGATAAAAAGCGAGGAATCCATTGCTTTTGGAGACGGGATGAATGACAAGGAAATGCTGTCCTATGTAGGAGAGGGATTTGCGATGGGCAACGCACATCCGGACCTGTTTCCACATGCAAAACATAAAACGACTTCAGTTACCAATTCTGGAATATATAATGGTTTAAAATCCCTTGGGTTGATTGAATCTTAACCTAAAAACAAAACGGAACCTCTAGGTTAGAGGTTCCGTTTTGTTTACCTTACAGCCTTTTTCTTCGCGCTTGCTTTTGAAAATTGATCTTCGCTCTGTTCCGCTTGCTTTATAATGGCATCTTTATAGCTTATCCAATAAATCAAAGCCACAAAAACGCCTCCACCTACTGCGTTGCCTAAGTACACCGGGACAAAGTTGGTGAAGTATTCACTCCAGCTATAATAACCAGCAAAAATGGCTGCCGGAATGACGAACATGTTTGCAACCACATGCTGAAATCCTATGGCAACGAAGCCCATAATTGGGAACCAAATCGCCAAAATCTTTCCTGTCATGTCGGATGCACCATAGGATAGCCATACCGCCAGACCAACAAGCCAGTTACAACCAATTCCTGAAATAAATGCCACCCAAAAACTCGAATCCAGTTTTGCACCTGCTACAGCGACCGTCTTATCAAGATAAGCACCTGTTTCGGTCAAACCGACAATATGACCAAAAAAATAGGCTACAAACAGGGCCCCTACGAAATTGCTTAACGTAATCCAGAACCAATTTTTCAAAAGCATCTTTACCTTTACTTTCTTCGCGAGACTGGCCATTGAAACAGCTGTCATATTTCCCGTTAACAATTCTCCCCCGGCAAGAAGGATCAAGATCAACCCTAAGGGGAAAACCGAAGCACCTAGAAATGTACCGAATGACCCCCATTCATGCGGAAGGTTCGCAATCACCCTGATGTCCAAAAGATAGCCAATTGCGATAAACGCTCCTCCGAGAAATCCTAATGCAAGCATGTTCTTTACCGGCATTGCAGCCTTAAATATGCCAGAGTCAATAGTCACTTGTGCAATTTCCTGTGGTTTACGAAATGCCAATTTCATTCCTCCTGTTCTTTAGATGCATTCATTGAACATTCTTTTAATCGATTAATTCCCCTTTATCCAACAAAAAAACAGTGATTCCTTATTTTTTGACATTTTTTATAATTAAACATATCATATTGATATATCATATTGATACATTTAATAATAAAGGAGCGTGGAACATGTCCATTGAACATTCCATCCTTGCAGTCATCAGCTTCCGTCCAAGTACCGGTTATGACATCAAGTCTGAATTTGAGCATAAAGCAGCAGGTCTATTCTGGGGCATAAGTTACGGCAGTCTTTATCCTAAACTAAAAAAGCTTGAAAAAGAGGGATTCATCACCACGATCGAATTAGAGACAGGAGGGCGAAAGAAAAAGCTATATGAACTTACTGGCAAAGGCTGGGTTGAATTGGAAGGCTGGCTTGCCAGAAAGCCTGAACCTCCTGCAATAAGGGATGAGTTATTCATGAAGATGGCTGCCTGGCACAATGAAATGGATGTCAAAATCTTGGCTGAACATCTGAAAGACAGGGCAAAGGAGTCACAGGAGATCCTGAATTTCGTTAATGAATGGAAGCAAAACAACACATCGTATATTAATAGTGTCGGAATGCTTGCAATGAGGTTTGCCGAGTTAAAACTAGAGGCTGAGCTTACTTGGATAAAAGAATCCCTCTTCCTCCTGGAGCATAATGAGCTTCCTGAAGGCCAGGATCCGAAGAAGCTTGGAGAGAAACAAATGGCACGTAGAAAAGCCGCACTTAAAAGCGACAGTTAGGAGGCTGGAATATGGAGACTGGTATCTTTAAACCTCTGAAGAACAAAGCATATCGTTCACTTTTTGGGGCACAGGTGTTTTCTGATTTAGGAAACTGGCTTGATTTTATTGCGGTCCAAGTGATCATTGCCTATCATTGGGAACTTGGAGAAGCAGCAATCGCTTCAGTAATCATCATCACGGGAATTCCCTGGGTGGTTATCGGTCCTCTAGCTAGTGTTTTTGTTGACAGACTTCCTCAGAAGACATTGATGATCACCTGCTTATTATTTAGAATCTTGTTTGTTGCTGGTATGTTTTTCGCGCCAAATCTTTATGTAATGCTGTTGTTTGTATTTCTTAAGGCCACGGTCGCAGCACTCTATGATCCTGCGAGACAGAGTGCGATCAGGCATACAGTCACTGATGATGAACTGTCCGAAGCTGTGACTTTAAGCCAGCTTTCAGTCAATACGATGAAAATTATCGGCCCAGCCATGGGTGGTGGATTGATCGCGCTTTTCGGGGTCAGAAGCCCCTTTATCTTTGAAGCGGCAGGCTTTCTGATTGCCGTTCTTATATTGATGGCCATGCCAAAAATCGAAACAGAACCTTCCGAAAAAAAACAAGAAAAATCTTATTTGGAAGATTTCAAAGAAGGCATCAGTCACATCTTCTCTGCAAGGATTTTAAAGGCAGCAATCACCCTCTCCTCCCTTGGTTTCTTTCTTATTTTTCTCTATGATGGTTTGTTTGTTTTTGTCGCACAAAATCTTGGTTTTGCTGGTGAGGAATTCGGCTTGCTGATCAGTTCTGTTGGTTTCGGAAGTGTAGTGGGCGCCCTTCTCCTTGGCCGATTTACAAGCTGGAAAAAACAGCCCATCCAGCTGATGGCTTTAGCTTCTGTGATAAGTGGCCTTCTCATCCTCCTTATTGGAGTAAGTGTGTACGGTGTTTTCGAACTTCCGAAGATTTTATGGATTGCTGGTGTATTTCTGCTTGGAATCCTGGCTTCTGCAGAAGGTGTTCCATTTGGATATGTCCTGCAATCAGAAACGCCAAAGAATATCATGGGCAGGGTTTCTTCTGCAGCAGCTTCCCTGCAAACATTCTCCATGCTCGTCGCTCCTGCTGCAGGTGCAATGCTTGCTAAATGGATTGGTGTTTCAGGGGTACTAATAGGTGCTGGCATAGCAACCTTTTTCCTTGGTACAATTGCATTAGCAATCAATATGAAAAAAAATGTTGAAGCAAAGAGTATAGGAGCATAGACAAACCAAGCCGTTGGAAACATACCAACGGCTTATTAAAAATCAATCTTTATTCAGCAGCTCTTCTCCAGCTATGCCAGGATTGGTCATTTCATATGGATTAAGAATAAGATCGAGTTCTTCCTCTGTCAAAACATCGTATGCCAGGCATAGCTCTCTTACCGATTTTCCGGTGAGGATGGCTTCCCTGGCGATTCGTGAAACTGCTTCATACCCGAGATGGGGATTAACAGCAGTGATTATCCCTACGCTTCTTTCTACATCCTTTTCCAGTTTTTCCTTATTTGCTTCGATTCCGACAAGGCAATGGTCTGTAAATACCTTAAAACCGTTGTTCATGATGCTGATCGATTGAATGAGATTGAAAACGAGAACCGGTTCCATGACATTCAGTTCAAGCTGGCCTGCTTCTGAAGCTAGGCAGATGGTATGGTCATTCCCAATAACCTGGAATGCGACTTGATTAATGACTTCTGGGATGACCGGGTTCACTTTACCCGGCATGATAGAAGAACCCGGCTGCCTGGAGGGCAAGGAAATTTCATTAAAACCAACCCTAGGTCCGGAAGCCATCAATCGTAAATCATTGGCAATTTTCGACATATTCATCATACATACCTTCAATGCCGCCGATACCGTAGTATATGCATCTGTATTCTGAGTGGCATCGACGAGGTGATCTGCACTTTTCAATGGATAGCCGCTGATTGCAGAGAGGTGGCGGACAACATTTTTGATATAATTCGGATTGGCATTAAGGCCTGTTCCAACCGCTGTCGCACCCATGTTTACCTCGAATAGGTGACCGCGGGTATGTTTGATTCTTTCAATATCCCTTTCCACAACTCGGGTATAAGCTTCGAATTCCTGACCGAGACGAATTGGTACAGCATCCTGCAGATGGGTCCTTCCCATCTTGATTATTCCATCAAATTCCCTTGATTTCTGCGAAAAAACTTCGCGCATGATGATCATCGTTTCCAAAAGCTTGTCCAACAGGGACAAAACAGATAAATGAATAGCCGTAGGAAATGCATCATTTGTGGATTGCGCCATGTTAACATGAGAGTTCGGACTCAGGGTAAAATAGTCTCCTTTTTTCTCGCCCAGCAATTCCAGGGCTCGATTTGCGATGACTTCATTCGTATTCATATTGATAGAAGTTCCTGCTCCCCCCTGAATTGGATCAACGATGAACTGGTCATGCCATTGACCCTGGATGATTTCATCGGCGGCTTTTATGATTACCTCACCTAATCCTCCATACAGCCTGCCTGTTTCCATATTGGCTAACGCCGCTGCTTTTTTTACCATTGCCATCGCTTTTATTAATTCACTATGTATCCTATACCCGGTAATCGGAAAATTTTCAACTGCCCTTAATGTCTGGATGCCATAATACGCCTCCGCTAATACTTCCTTTGTTCCCAGGAAATCTTTTTCTATCCGGACTTTTACTTGACTCATTTCCTACCCCTCCAAAAAATGCTTCAATTTTAAATTAAGTATCGAGGTAACATCAGATTCCTTTCCTGAATTGTGAGCTTACATAAGTATTGTAAATCAAATTCAGAAAATCATCAGCACAAACCAAAATTTTTCTAAAAAAGCAATGGCGAACTTTGTACCTGTTCAGGAAATTATGCTGAAATGCCACTAGTTTTGATAGCTTTTGTCATCAGGCAGGAAAATAGGAATCTGTATGCTGAATTATATGTATGAATTCGTTTTTTTATAAAACAAAACAGAAAGGAATGTGCGTGATGATTGATGCTCCATTCATAAAAGCATATACCATTAAAGAAGTCTCCAAGAAAATTAATGTTCCGACTGGTACCATCAGACAGTGGGAAAAGGACCTGTCTGGACTGCTTGTAGTACCGAGAACAAAGCAGGGAGCAAGATTTTATACGGATTTTGAAATAGATCAGCTGGTGAAAATTAAACAGATGAGGGATAAAAACCTCAGCAAAGATATGATTAAAGACCTATTGCAGCATCATATGAAATCAAACCAGGCTGCTGACGAGGAATACAATCCCACCAACACCAGCCTTTCCCTTCCATCTGAATCGTCTGGGACCTCCCTCGCAGACAGTCAAAATGAATATGAAGCCTTCCTGAAGGCTATGGATCAATATAAAGATATCTTAATCGACGAAGTCAAAGCAGAAATCAGAAATAGCATTAGAAAAGAAGTTCTGGAAGAGGTGAAAAAGGAAATCTCCAAAGGATCTCTCACAACAGTAAAATCGCTGTCGGACTCCATTTATAAGACTGGCGAACGAACCAATGAGCATATTATGGAGCTTTCAGAAATAGTGAACAGGAATTCCAAAGAAAATTCCAATATGACTAAAACGTATAAGGGAGCGAATGAGAAAATTATAAAGTTGACGAGTAAGGTAGATCAGCTTTCCTCTGGAACAAATAGGGATTTATCCATTCTAGCGAAACGTTTGGATGAAACAACTGAAACGGTTTCCGAGGAATTTAAGATACTTGCTGATTATGTTTCCAACAGTCGGGAAACGACAAATCAGGAGTTGACGAATCTGAATCAAGTTATTAGTCAAGAGCGTGAATATTTTGTTCATACCCTTCAAAATGAACGAGAAGAATTAACACGAGAAATCAGACGACGCGAGGAAATGTTCAAGGATATGGTAGATAACTTCAGGGAAACTGCCGTTTCCAAACAGGCAAAGCGAAATTGGTGGAAGATTTGGAAATAGATTCAGCAAATGATTGGTAGATTTTCATGGATTCTCTTTCAAACAAAAGGGTATAGTAAGGAATAGTTGGAGGTGTAAACATGAACCGTTTTTTTGAAAAAGCAAAAGAGACTTTGAATCAAGCGTATGGCCAGGCAAAGACAGCCTTCTATTCCATTACTTCTACGCCATCAGCTTCTGTAGAGCAGATTGCACAATACGTGATGGAACATCCTGACAATAAAGTGACAAGGAAGAACTATTTGGGGGTTACGTTATCATTCTATGAGCTTGTACAAGGACAAATGAAATACTACCTAGAAACAAATGGTTCTAAAATATTACAGCTGGATGTTCATTCAAACTATCACAGTGTTATTGCTTACCGCTCCTATAAGGACCATCTGTCTTTAAATACACCAGTCAAATTTCCGGATCTGAACCAAACTCAATAATTCAAAGATTCTGTATTAAGTAATTGCCTGGTGAGTTTGTCCTCCCTTTAAACGGGTATAAAAGAATAGACAACATGAAAGGAGGCCAAAATCATGAATAATGATCAATCAAAAGGTGCTTTCGATCAGGTAAAGGGGGAAGCGAAAAAGCAATTTGGCAAACTGACCAATAATGAATCCATGGAATCAGAAGGCCGTCTTGATAAAGGGAAAGGCAAATTAAAAGAAACTGCCGGGGATTTAAAAGAAGATGTATCCCGTGCATTTAACCATTCATCAAGAGACTAATGAACAGGAAAAAGCCTTCCAACTAGCGAAGGCTTTTTCCTGTTCTATTCTATATGGTTCTTATTTTTCCCTTTTACAAATCGGTATGCAAGATACGCTATATATAATGGGGTGGCGATATAAATGAGATATGGAAATTGATCATAAGTTCCTTTCCAGATGACAAACAGCAATGACCCGAGAAAAATGGTTACAATGGTTCCATACTTTGGAAGAGGCACTTCTTTAAAGCTTGGAATCCTCACCCTGCTGACCATGAGGAAGCTAAGAGCAGTGAAGACAAACGTCGTTACAATATTGGGAATCAAGTTCCCGAATAATGTTAGGATTGCCATGATTCCGCCTGCAGCAGTGATTGGAACGCCAATAAAGTAATTAAGTGAGGATTTATCCGTGCTAATATTGAACCTTGCCAAGCGGAAAGCACCGAAAAGCGGAAATAGACCGGCAACCATCATCCCCAATATGCCGAATTGATAGAAATAAGTATAATAGACAAGGAATGACGGTGCTACCCCGAAGGTAACAATGTCTGCGAGAGAATCGAGCTCTTTGCCGAGCTGGCTGTCCACCTTGAGCATTCGTGCAAGTCTTCCGTCCATACTATCGAGCATCATGCCGATCAATATTAAAATAGCTGCATTATTAAATTGGCCATTAGCCGCAAATCCAATCGAAAGAAAACCACTATACAGATTCCCAAGCGTAAACATATTGGGAATCATTTTTGTAAACCGCATTCATTGTCACCACTCTCAGAACATTGTAGGCTTCAGCATTTCAACTCGAAAGCCTACCTAGTTAATGATCTTTTTATTTGCTGAATAGATAGTTTCACTATATTACCTCATATCCAAAAGATATACAATCGCTTCATATGGTCTCAATTGGATGGTTGACGAGTATTCTTGTGCTGGTTCATAATTTGATATCAAAACTTTGCTTTTCATTTCATGAAGATCTGGTGGCACAGGGAAGCTTTGCTCATCTTCGGTAAAATTTAAGATAACAAGAAGCTTTTGTGCATCCAATGTTCTAGTATAAACATAGATGTTTTCATCTTCTGGAAGCAGAATATCATAGCGGCCATGAACAATAATCGGCTGCTCTTTCCTTAATTTGATTAACTTTCGATAATAATGAAAAATAGAACCCTCATCCAAAACTGCCTGACTAGCATTAATCTCTGGATAATTTGAATTCACTTGAATCCAAGGAGTACCAGTAGTAAAACCACCGTGCTCGCTATCATCCCATTGAAAAGGTGTACGCGCATTGTCGCGCCCTTTTACGTAAATGGATTCCATTACTTTTTTAGGATCTTCTCCATTCTGATTGACTTTTTCATCGTACATATTCAAGGTCTCAATATCCTTATAATCCTCGATCGAATCAAAGCGGACATTGGTCATCCCAATTTCCTCCCCTTGATAAATATAAGGGGTTCCTTTTAGCATATGGAGGAAGGTGGCAAGCATCTTCGCGGATTCCACACGATATTGTTTGTCATTACCAAATCTTGAAACCATGCGCGGCTGGTCATGATTATTCAGGTAGAGGCTGTTCCATCCGATTTCCTGAAGGCCTGTTTGCCATTTAGTAAAGTTTTGCTTTAAGTCTGTCAGCTTTAGTGGTTTAAGGTCCCACTTTCCACCTGGTCCTGAATCGAGGTCAACATGCTCAAATTGAAAGACCATATTGACTTCGTCCCGGGTCTCATCCGTGTAAAGCTTGGCTTGTTCCACATTGACACCTGGCATCTCGCCGACAGTCATTACATTATATTCAGCAAGTGCTTCTTTATGCATTTCCTGGAGGTAGTCATGAATTCTCGGTCCATTCATGAAAAATCTGCTGCCAGAAACATATTTTTTTTCGTCAGGATTTGGAGCATCAGGAAGTCCATCTACTTTAGAAATGAAATTGATCACATCCATTCGGAAGCCGTCGATCCCTTTCTCCAGCCAGAATTTCATCATGTCATACACTTCTTGGCGAAGTTTTGGGTTTTCCCAATTTAAATCAGGCTGTTTCTTACTGAAGATATGTAGGTAATACTCTTCCGTAGTTTCATCGTACTGCCATGCAGAGCCGCTGAAAGTGGATTGCCAATTATTTGGTTCTTTTCCTTCTTTCCCTGGTCTCCAAATATAATAATCTCGATAAGGATTATCCTTCGACTTTTTTGATTCCATAAACCATTGATGCTCATCAGAACTATGGTTTACAACCAGGTCCATGATCAACTTAAGTCCTCTTCCATGCATCTCTTTTAATAGAAGCTCCCAATCCTCCATTGTTCCAAAATCATCCATAATGTTTCGGTAATCACTGATATCATATCCATTATCATCATTCGGAGATTGGTAGACAGGAGAAAGCCATACTACGTCTATCCCTAATTCTTTTAAATAATCAAGCTTAGAAATAATGCCAGGAATATCACCAATGCCATCACCGTTGGAATCCTTGAAACTCCGGGGATATATTTGGTATATAACTGATTCCTTCCACCATTGTTTTTCCACACAAGTCACTCCTTAATTATTGTGAGGCTGTATTGCAGGTAATCTTCTTTATTGTATATTTAAAACCCTATACATAAACGTTTGCGTTTCTGTGATAATCATAATATTCTTTCCCTCTTATATCAACCATTTCATAAGAAAAGCGCAAGCGCCTTGGTCAGCCCCGACAAGCGCTGGAGGGCCGACCAGTGAAGTCGTTCTTTGACTTCATTGGGCGGACCGAAGCGACTCGAGGGGCTAGGCGCTGGAGCTAGACAATTCTCAGGGAAATTTTATACTTTCTTATCTTTGAAAGAAAAGCGCAAGCGCCTTGGTCAGCCCCGACTTTTTATGAAAAAGATGAACAAGCAAATGAATGAACCCGCTCCGTAATGGAAAAAGTAACGACTAGTCTGTTGCAGAAGGAGGTACAGAAATGGAGAACACGCATGAATTTGTTGAAAAACTGCATGATAAGCAGCGGAAAGATGAACAAAATAGAAAGAGCCAAGGAAAAGAAAATCCAAGTAATAAACTTCCTAATAAACAACATTAAGCTAAAAGGAAAATAGACCGCGTAAAGGCGGTCTATTTTCCCTTTTATCTATTTCGGCGGTTTCTGGAACTGCCGGCGAATTTTTTTTCAACCATTTTGTCACCACGATGGGGCCTTTCCAGTTTTTGGTCATTCCCACGGCTGAAGCTGGAATTCTTCCTGCTAAAGTTGCCAGCTTTAGGAGGTTTCGGAGCTTTATTTCCTTCTAATAGATCTCTCTTGCCACCATTTTCACTATTTTTCTTTTCGATCTTTACGTTGAGTTCCGATTCAATCTGTTCAAGCAATGATTGATCCTTGGCTGTATAAAAGGTTAACGCAAGTCCGTCATTGCCGGCTCTTCCTGTCCGGCCAATCCGGTGAATATAGCTTTCTGTATCAAGCGGAATGTCATAATTAAAAACATGGGTGACTCCTTCCACATCGAGTCCCCTCGCAGCAACATCCGTAGCAACAAGATACTGAATTTTTGCTTCACGGAACTTCTTCATGACCTGCTCCCTTTTCGCTTGTGACATGTCTCCGTGCAGCTCATCACAATTGAAATGATTTGCTTTTAATGCGTCGTTCAGCTTGCTTACCCTTCTTTTTGTCCGGCAAAAAATCACTGCCAAAAATGGCTGATACGATCCGAGAGCTTCCATCAAATCACCTTGTTTGGACCGATCGGTTGAACGAATAGCCATTTGTTTAATGTTTGCTAGCGGAGCCTGCGTTTTCTCTACCTGAATGTATTCAGGTTTGAACATATGCTGTTTAGCCAGTTTTTTAATCTCATCTGGCATTGTCGCTGAAAATAGCAAGGTTTGTCTTGTTTTTGGTGTTTGCTGAATGATTGTTTCCACCTCATCCAAGAAACCAATATGAAGCATTTGATCCGCTTCATCTAATACAAGAAACGCTGCTTTGGAAAAATCAATCGTCTCCCTGCGGATGTGGTCAAGCAATCTACCTGGCGTACCAATGACAATATGGATGTTTTTCTTGAGTTTTTTCAGTTGAGACTCGACATCCTGTCCGCCATATACAGCAAGAACATTGATTCCCTCCAATCCTTCCGTAAGCTTCTTGATTTCATTGGTAATCTGTAAAGCAAGTTCTCTTGTAGGTGTAACAATCAATGCCTGTATATTTGGATTATACCTATCGATTTTTTCTATAATTGGCAGCACAAAAGCGAAAGTTTTACCGGTACCTGTCTGAGATTGGGCAATCACGTCCTTGCCATCAAGCAATAATGGGATTGCTTTTTCCTGAATAGACGTTGGCTCCGTTATTCCATTCCGGTTTAACGTTTCTGCAATATAGTCTGAAATACCTAATGATTTAAAATGATTCAATCCCGATCCCTGCTTTCTTTACTCGGCTGGATTTTTTCCAGCGATCCTTCTCATTATTGCTGATTATGGTTGAAAATATCAAGAAGATGTTCTACTTAATTTTTTTTACTGAGCTAATGTGGTCTAGCTGTCTATTGGGTAAAATAATAATATCTGGATTTTAGATAATGCCTGTGGTACGATTTACTAATTGAAGAATAGGAAGTGATTATAAGTGATTAAAATTGAACTGCCAACACCAGACGTGGTCATCACAAGAAGCAATCAGGTAGGAGAAAAAGTCGAAGCTGCGATCAGCAGTGAATATGGTTTTACTGACTACCACCGAATTCCAAGGGATAAAGGCGGCATCATCATGTTTTTCGACGCTGACGATGAATTGATGTTCGTCGGAAAAGCTCGTAAGTTGAGACCTCGCGTTAAAAAGCACTTCGAGGACAATGTTTCTCCCATTAAAAACCATCGTCATGAAGTGAACAAAATTGCGGTGATTTCTGTGGTAGATCCGGTTGACAGAGAAATCTATGAAACCTATGCTATCAACGTGTTGAAAGCCAAGTATAATATTGATAAAGTCTTTTATAAATAAGAAGAGCTGCATGCAAGCTCTTCTTATTACTTAAACCAGCCCTTTTCCTTTGACTGAGTAATCGCTTCGATTCTGTTTGTTACCTGGAGCTTGTCAAGGATCGTTGAAATGTAATTTCTGACTGTACCTGTAGTGATGCTGAGCTGACCGGCAATTTCCTTCGTATTTTTCCCATCAGCAACAAGCTCAAGAACCTCCATCTCACGTTCTGTCAACGGGTTCTCCTCGCTGTAAACATCGTCCATAAGTTCGGGGGCAAACACACGCCTTCCTTCCATCACACTTCGGATGGTGCTCGCCAGTTCCTCTGATGGGCTATCCTTCAATAAATACCCGCTTACACCAGCTTTCAACGCTCGCTGAAAATACCCGGAACGTGCAAATGTGGTTAAAATAATGATCTTGCAGCCTTGGCCTTTCAATTCTTCTGCCGCTTCCAGGCCTGTTTTTCCCGGCATTTCAATGTCCATCACACAAACATCTGGCTTTATCTCTTTTGCAAGTAGGACTGCTTCTTTTCCGTTGCTCGCTTTTCCGACAACCTCCATATCATCCTCTAGGCTCAACAGCGACCCTAATGCCCCTAAAAGCATACGCTGGTCCTCGGCAATGACAATACGTATCATGGCTGGTCCTCCGTATTGGTTTGTTTTACTATTTTTGGTATACTGATTTTAAGAATAGTTCCGTTATTTGAATCGATATCCAATGTACCATTCACGAATTCAAGCCGTTCCCTCATGCCTTGAAGTCCGCTTCCTTTGTAAATATCATCTTCGGTAATCTTTCCTTCCCCATTATCGCATACTTCAGCTGAAAGCTCATTTTCTGTTTGCTGGATGGAAACACTGCATTCTGTTGCTGAACTATGTTTAACCACATTTGTTACGGCTTCTTTAAGGCACATGCTGAGGATATTTTCTGAAAGCAAAGACACGTTGTTGATTTGAAAATCTTCTTCCTTTCCGATAAACGTGATCTCAGCGGCTTTTAAGATCTGTTTGATATGAGTCAGCTCGTCACGGACACGGATACCTCTCATTTCCGCCACCATTTTCCTCACTTCATTTAAAGCTGTCCTTGCTGTTTGCTGAACATCCTTTAATTCTTCTTTTGCCAACTCGGCATCTTTATTGATCAACTTGCGAGCCAAGTCACTTTTCAATCCGATCAGTGATAATTTTTGGCCAAGCGTATCATGCAAATCCCTGGCGATTCTTTGTCGTTCTTCCAGCTTTACCAGTTCCGAAATTCGCTTATTGGCGTCCTCCAGCTTTTCTTCGAGCTCCCCACGTTCATTTTTGTTATGAATGCTAAATGGAAGCAATATGACACTGATCCACACAATCACGATGATGGGAAGCTGTTTTATGAAAAATTCTTCCTGGAGAACGATTTCAAAATTGATGATAATCGAAGTCCCTACTAGGTGAATAAAGTATAAAACTAAAAAAGGAATACGGTCTTTTATATTGCCAATAAAATAGACAATAAAAAAAGCAAAGTAAACATAGCTGAAAAGACTGGTAGAAGCAATAGAGATTGCGATCAGAATACAAGTCCATAGGTAGACTGACCATCCTTTTGAGACAAAAGCGAACCAGTACACGAGGAAAAATAGCAGTGTCAGAATGACCCCTGCCACTTTCCCCGCCATCGTTGGCATCTGCCAAATAAAGTAAAAAGGCAAAATACCGAGAATCGTCCAGATATATGGGGAAATCCCTGTACTTTTAAGAGAATGAATAAACCTAGTTAACATATAAAAAACCTCTGCTTTATAATTGCTGATTCTATTCTATTATAATGGAAATCGGGATCAATACAAAAAATTACTCCCCTGATTCCAGATGTGATCATCCATCCAGAATAAGGGGAGCAACTATTAAAGCTCCGGTTTTGTCATAGCCTTCAGCTTCTTGTTCTGATGGAATGCTTTCATTTCACTGAAGCTTATGAATTGCTTCTGTTTTTCATCCCAAAGACGGAAGCGCAAGGAAGTTAGGCTAGTTGAAAGAGTGATGGTCGGTACATTTTGCAAAGGCTTTGTATTATTATGAGCCTCTTCCAGCTTATAGTTTGGAACTCTCGGGCTTAAGTGATGAACGTGGTGGTATCCGATATTCCCAGTAATCCACTGCAGTAGTTTCGGAAGCTTGTAATAAGAGCTGCCTTCTACCGCAGCTTTTACATACTCCCAGTCTTTATCGCCTTCAAAATAAGCATCTTCAAAAGTATGTTGGACATAGAATAGCCAGATGCCAAGCATTCCCGCAATAAAGAAAACTGGTCCTTCCACCATTAAAAATGCTTTCCAGCCGATGGTCCAAATTAGGAGCCCTGAGATTCCAAAAATCAATATATTCGTTAAATAAGTGTTAAGGCGCTCCTTCTTTCTGGCACCTTTGCGGTTAAAACGGTTTTTAAGCAAAACAACGTAAATTGGACCCAATACAAACATCACGAATGGATTCCGGTACAGTCTGTAGGCAAGCTTCTGCCAGGCTGGTGCAGCCAAATATTCATCAACTGTTAAAACCCAAATGTCGCCTGTTCCACGTTTGTCTAGATTGCTGCTCGTTGCATGGTGGACAGCATGCTCGTGACCCCACTGGCTATAAGGGAACAAGGTTACGACTCCGGCGATGGTACCTACCACTTTGTTTGCGGTACGATTCTTGAAAAAAGAATGGTGCGTGCAATCATGGAAGATGATGAAAATTCTAACCATGAAACCAGCTGCAGCTGCAGCAAGCAAGAGAGTCAATCCATAAGAAATTGTTAGACTTTGATAGGCGAAATACCATAACGCCAAAAATGGAATAACTGTGTTGACGATTTGGAGGATGCTCGTTTTTGTGTTCGAATTTTCATAAGGGGCAACCTGTTTTCTAAGTTCTTTTGCGTTGTGAGTTGTCATAGTGTTCAATAATTCCCCTTTCCGTTTTTCTTAATTTCTCTAAGTATATATAAGGGAAATGGTTTTGTGCAGTAGCAGGTGTCATATATCACACATGACAAATGTCATGTTTCCAATCTTTTTTTGTAAAAAAAGGCTGCTACCTCAAGGATTATCGATCATTACCAGGTTATAGGATTTACTGATAATTTTTTATGAAATAAATTTTCCCCTTATATTTTTAACCAAATGAACAAATGTGAAACTTACTTTTTCTAAAAAATAAATAGTCCTACTTATTTTGCCTTTTCAAATCCTCTAATTCCCAAATACCATTTTTTCCATGCTGACCGTAAATCATGCATACTAATTCTTCCGTTTTCGTGATAAAGGGTCAAAGTTGTTGTAGATCTTTTAAGTCCATTATTTGTTTTAACTTATTCACTAAGTGGTATTCAATAATGGTAGAAGTGGAATTAGGAGGATGGAGCTTATGGCCGTGTCAATTAATAAGTGGCTGCTGCCAGTTGGATTGGCAATAATGCTTGTCGCTGGATGTAGCAACGAAGAGGCAAAACAAGGTGCAAATCAAATGGAAGAGGAAACCGAAAATGCTGCGAACACAACGGAGACAAAAACGAAGGATGTCGTTGATCAAGTAAAGCAAAAGTCTCCAGAGATCATTCAAAACATGAAGGATACGTACAACGAAAGCGAACAAGCAGTGAAGGATAACACTCTTCAAGCTGGAGATACGGCTACGGTCCAAAAGGATTCCTTGCTGGCACTTTCTCAAGATTCGTATGACGAGCTTTATGAATTGATTGAATTGAATGATGCTGATGGAGTGGACAATATCATGAAAGATCAAGATGTCAAAGAAATCAAGCAAGGTAGTGAAGCGAAAATCATCGAAAGAGATCTCAGAAGAACAAAGGTGAAAATGGTGAATTCAGGCTTAGAGGGTTATCTGCCGACGAATATGCTTGAACCCATAAAATAAACAAATATTAAGACCCTGTGAGACATCAGGGTCTATTTCCACGCGTTATTTTTCTAAAAAGGTAGCTGGCATGACAACTGCCACAACTTCCCCTTTAGCACATAATGTTTCTCCAGCATATACTTCTGTTTCCACACGATATTTTTTAGGATGGATTTCGTACACGGTTCCAATTGCCTTCAATTCGATCCCATTAGGTGTTGGCTTCAGAAAATCAACATGAAGCGAGGCAGTTACAAATCTAGGTGCTTCTACCCCATCCCCTGGTTCGTTCCCGTTTTTGCGATGCAGGTAGAGGGCGGCCGAACCGGTACCATGGCAATCCACAAACGAACCGATTACTCCACCATAAACGAAACCTGGTAATGCCGTATATTCTTTTTTAGGTTTAAAAAGGGTGATTGTTTTTTCGCCTTGCCAACCTGTTCGGAAATGATAACCATGTTCATTCTTTCTTCCGCAGCCATAACACCAAGCAAAATCATCAGGATAGTCATCCTGGATTGCTTTGAATACCTTCTCTTCCAATTCGGCTCCTCCTTCATACACTTTAGTCAGTTATACTTTCTCTATTTGAAAGAGAAATTCCTTTAAAAAATAAAAAATTCAACCACTTTAAAGTTATTAGCATAAATTCCCAAGTAAAAAAAGACCATTTACGATTGGAGATGTGTTAGGCTTAAAAGAGAAAGAACGTTTATGCTTTCCGTTTTTCTTAGCTACCCCACTTCAGAAAGGAGTGCTAGAAATGGAGAAAATAAGTGTATTTATGGATGACTATCGCCAACCGCCGGCAGGATATATTTTAGCTGAGACAATTGATGAATGTCTGTATCTTCTTAAAAATTACGATATTGACCATCTTTCCTTGGACCATGACCTGACCAGCCACATTAGGAACGGCTTAATGCTTGTGAATTTAATGATTAGCAACCAACTATACGCAAACAGAATAACCATTCATTCCGCTAACTATACCGGCGGAAAAGCAATGTACAATAGTTTAAAAAAAGCCCAAAATGACAGTTTGATGCCTAGCTCGATTCATATATATTTACGTCCCATGCCTCTCCATTACTGATCATAATTTTTGAGAAGAATACAAAAAGCTGCTCCATATGGAGCAGCTTTCTTATTCTTTTAAGGATTAACATGATTATATGTATGTATCAAAAATATGTTGATTTTTTCATAAATGACATATGTCTAAAATAATGTATAATTAGAAGTAAGTGATATAGGTCGATAAATAAGAAAAGAAGTCCGTAATAAAACAAAAATTTCCACATACCAATTGGAGGAATGAACATGAAAATTGCAGTAGCAAGTGAACGAGAGATGGTTACAAAGCATTTAGGTCATTGTGAGAGCTTTATCATTTATGAAACAGAGAATAATCAAATTATTACCAGTAACTCCATCCCAAATCCTAGACATCGACCTGGATTTTTACCAAAATTCTTGAATGAATTGGGGGTAAATGTCATTATTTCAGGAGGTATCGGGGAAGGTGCAATAAATATTTTTAATGAAAAAGGCATAAAAGTGATCGTTGGTGCTGATGGTCCGGCAACATCTAATGTAAAACTATATTTACAGAATCATTCTCCCTCAAATTAGGGATAAAGTGGGACTTCTGACTATATATCATTCGATTTCCATAGAACAATTTATGATAATATAAGTAGGTAGCACAATAACCGATTTTAAATCGTAAAAATAATTTTAAGCCTTGGAGGATAAAAGCAATGCCAAGACCGATAAAATGGAGGAGAGTCTGTCGCATGCCAAAAAGTAACAGATTTGGCCCGATGGATGCCCGATCAAAGCAAGATTGTATAATAACGATGACAATTGAGGAATACGAAACGATACGCCTCATTGACTTAGAAGGATTTACTCAGGAAGAATGTGCTGCTCAAATGAGTATTGCGCGTACTACTGTTCAAGGAATTTACAATGCAGCAAGAAAAAAACTCTCTGAATCATTAGTCAATGGAAAAACACTTCACATTGAGGGCGGGAACTACAAGCTTTGTGATAGCTTTGAGAAGCCCTGTCTTCAGGATGGATGCTGCCGGAGACGAAGATGTGAAAGTGATACTCCAAAAGTGGAAAATGGAGAAGTTCAATAATTACTTAAAAGCGCCGTTGATATTGTTCAAATCCTTGTGGATAAAAAGTCCCCCAGCTTATCATTGAGAGTAATCTGGGGGACAATAAATGAATTTAATTATCGCTATGATTCCGCTCCTTACATAAATCACATATTCCGTTCATCACAATCGTAACGTCTTCAATATCATCATGAAAGACCTCTTCAATATAATCTCTCTGTTCAATCATATCCCTGAAAATTTTACTATCTAAATATTCTTTAATTTGCCCACATTGATTACAACTAAAATGAATATGAAGCTTTTTACGACTAAACATATTGAGTTCATAATACCGTTCTTTTTGTATAACAATTTCTTTAATGACACCAATCCTCTTTAATAAATCAATATTTCTATATACTGTAGGAAGGCTAACACCTTGGGCTTTCGTCAGCATATATATTTCTTCTGGTCGGAGATGCCTTTTCGTTTCTACAAATAGTCGAATAAGCGTATCCCTTGGGGCTGTGCACTTGTAACCACTTGCTTTAATCCATTCCTCGATTTTAAAGATCTTGTTCTCCACTTCCACTTCCATTATCTTCACCTTTTTTCATTCTTTTCTTTCTTTAGCCAGATAAAAAATATCACAAGGATTTATTATTGACATATGTCACTTAAAGAATATAATGGTTAATAGCATATGTCAATAATAAAGGTTAATAACAAGGTGACCTATGACTTACAGTATTTGGGGGAACAATACAATGGAACATGAACGCGGGATTCAATATTTTCCGATATCCTTATTTGCTAGTGTAATGGGCTTTTCAGGTTTTACGATTGTGATTAAACAAATCGAAGTGGTATATGCAAGAAGCCATACTCTATCTTTTATTTTTCTAGTAATTGCTTCTTTTTTATTTTTGTTGAATATTAGCATTTTACTTTATCGTTTAGCACGCTACCCTGAAGAAGTAAATAATGATTTTAATCATCCTGTTAAAATCAATTTTTTCGCTGCTATAACGATTAGTCTATTACTTTTAGCGATCCCTTATTACGATATTAGTGAGAGTCTATCTTTTGCTCTTTGGGGAATAGGGGCTGTTCTGCAGCTTAGTTATACCTTAGTTGTTTTAACAAAGTTAATGAATCAAACATCGTTTCAACTTGATCATTTTAATCCATCCTGGTTTATCCCAATTGTCGGGAATATGGTTGTTCCAATTATCGGGGTTAATCATGTAAGCTCTGATATTTTGTGGATGTATTATAGTATCGGTGTACTGTTTAGTATTATTTATTTCACTATTTTTATTTATCGAGTTTTCTTTCATCCGTCCATATCAACGAAATTATTACCCACTTTCTTTATTTTATTGGCGCCTCCTTCAATAGGTTTATTGTCTTATATAAAGCTAGGAGGGCAAGTAGATGCATTTGCATACATTCTATACGGTATCGCCTTTTTTATTGGACTGCTATTGATTTTTCAATTTAAACAATTTTTGAAATTACCGTTTTTTCTATCCTGGTGGGCGTTTTTATTTCCGACAGCTGCTGTGACTATAGCTACGATACTTATGTATAATGAAACAGGACATATTTACTATAAATGGATTTTTAACGTACAGACAATTGGATTAGTGCTGTTAATCTTTTATTTAACATGGAAAACTCTTCAGCTATCTGTTATGCGTAGCTTATGTGTTAAGGAGTAGTTTTTTTAGATAAGGGGAAAATTCTCTATAAGTTGGCGTTTAGTCTTCTAACATTCACAATATGCCAAATAACCTGAAGCTGACGTGGTTATTTGGCATAAGATTTGAATTTTTTGATGATTGCCCAGCACATCAATCCTAATGACCAGTAAATCGGGAAGGAATAGATATGCTTCCATGTAAATTCTTTATATATTCCAATAAAAACCATAAAAGGCTCTGCGATAAATGCTAGGAAGACAGATAACAGTCCTGATGCGATGAGAAACTTCTTAAATGAGCAGCCGAATTTTTGATATACAAGCATGAAAGGGATAATGACAACTCCCACATCATAAGGGTATATTTGAGGATTTAAATATGGTGAAAGTCTGACTTGGTATGTCCATACCATCGCATTACTGCCGATTGAATCTAGGAGGATGGCTGTAACGCCATAAAAAAGTCCAAATGCTGTATTTTCAATCAGCTTCGTTTTCTCTATCATGATCCACCAAATAATCGCAGGGATAATGGAAAGGGCAACTAGGAACCACCAGTTGAATGTCAAAAAATTATTCTCGTACCAATATGCTCTTAATAACTTATGATAGTTTGCTTCGGCTGCCAATACTTCCTTGACTGAGATCGAGCCTAAAACAGGAACCAAAGCATGAAATGGACCTTTTTGTGCATAAAAAATGGCAGAAAACATCTGATCACATCCTTCTTAATAGATAGAGTGTGATTTCACATCGCTTTGTATGTAAGGATTATTTTTTCTAAAAAACGACGACCCAAAAGGATCGCCGCTTATCATCATTTTATGCTTTTGTTGGCATTGGTCTCTTTATCCATTCCTTATAGAATGTGTCAATATCAGGTTCAAAATCCAGGATAATTGGATACCATGGTGGCACTGCTTCCACTTCTAGCTGGACGGCGCAATTGGGACAATAATATTCACGGATTACCTGCCACTCGGGATCCGGAGACATTAATTTAGGATAAATTTCATTCATTTTCTCCTCTGTGTCCCGAACAAAGATTCTAGCATGCAGCTTCCAATTTTCTTTATAATTACAGAATTCATGTCCACAGTCGCATTTTACGATCCGATCTCCATCTGATTTTTGCACAATATATAGATGCAATCCATATGGAAGCAGAATTGGATCATCCCAGCTCACACGCTCCTGTAAAACTTCCCGATAAATTTCAAACCGTTCTGGATCTTTATGGCTGGACATCATTTCCTTCAGTTGATAGAACTCTAATGTCCCATCAATTAACTCATTCATTCGTTTTTTATCGTATTTTGCCACGCTTATCACCTCTTTGTTTGAATGGTTATTTCTTTTGTTTGAAGCGGTTAATATGTGCTCCTAGTGTTGGCACCCCTAACTCTTCCTCATAAATCATCCATTCTTCCGGAATGTTCCAGAAGCTTTTGAATTCATCCGTGAATTTTTCGCTTAAGGCAAAGCTTTGGGCATACATATGTCTCACTTGAATGGCAGCATCTTTATTCAAAATTTTTGTTCTTTCGCCTTCCATCCATTCTTTCGTTGGCACACTGCGGTCTATCCGTCTTTTGCCAATTTCTTTCCGTTTTTCTTCTGTTGCTTTTAAATCAACAGTATATATGCCTTTTTCTTCGGTAAAAACACAGCCATAAACTTGTTCTGCATAGCGAAGAAGGATATATTTTTCATTTAAATCGCTTTCAACTAGTTTTGGATTTCTTTCTAACGGATCTCCAAATCCTGGGCCCCCGCGAAGATAGTTCATAATCACATCGTAGTCAACAAACTCTTCTTGTGTAGACACCGCCTGTCTGTCCCGATGGATCACTTCAGCTTCCATATTTCCCTCAAAGGTTGGGTAATCTGGATCGACATCTCCTCCTAATGGAATTGGCAGCCTTTTTGCAATCCGTTCTTTGATGTTTGTCTTGTTTGCCTGGAATCGATAACCTGCAGCTGCCGGATAACCGCCCATTAAACCGCAGTCTGTTGCTATAACCCCAGCACCAGCGAGGAACATTGTCCATTCTTGTGCCCCCCATCCTAAACGGAGTGACTGCCAACCATTTCCTCCGCGATATTTTCCGGCACCACCCGATCCTGGTAAAACTTGTCTTCCTAAGAAGATAAGCGGTTCAAGCAGTTCCCAAATTTCCATGTCTCCCATATCACCCTCTGGATTCCATAGCGCGGCAGAATGGTTGATTCCATCCTGAACAGCACTAGCACCAACACCGCAAGCGGAAGTTTCAAAACTATTCATCGCAGATAATTGTCCATATTGGTCATATCCACCGCCCATTAGCCAGTTGGAAGTATGTGCATTTCCAGCATTTACTTCTTCTAAATAACCGCGTCCAAAATAGGAACGACTTAAGCCGCGCCAAAGTGGAGACCATGCCGCCACAAGCGCATGCCATGTGTTCGAATGGGCAGAACGAATATCGTCAGGGTTAAACCACGATCCATAGGGAATGCCAAATTTACTAGCATAATAAGCACCGTCATTGATACGATCATTTGGGACAAGCGTTTGTGAAAGCATGACCCAGATCCCACTTGTAATCGATACTGGTGTGGCATTAAATGGATGCCATCCCCAGCGGTTTGCTCCTTCGAAATCAATTTCTAGCATTGCATCTTTATGAACAGTAATTTCTGAAGGAGTATGAATGATCGTGTTAAGCTTAGCAAAGGAAGGAAGATCCAAATCTTTGAATGGCACATCCACAAACGATGCTTGCCGATATTTTCCTGGAATCAACATAGTTTTTACCTGATTCACAAATCCTCGACGTCCATCCTCAATAATTTCACGCATAAATTGTTTATAAGCGTCGACACCCTCTTCCTTGATGACATCTAATACAAGATCACGGATCATGTGGCAGCCCGCAATACGAGTTTTTTCATCGAGTGTCCAATACTTGACCGCACGTACCGATCTCGTACTTTCAAGCAGCCAGTCTTTGGAAAGGATATCGTTTTGACCGATTTTTCGACAGGTTACTTGGTATCCATCATCATATCTTTGAACTGGACCCATTGGCATACTTCCTGGCGCAGATGCACCTGTGTCAATTACGTGAGTAACACCTCCAGCCCAGCCAATGACTTCTCCTTCCCAAAAAATTGGAATAAGCGTATGAACATCACATGTATGGACATTTCCTACATGGTTATCGTTATTACAGAAGATATCCCTGTCATTTATTCCTGGGTTATCCTCATATTCGTTTTCGATCATAAATTTAATCGCAGCTCCCATCGTTCCAACATGGATGATAATCCCAGTAGATGTAACAATGGAATCTGCCTCTGGAGAGTACAAACTAAAGCAAAGTTCCCCTTCCTGCTCAACGATTGGTGAAGCGGCTACTTTTTTGGCCGTCTCCCTTGCATGCACAACCCCACCGCGAAGTTTGGAATAGATTTTTTCGAAGCGAATGGGATCGGTTTCCTTAAAGGGAAGCGACCTTAAACCGGCATAATAGCCAGTTTCTTTACTAATTTCATCCATTTCCTTTCGCATTTGTTTTAGCGATTTTCCATCCCAGCCAATTGGCTTTTTCTTTTGTTGAACGTCAGTCACTAATTTCGTCAAATTTGGTACCCCCTTAAGATTTTTTTAAAAATAAACATATTACTACAATTCCTTTAAATGGAAGATACGATTTTCATCTAGATAAGCTTCAAACCCAAGCGGAACGACCAAGGTGGTGGCTGTTGATTCAAGAATGGAAAATGCCTGAATACGATTTCCAGGTAATAATTTTTCCATTTCATAAATATTCGCTTGAAGAAACTCACCATTCCAATAAATCTCTCGTTCACCTAGGAAAGCATCTGCAGGTGGTACTTCCCCATATAAAGGCTCCTGCGGAATTTGTGGTTTCGCTACATCAACCACTCCGCGTACAATCGCACCTGTAATCGAGTAGCCAAGCTCCGGTGATAGAGCAGCTTTTGCATAAACCCTTGCATAGCTCTCTTCAAATGTTTTAATAAGGCTTTCCCACTCATCAACGGAATGAAATGCCGAAATCGGTGCCTCAATTTCCAAATCATTTAATTGACCTTGATATTGCATGCGGTAAAGCAGCCGGAAATCCACATCTTCTGGTGAATAATCATTTTTCTTAAATTCCTCTGCCACCTTTTTCTTCAATTCATCCCATGCTGTCTGTAGTTCCCTTCCTGCCATCAAAATATCTGAATATTCTGCTTTTTCAGCGACATTAATGTCTAATGTTTTATCATAACGATATTCGAAATCTGCAGCACCACAGCCAAATGCAGAGAACCCGGCAGCCCATGCAGGAATAAGTACATCTTCAAAGCCAAGACCCTTTGTATAGCCTGCTGTGTGCAACGGACCTCCACCGCCGTAAGAGAAGCAGACATATTGGGAAGGAGAATATCCTTTTCCTAGAATCATGGATTCCAGATAATTGCGAAGCTGTGATTCTAATAGTTGGATTACTCCAAACGCGGCATCCTCTACGCTTAAGCCAAGCGGTTCGGCTACTTGCTTCTTAACCGCTTCATACGCTTTTTCTTTTGAAAGTTTAATGATCCCGCCAATAAAATTATTCGGATTAATCAAACCAAGCACAACATGACAGTCCGAAACGGTTACAGTATCAAGGCCCCCACCTGGGTAACAAACACCCACTCGCGAACCTGCACTGTCAGGTCCCAATGAAATATTTCCATAGTTTGGATCAATCCGGACGAAGCTGCCTGTGCCTGCACCTGTAGTATCCATAGAGACAAGCGGCAATGACAGCACAAGGCGAGCCATATCTGGGCTAGTGTTAATCGCCAATTCTCCCTGAGTTATCAACCCGATATCAAAACTAGTTCCTCCTATGTCGGAACAAGCAACATTTTTCAATCCGAGTTTTTCCGCTAAATATTTGGCCCCAACCATTCCGCCAATTGGCCCAGAAACACAGGTTCTTGCCAATTCATTTGCTTTTATGCTAATTGTTCCGCCATGACTGGCCATTATCCGCAAGTCAAATTCAGTTCCTGCCTCTCTTAAGGCTGAATCAATATTTGCTAATGTTTGGCGTGAAGGTTCCGCAGCATATGCCTCAACAATTGTCGTATTTGTACGGTGCGATTCTTTTCTGACTGGATAATAATCTACTGTTGCAAACACTTTAATGTCCTTATTCGCTTTTTTTATGATCTGTTCGGCGATATCGCGAACTTTTCTTTCATGCGCCGGATACTTATAGGAGTGAAGAAAGCTAATAACAATCGCTTCTACGTCCTCATCAATCAATTTTTGAATGGCTGGTTCAATTTCATGATCATAGAGAGGAATGACAACGCTTCCAAAAAGGTCCACTCTTTCTGTTATGCCCACTGTCCATTTTCTTGGAACAAGCGGTGAATCGAAGTGATGGGTATTAATATGAATCCGGTCAGAATAAGAATAGCCAAGGAAGGATTGAAGCCCGCGGCCCATTCGATGATTATCCTCCATTCCTTTATTTACTACTAATCCAACACGACGCCCTACCCGTGAAACGAGTCGGTTAAGCATTGCAGTTCCTGAATAAACACCTGCTAAAAGCTTTGGAAATTCCTCTTCAATCTTCGTATCCCATTGGCTCAAAGCATCTCTAGCAGAGTTTAATAATCCAATATGTTCATCTAGCGGTGTTGTTTGTGCCTTGCCTACAACAAAATCCCCATTTTCATCAATAATAAACGTGTCTGTCATTGTTCCGCCAGCATCAATGGCAAGAATTTGAGATTTGGCCAAATACACTCTCTCCTTTCAACTGAATTAATTCTTATTACCAACAGCTTCTGGACAAATGATTCGCCTTTATTGCTGTTATTCTTTATATTGCAACTATCGTGCCAAAATTCTAAATATATATTTTTTTCTCAAAATATCATTTGCGAGAACCAGTCTTCTCCTCATTTCCGGGCTTTTTTTCTTGTCATACAATTTCTTTAAATGAAACTAGTAGATCCTTGTGCCAATCTATTTACTTGACGAGATATTGTAGCGATTCGCAACAGTTGTAGCGCTACATATGTTTTTTCTAAAACAATGTTCAAACTATTGATATCTTGGAAAGATTAGGATAGTATTTTGAATAGATGGAATATTTTCAAAATTGTTTTGCTGCTCAAAATCCTGCATCCCAACCTCTTAGTGATCTGAGTCTTGGAAAAAGTGTTCCGAATACATATGGAGGAGGCTAAAAAAGTTGAAAAATCCTTTTCTTTCGATTACTTCTACACAGGATTTATACAGTAAAGCAAAATCCATAAAACATAAATGGGAAAACTTTATGTCCTATTCTTCAAAAAGTGAAAATCTGCTAACTTTGGTTCGGAGTGACATACTAGATTCATGGAATCGCTGTCAATCTGTTGGTCTTAATCCAGAACAAAAACAAGCCAAAACTGCATTTACCTCAGTTGAACTTGCAAATATCCTTTCAGAGTCCGATCTCTATCGTGCTGCCAAACCGGTTATCGATCATATTTATGATAAATTAATAGGTACCGGTTACGTACTTACCTTGAATGACGAAAATGGGAAAATCATTTATTTAAAAGGCGAACCACATATTATTAGGAAAACAGAAAAAATGAATTTTTCGCCTGGAATGGATTGGAGTGAGAGTGCGGCAGGAACCAATGCAATCGGTACAAGCATTGTATCCAGAAAGCCGATTCAAGTTTTTTCAGCCGAGCACTTCTGTGAAGGCTTCCATCCTATGACGTGTTCATCCTCACCGATTATTCATCCTTATTCCAAAAATGTCATTGGCGCAATTGACTTTACTGGATTTTGGCCAAGCACACAACCCCACACATTAGGCTTAGCTGTCTCCCTTGCACAGATGATTGAACAACAGTTTTTGCTGATGTTACGAAAGAAATACAATCAACTGGAAGAATACTATGGTGAATATACTTTAAAATGGAAGGATCATTCTATTTTCGTCATAAGTGACGAATATGTTCTTGTTAATGGGGAACAAGCGTTACTTACTGCCTTGAACTTGAACAAGGAAATGACATTTGATAACCATCTGAAAATTAAGAAGCTTCTCCAATCCCCAAAAAGCATGAATATAGTGGAAGGGTACTCCTTTAAAGAAGTGAACCCTATCCTCATCAATAAAAAACAGATTGGGTATATTGCTATTTTTAAAAACAAAACGGGTGCGTCGGCAAGCGTGCGAACTCCAAATAAAAAAAATCCACAGTTAATTGGTCAGTCCGTGGAAATGAAAACGATTTTGACCAAATGCCAGCGGATTGCAAATGTGGACACACCTGTATTAGTAACTGGTGAAACAGGTACGGGGAAAGAACTTATCGCTAAATACATTCACGAAGAGAGTACTAGAAGGGATAAACCCTTTATTGCCATTAATTGCGGTGCAATCCAAAAGGAACTCATCGGCAGTGAGCTGTTCGGTTATGAAAGCGGTACCTTTACTGGAGGAAAAAAAGAAGGAAAAAGAGGGAAATTTGAGGAAGCAAATGGTGGTACGATTTTTTTAGATGAAATTGGAGAAATGCCCATAGACTTGCAGGTACACTTACTAAGGGTTCTTCAAGAAAAAGAGGTTACCAGATTAGGTTCTTCCAAAATCACTAAGATTGATGTAAAAGTAATTGCGGCAACCAACAAAAATCTGGAGACCTTAATTGAGGAAGGGCAATTTAGAAAAGACTTGTTTTTCAGACTTAACGTTATTTCCTTAACTGTTCCTTCCTTACGGGACAGGAAAGAAGATATCCTTCCCATAAGTGATTACTATTTAAATCTATTTGCAAAAAAATACAATAAACCTTTCCGCATTTCCCTATCAGAAGGAACAAAAGATTTCTTTTTTACCTATACGTGGCCTGGAAATATAAGGGAATTAAGAAATACTTTGGAACATGCTGTAATCTTCAGCAACTCAACTGAAATTGAAAGAGATCATCTTCCGGATTATCTAGCAGATTTACAACAGCAACATGCCCTTGTTGAGCCAGAGCAGTCTGGTTTTTCTGCCATGGAAATAGCAGAAAAGGAACAATTAAGAAAACTGTTAACGCAAACCGATTGGAATATTTCCGCCGTTTCAAAAGCATTGAATATGGCAAGATCTACTTTATATAGAAAACTAAAAAAGTATAATTTAAAGGAAAAATAATGATCCTACTCTTTGGTTCTACAAGAAAAGCGCAAGCCCTTTATGATTGTAGCAACTTCCTAGTGGTAACCACCTTTCTACTCGCCGTTTCCTTCTCCTGCTTGAGACGGAACTTAATCAGAACGGAGATCGTATGTTAGGTGTATTTATGTGAAAAGGCATTTTTTAAAGCGCTCATTGGTATATGCCATTTCAGATGAATTTTTAGCACCAATACAGCTCAATTGGTGACCTCTTTTCCCTTATTCTGGTTTTTGAGTGCGCCAATACGGCTCATTGGTGACTTCTTTTCCCTTTTTCTGGTTTTTTGTGCGCAAATACGGCTCATTGGCGACCTGTTTTCCCTTTTTCTGGTTTTTCAGTGCGCCAATACGGCTCATTGGCGACCTGTTTTCCCTTTTTCTGGTTTTTCAGTGCGCCAATACGGCTCATTGGTGACCCGTTTTCCCTTTTTCTGGTTTTTCAGTGCGCCAATACGGCTCATTGGTGACCTGTTTTCCCTTTTTCTGGTTTTTTTAGGTACCAATACAGCTTATTGGGTTCAAAAGAAATTTTCCATGAAGAAAATGCTGGGAATTTATCAGACTGCCAGCAAATTGGATGGAACTACTTGCCTTTACAGCCGTCGAAAGGCAGTGGAGGCAACCTCTTTGTCCAAACTTGTATACTTCTTGTTCCTTGTCGAACCACATACGACTTTAAAAATAATTATGGAAGGTATCAATGTAGAACCTAAATGGAC
Organism: Mesobacillus stamsii; assembly: GCF_030814065.1. Taxonomy (NCBI): domain Bacteria; kingdom Bacillati; phylum Bacillota; class Bacilli; order Caryophanales; family Bacillaceae; genus Mesobacillus; species Mesobacillus stamsii. The sequence goes on from NZ_JAUSUN010000014.1 coordinate 61,938, forward strand.
ACAGTTGTATAAGGTTAGTGAAAAGGGCTGTCATTGGGATAAATAGGACCTGGGCAGCTTCTTCTAAAGCAAAAAAATGGTTTGTGTTGGGGCTTCACAAAAAAGGGTAAACATATAAATATAAATTTTGATATTAAAGAAAAGACCCGCCAAGTGGCGGGTCTTTCTGTCATCCTGTATTCCTTAAACCAGCTGCTACACCACTGATTGTTAATAAAACCTGGGTCATTAATTCATCGTCTGGAATTTCATCCTTGCGAAGTTCTTTAATTAATTCCACTTGAATAAAGTTTAGAGGATCGACATATGGATTTCTCCTATGGACAGAATCTTTGATATTCGGCGTATGGTCTAGCAGTTCTTCATCTTCTGAAATTTGGAGAAGAATGTTCTTTGTCCGGTCGTATTCCTCCATAATATTGCTGAAAATACGATCGGCAATCGCTTTATTTTCAACGAGAGAAGTATATTCTTTGGCCGTTGTGATATCTGCCTTCATCAAGGCCATCTGTAAATTATCAATCGTACTGCGGAAAAAAGGCCATTCAGCATACATTTCCTGCAATAGTTCCAGGTTTTCAGGACTCTCTTGCGCAAAACTCTGCAAACCAGTTCCAGCAGCATACCATGCTGGTAATAGCTGTCTGCTCTGCGTCCAGGCGAAAACCCACGGAATGGCACGCAAATTTTCAAAATTGCTGCTATTTTTACGGCTCATTGGTCTTGAGCCAATGTTCAGCTCTGCAAGCTCTTTAAGCGGGGTGGCCTGGTTAAAATATTCAAGAAAATCGGGGTCCTCAAATACCAGGGACTGATATTTTTGCAGCGACACCGCAGAAATCTGTTCAATCGCTTCTACCCATTTTTGATCACGAAGATGTCCTTGTTCCGATTCTTTCAACACATTAGCTGCAGCCTTCATCATCGTTGAAGTAGCCTGTTCTAGACTTCTAAATGCGATGTCTTTCAAAAGGTAACGAGAAGAGAGAACCTCCCCTTGTTCCGTAATTTTCACGCCGTGGCCAAGTGTCTCGACTGGCTGAGAAAGAAGGCTTCTGTGTAAAGTTCCGCCTCCCCTTCCGAGTGATCCACCTCGCCCGTGGAAAAACTTTAGAGTGATTTGATGCCTTTTTGCTATATCATTAATCTCCAACTGGGCTTTGTACAGCTTCCAGTTGGCCGTCAATGTTCCGCCGTCCTTGCTTCCATCTGAGTATCCCAGCATGATTTCCTGCTGATTGCCCATTTTCTTTAAGTGATTCCGGTATAATGGCAATTTGAATAATGTGTCCATAATTTTTGGACCGGCAGTTAAATCATCAATGGTCTCGAGAAGTGGGGCGACATGAATGTCTGATTCGAAAGTTCCATCAGCATGCAGTCTGTAAATACCTGCTTCTTTTGCCAGTAACAGTACCTCCAGCAAGTCACTTGCAGATTGCGTCATACTAACCAAGTAAACAGTAATGGAGCGTTTGCCAAATTCTTTATGCGCCCGCTTGATCATTTGGAATACCTCGATCATTTCCTGTGTCTCCTTGGAGTAGTCTTCGTGAAGCAATAGCAGTGGACGTGGATTTTCTAAAAGTTTTCCAAGTAGCTCCTGCTTTTCTTCTTCGGCTAAAGCGGGATAATCCTCCGTGATTCCCACTTTCTCCAATATTTCCGAGATTGCTGCTTCATGTTCTCCACTATGATTTCGAATATCTAGCGTAGCAAGATGGAATCCAAATAGTTGTACTTGTCTAATTAATTTTTGAAATGTTTTCAGTTCATGATGTACTGGATGATGCTGATAAATGCTTCGTTTGATGATCAGAAGGTCATCAAGTAATTCTTCAGAGGTCTTATAGCCAATGGCTGATTCCCCTGCTTCCTTAAGCCTTTGTACCATGACAGCGAATTTTCGTCTGTATACCTCGCCTTCAACATTCCACTTTTGCTCATTTGCAAGGTATGCTTCTTCATCTCGCTTGACAGATTCCAGTAATTCCTCACTAACGGCAACTCTAGTAGTTGAATGGCTGAATCGCTTCATTAAATCCACTAATACAGCTTTATATTTTTTTAATACAAGCCGCCTTTGTCTTTGTAGGGTTTCCCAAGTGATTTCCGGTGTAACATTCGGATTTCCATCCCTGTCACCGCCAATCCATGATCCAAAACGAAGGAAATGAGGGACTTCCCATTCATGATCCGGATAATGCTCTTTCAAACTGGTTTCCACCTCTTGATGGATTTCAGGCAGGACATCGAACAGTGTTTCATCAAAAAAATACAGTCCATTCCTTACTTCATCAATGACAGTTGGCTTCCGGTCTCGAAGTTCATCTGTCTGCCAGAGGACAGATACCTCATTAAATAAGCTTTCTTCTACCTTCCGACGCTCTTTCTTAGATAACAGAGGATTATCAAGACTTTTAAGAATATCTGCAATCCTTTTTTGAATTTCAAGAATGGAGCGCTTAGTTGCTTCTGTAGGATGGGCAGTAATGACCAATTCCAACGATATGGTATTTATGACATTTTGCATAAGCTCAGAGGATATAAAATTATCTTTCAATGAAAGAATGGCTGCTTCAATTGAGTCGGGTTGCGTACTCGTGTCTGACTGGAGCAGATAGTCACGTCGTCTGCGGATCCGATGATTCTGTTCTGCTGCATTGATTAAGTGAAAATACACGGAAAACGCGCGTATAATATTTCTCCTCATCGGGGCAGACAATTCAGCGATCTCCGTTTTTAAATCAGTGTATGTTTCAGGGTCATTTTCATTCCTGAGCGTTTTGCACATTACCCTGATCTTCTCTACTTTTTCAAATAATTCCATTCCGCCATGATAGACAAGGATGTCTCCAAGGATGTTTCCGAGCATCTTTACATCCCGGCGCAATGGCAAACTGCTATCGTTTACTTCAATTCCTGATGTCATTTTTGTCTCCCCTCTAACTTATGAGAATATTTTAACTATTAATATAGCATAAAAGTACCAACTTTGTGAAATAATAAGCATAAAAACACAATCAGTAGATTACAAAAGAGATTCCTTTTCGTTAAGTTGGTTTTCCTATTGCTACTACCCTCCATTCGCCTCTTTTATTCTTTTTTGGTACTGATCGATCAATTCATCAAGCCTTTTGAGTTGAAAGGAATAATCATACATTGCTGAACCTATAATCGTTAGACGAAGTCTATCATTTCGCTCCATTGTTCTATCCTCTATCACCGATTCAAGGAAAGATCCACTTTCCTGGACGATAGGGTCCACATCAAATTCCTTGATTTTCCCACTATATTTCAGCAAAATTAATTCATGGTACTGGATCAGTTCTTCTAAATGATCATCGAACTCGCGGGTCTCCACCTTGTGTGGGCGGCTTTGAAAGAAATGGTCCTCCACAATATCTAGAAGTCTCAAACCATGATGAAGGCAAGCAAGCATTTGTTTAAAAACGACTAGTTGCCTTATATCAAGGGGTTTGACTTTTGATATTTTCTCCCTCTCCTCGTCCAGAATTTTATACAGTTCTTCTAATTTAGCAATATCCTTTCGTAATTGAATCCACTGTTTTTGAAAAGTTTTTTCGGTGAGTTCATTGGATATCACTGTTCTAACCAGCAAAGATAAAGTTTTAAAGCTGCTATCCATTTTTTCCATGAAAATTTTACTGAAATTAGGTGGGTATACGATAAGATTCACGAGAAATGCCGATCCCATTCCTACAAGAACAATCAAAAACTTGTGAGCAGCAGCCAAGATCCCTTGTAATTCCTGTGAACTCATCATAATCAATACCGTAATTATAGTTAAGGAAATGGAACTTTCCATTTTAAGCTTCAAACTAAGGACAATGATAATCATGGTGATAAGACCGATAACAACAGGGTTGTTGCCGAACAAGTAAATAGAGGCCACAGCGATGATTGCACCGAACAAATTAGCCTGAAACTGTTCTGACACTTGTTTCCAAGAGCGATAAATAGACGGCTGGATTGTGAAGGAAGCTGCAATTGCAGCAAAAACAGGTGGCTCTAATCCAAACCATTTGGATAGGTATAAAGCCAAGGTTACAGCGATTCCTGTTTTGAGCACCCTTGGTCCTAGAGTAATCATGATGAAAACCCACTTTCTTTCTATAACTCATTACCTTAACAACAAGGATTAAAACGCTATACAAAAAGGTTATTCTCCCCTGAATCGGGAATAATACTCTAACAGCTTTTTAAAAAGGTGGAATTAGGATGGTGAACTTAGACAGAAATCATAATCCCAGGAATAATGCAGATATGATTTCACGCTTTTCCGAGAAAAATTTATCAATGGATGAGTTGGTCAATGAAACAAATCGGTTATTGATAGCAGCCAGCAATAATGACAAACAGTTATTTCCTATTAAAAAACGTCCCTCTTTTTTTCCTGATTTTCCGGTGAATGTAAAGAGATTTTTCCAGACTAAATCAGCCTTCGATGATGCTGTTCCATATCACACTGTTGTTGACGTAAATGGCAATGCTGCTCCAAATTGGTTAACGAAATTGAACAAAGAGTATGAACATCTTCTTGAAAAAATTAATCGTACTGTTCATATTGGGGACCTCGGAGCGGTCGGAGATGGCAAAACAGATCATACGGAAACTTTCAAATTAGCACTTGGTCATGGTCATGTAAAAGTATTCGTTCCAGAAGGTATATTTATCGTGAAAGAAATAAAATTGCCTTCCTATACTATCCTTGTCGGTGCCGGAAAAGGAAAAACAGTTATCAAGCTTCATGATTCTGCACCAAAGGGCATGAGACTCATATCGAATAAACATCACCGAACAGGAAATCGTAATATTTATGTAGGCGGAATGACACTCGACTGGAATGTTGAACGGCTCGGATTTGTAGAAAAAACAAGTACTTGGGGAAATCACTCCAGCTGCTTGTTGTTTGCCAATGTAAAGTACGGTTGGGTAAAAGAGGTGGAAGCAAGCAATCCTGGACTTCATTGCTTTGACATTTCCTCTCCTCTGTACAATTACTATGGTGATGGATTCCGAGCTCGCAACGGAAGTGAATTCATTTGGCTAGACAATCTGACAGGTTACGGTTTTGGAGATGATGGGATTACGACTCATCATAGCGATAATATCTTCATTTCAAATTGCCATATGAGTGACCCAAGTGGAAAAGCACATAAAAAAGGTTTTTCTAATTCTAACGGGATTGAAATTGATGATGGTTCAAGAAATGTATGGCTATTGAACAACTCTACTGCCAGGTGTTTTGGCGGAGTGGAAGTTAAGGCCCACGCTACCTCTTCGGCCCCTATGAATATCTTCATCATAGGACATTTATCTGTGAACGATAATCGCTCCTATAATTTTCGTCATATCGGACATCACAAGGACAATGATCCCGAATCGAAAACGGCGATTAACTTAACAGCAGCCAATATCATCTCTTTCCATTCGGTATACAGTGAATTATATGGCCATTCAGCCCCAAGAGCTATGGTTGTATCCGCATATAAAAACGTTGCGGTCCATCATTTTACGGCAATCGGTGATCCATCCTATGACTACAACGGGGAGCCTGTCATAGCAATTCAGTACCGTGCCCGAAATGTAAGGTTAAATAACATAAAGGTAAGCGGATTTTCAAATGCCGGGTCGGACATCAAAGTTTTTGGAGGCAGTAATCATGCTGACAATGTGAAAATTACCAAAGTTGTCTCGAAACATTCTGCACCAAAAACCATTGAGATTGGGAAGGGCGTAACTCAATCATTAGTTGAGAAAGTCTTTGCAGAGGCTATTAATGCCAAAACAGTTGTACAAATAGCTGAAAATCAGTCGGTTATTAAAGAGATTCAATCAATAGGCTTCAAGGAAACTATCTTAAGACTGTCCGATGAAGAAAACACAGTTTGAAAATTGGAACCAAAGAGGGGAAGCCGCATTGCTTCCTCCAGTCAATCAAGCACCCATTTATGAATTGCCTGAGCGACACCACTATCTTGATTCGTGCCTGTAACATCATCCGCAGCTTCCTTGACAACAGCCTGAGCATTCCCCATTGCGATGCCTAGCCCAGCCTCTGTAATCATCGCAATGTCATTCAGGCTGTCACCAATTGCCATCACGTTTTCCATGGTAATTCCCAATAATTCGCATACCTTCTGTAAGCCTTTGGCCTTATTGATCCCTAATGCGTTTACCTCAATGTTTTTGGGACTCGAATTGCTTATTTCAAATAAATCCTTAGCTTTTAGCTCGGTTAACACCCTTCCCCTGATTTCGTCCTCTTCTATCTCAAAACCAAACTTAAGCCATCTTTGGGAGAACAGGTCCTCAGGCAGGTTATTTCTCCAAACTTCCTCTCTGCTCGTGACCCAAAATCCAGCGTTGTGCTTCTTGGACAGCTCATACATCCATTTGATTTGTTCCGTATCGACGGGATTCACTTCAACAAGCTCTCCATTCGGTCCCCATATTTCTCCACCATTGACTGTCACAAGATAGGAAGAAAGCTCTAGGGAAAGAACATAGTCTCGCGCTGTCCTGAGGCTACGCCCGGTACTAAGTACCACATTTATTCCTTTTTGTTCAGCTTGCTTGATCGCCTGTCTATTTTCATTTGTAACCTGATGGTTTTCATTGAGCAAAGTTCCATCCATATCAAGTGCAATTAATTTGATATTCGATCCTTTTTTATTCAAAATATCCTCCTGTCAAACAGTCATTTTCGTTTTTGATTCTTCTAATTTCCTTCGTTCAAATAATAATTCCAGAAAAATAGACTCCACCTTTCACCGCTGATTGTCATATAGGCCTCGAGCGGCAAGCAATTCCACTTCCAATCCAATACGCGAAACATAATATGATTATAATAGAAGTCTATCCCTACTTTCAAATAGAACAAACACACTTTATGTTAATACAACGCAAAAAATGGTAGGATAAAACTACAAAAAAAGAAAGAGAGCTGAAAATCTGATGACGAAAGATGGAAGACATCGAATGGATATTAAGCCTGGTATAAAAGTAAATATTGTCCTTAAGGCAGACCAGAAAACAGGAAAACTCACTCAGGGAGTCGTAAAAGCAATATTGACCAATTCAAGCACACATCCACACGGAATCAAGGTTCGACTAGAGGACGGTCAAGTTGGACGAGTAAAAGAAATACTTTAAGAAAAACTCAGGGCACCCTGTTCAGCCTCGACAAGCGGTGCTGATTTTTACGCCATTTATTGCGACAATTACCCTGTTTTTTCTTTTACTTTGTCTACAATTAAATTCTTCATTCGCGGGGCGAACTGAAATGAGATGGTACCGATAACAGCAATCACTAGAATGTAGGTATTGGAGAAAACCTTTAGATCGCCTGACGCCAGAGCAGCGATGATGACTGAAAACTCCCCTCGCTGAGTTAGTGATAGTCCTGCATTAAGTGAATCTCTTTTGGACAACCCATACCATTGACCTCCAATGAAGCCAACTATTAATTTATGGATCAATGACCATAATATGAGAACGACAAGCAACCCTAAATGGGGAATATCGCTCGTTAAGGTTATATGAAGACCAAAGTTAAGGAAAAAGAATGGGAGAAATATATTTCTAACAGGCAGTGCTGCTTTTTCAATCTTGTCTTTTTTCGTAAACTCAGAAAGCATCACACCTGCTAGAAATGCACCAATTACCTCTGATAGTCCCAGCATGGTCGCCACTCCAGCGTAGGTGAGGGCAATCCCAGTAATCAAAACAATGAAAATATCTTCTTGGTTAATTTCTTGTAGAATTGATTCTGCCTTTTTAAAAACAATCTTTGCAAAAAATACAGCAATCCCAGCGAGAATGCTTATTTTCAATAGAATCAGTAAAAAATCAGTAATGGTCATCCCGTTACCGGAGAGTCCGATAAGCACTGTTACAAGAATGGGAGCAATCAAATCCTCAAAAACGAGGATCAAATGCATGAACTCAGATTCCTTATTCTCACTTCTGTTTTCATCCTCGAGCAGTTTTGCGGTAATCGAAGAGCTAGTAGCATAGACAAACCCTCCGACAATCAAGGATGAGATCCAATCTAAACCAAATAGGGAGCTGATCAGAGCCGTTACAAATACTCCGAGGATTACATCGAGCAAACCGCCCTTCCAAACCCTGGAACTGTTTGAAACCAATCGATTCACTGGGAATTTCATCCCAAGAATAAAAAACAATAAGATTAATCCTATCTCCCCTGCCACTTCAATTACCTTGGATTCTTTAATAACAAATGATAATGCCAGCCCAAGTAAAATATATAATAATATATCTGGAATTTTGATCAATTTGATGCCTACCATACTAATAAAGAAAAGCATTAATAAAAATAAACCAATGATTAAAATCAGATTTACTATAAGACATCACCTTTTCTATTTTAAAATTCTTTCTTATTTACCCATTCCGATCCGCTTCCACACATGGAATTTGAACTATTCACTGATTGAAAAATGATAAAGTAAGTGGAACTAAGCTTACAGACAAGACATTCCAATCCTTTATGCTAAAATTAACTATAAATTCTAACGAATGAATAACTAAGGGGGAACATATGAACAGCAGTCAAGAAATTACTCTTGCCCGGCAGCAGCACAAGAGTATTACGAAATCCAAACTAGCAAAAAGAATCTTTTTTATTATTTTTGGATCTGTCTTGATGGGGGTAGGAATCGAGGAATTTCTCGTACCTAATAGGATTCTTGATGGTGGAATTGTTGGCATATCCATCATCCTCTCTCATATAACAGGCTGGCGCCTCGGACTATTTATTTTTGTATTGAATATCCCTTTCTTTTTTATTGGCTATAAACAAATCGGAAAAACATTCTCATTATCAACCCTGTTAGGAATCACTGTATTGTCATTAAGCACCACCTTTCTTCATGAATTGCCTGTATTCACTGAAGATTTGCTGCTTGCAACCGTTTTTGGTGGAATCGTTCTCGGCGCTGGTGTTGGCATAGTCATCCGTTACGGCGGATCTCTGGATGGCACTGAAATTCTGGCTATTCTAGCGATACGAAGACTGCCATTTTCAGTCGGTGAAGTTATCATGTTTTTTAATATCTTCATTTTTGGAACCGCAGGATTTGTGTTTGGCTGGGATCGTGCGATGTACTCGATTCTCGCTTACTTCATCGCCTTTAAAACTATTGATATTGTGATAGCTGGTCTGGATGAATCAAAAGCAGCATGGATCATCAGTGACTACCATAAGGAAATAGGGGAAGCCATTCTTGCCCGGCTTGGCCGCGGCGTAACCTATTTAAACGGTGAAGGAGCATACACTGGAGATGACAAGAAAGTAATTTTCTGTATCATTACTCGTCTGGAAGAGGCAAAGTTAAAATCAATTGTCGAAGAACTTGATGACACTGCCTTCCTTGCAGTAGGGAATATTGCGGAAGTACGCGGAGGAAGATTCAAGAAGCGAAATATCCATTAGAGATTACTCAGGAACCCGAAAAGCCCAGAAACCCATCTGGGCTTTTCGGGTTCCTGCAAAAAACAAAATCAAAATAATTAAAATAAACTATTAAAACTCGTTTCTTTCTTTTCCCCTATATAATATCCTCACACAAGATTATTTGGAGGTGCCCTTCTTGAAGACAGCTGGAATTATTTTTGGCTCCATCATCGTTTCTTTCGCATTCAACCTATTTCTGATTCCACATGGAATTATGAGCAGTGGGATTAGTGGACTTTCGATCATTTTCTCGATGCTTACTTCCATCAACGCTGGGATTTATAATTTCCTATTGAACTTTCCCTTGCTAATTATTGGTTATCTCAAATTAGGAAGAAAATTCAGCTTTTATACGATCCTTTCCGTCCTCACCATTTCTGTCACCCTTTATATAATTCCAGTTTTCCAATTAGCGGAAGATCCGATTCTTTCTTCGATCTTTGGAGGAGCAATTGTAGGATTGGGAATTGGCATTATTTTTCGTTCATCCGGATCATCAGGCGGATTTGATATTATCGGCATGCTTCTTGCCAGACGGAAAGACTTCCCTATGGGAACACTGTTGTTTGCGATGAATTCAATTGTCATTTTGCTATCTGGCTTTTTATTCAGTTGGGATGCAGCCTTAAACACCCTTGTCTCCATTTTTGTACTCGGGAAAGTGATTGATAAAGTGCATACACACCATGTGAAGCTTACTTTGATGATCATTACTAGAAAAGGGGAAGAAGTGAAGCAACATCTACTTAAAAACGTCTATCGCGGTGTGACCGTTATTCATTCTGTTGGGGGATACTCTAATGAGAACAGCAATGTGATCATTACCGTCATTTCGAGATATGAATTAACAGAAGTCAAATCACTGATAGAGGAAATAGACCCAGAGGCGTTTGTGAATATTACAGAAACACTGGAAGTAATGGGGCTTTTTCATCGAAAACAGCATTAAACACCATCAAGAAACATGCTTCTTGATGGTGTTTTTGAAAATGATCTTGAATTTTTTCTTAAATTGTCATATAATAATTAAGTCGCTGAAATGATATAGGTAGATGACGATCCATTTCATTATGTCCCAGTAGCTCAGTAGGATAGAGCAACAGTTTCCTAAACTGTAGGTCGGGAGTTCGAATCTCTTCTGGGACGCTTAAAAACCTTGATAATAAATCAAGGCTTTTTTTAACGGGCAACGCTTGTTGGATGACCAAGGCGCTTGCGCTTTTCTTATTTAAGTATGCTTTAATTATCATCCGTATTTTCGTCACTTCTAACATCTGGTTTGACTGGCGTTAGCTCTTCTGACGCCTCTGTTTGGTATCGATAATCTGCAGAGTAATCTTGCTCTCCTTCTTCTAAAACATTTCTCGATACATATTTGTGGAAAAAGTATTCAGTAACGGCAAGTCCGGCCGCAGCAATCAACGACGGAAACACTAAGCTTTCTCCATAGGTTAAGCTTTCTCCTACTATCCAAAAAAACATAAAGGCTAGGCCAAAATCTACTGCAGTTGCGATCGTATTATTTGCTTTAGGCAAAACAAGTAAATCTCCTAATACGTATGAACCAATACTAAGCACCAGAGACATCAAAAATACATTATTAAATGACATATTATACATTGCACCAAAGATAACATACAGCAATACAAGGCTGACGATGAATTTTATCCCAATCGCTTTTACATGTTTCAAGGCAATCTCCTCCAATTATCATGATTTGTATTATTTTGCTCCATGTGCTTTATTCCATACTTTTTTTTGCAAAAAAAACGAAATCAATCCAATTAGGAAAACAACAATAATACTAATGAAAAATCCCATTCGTATGCTTTTTTCAGCCAATGTGCCTATTACTGCTGCCAGTATAAGAACGATTCCAATGATAGCAAGAATTTTTCCCCACGCCTTTAATTCCACTAATTTTAGCCCTGAGAGGATAATGAATGCCCAGTTGAATAATATGAGGATTCCTGCTGCAGTTGTAATATATTCATAAATTTTTCCAGGAAGCAAGAGCGCGGTAACAATTGAAGCAATCAACCCTACTATGGCTAGTCCTAGTGACGGTAAAGGTAAACTTTTCCACCTTTTAATTTTTTTAGCAAAGATTTTCGGAGCATCTCCATCTTCAGCCAGCGTCACGAGCAAAGTTGTCACTCCAAATAAAGAAGCCGTCATGGTTGAAAAACCGGCAAGAATAATCGCTGCATTAAAGACATGCGGAAAGAATCCAAGCCTGAATGGACTTAGGGCAGTAACAAACGGACTCTCCTTATCGTTAAAATCTCCGTGTGCAGCCAGAAGGACAGCAAGGCCCAAGGAAAGCACATACAAAATGACCAAAAAAATTAACATGATCATGCCAGCTTTTGGAGCATCTTCCTTCTTCTTTAATCTGAGTGCCATTAATCCAATTACCTCTATGCCTCCATATGCGTAAAAGGCGTAAATTAGCGAAGACCAAAACCCCTTAAAATCGTTAGGGAAAAATTTTTGTGTGGAGTTCGGTATATTCAGCTTCTGTGCTTCAAGGTGGAATAATCCGAAAAGAGCCGCAACCACAATCAGGATAAACATAATAATCGCAGCCGTTTTCATCACTGCAAGGAAATCCTCTACCTTGTCAAAACCTTTATTTCCAGTTAACACCACCACGATTGATAGTACTGCATAACCAGTTGCAAAAATCCATATAGGGATGTTAGGAAACCAGAATTGGGATAAAATTGATAGGGCGGTTAGCTGGCTTCCCATAATCAGGATATTGGAACTCCAATAATTCCAACCGCTGCTAAATCCTGCCCATCTTCCGTAAGCCTTATTGGCATAATAGCAAAAAGAGCCATCCTGCGGGTCCGCTGCTGTCATTTTCGCCAATAGATTATAAACAATGTACGTACCAATAGCCGCCAGGATAAATGAGAGAACGATGGATGGCCCGGTAATTTTGATCCCAATTGCTGATCCTAGAAAAAAACCAGTGCCAATTGTAGAACCCACCCCTATGAGAGACAATTGCCACCATTTTAAATCTCCATCACTTGTGTGATCCTCACTCTTTGACTTTGCAGATGGCAAAAAAAAGTCCATTCCTTCTTTTCCCCCCCTTTTCTCCATAAGTATTATCTTTCTCGAATCGAGATATTATGTGAGTAAATACAAAAAAGCCGTTCCTTTAAGAAACGGCTTTTTTCGAGTTATTTTTTGCTTTTATCCTTTTCTGAGTCCTTGCTAAGTCCAGTTATGGTGCGGTATAACTGTGAATAAATGCTTCCTTGTACAATATTCTCCAGAAAAAATTCACCAATCAGCTCTTTGAACTCTTCATCTTCAAACATTTTCTTGTTTTGAAGTTCCATTTCTGCCAACCCTTCATAGGTAGAAACCAACGCATAGGTATGATCTTCCCCAGATATCGGGGACAAAAGCTCTACTCGATGATCATATTGTTCATTCCGGAAATTTTGAATCAAGCGCAAATTTTTGATTCCATCCTCGAACTTATCTTGTTTCAATTCAAATGTTTGAATAACAATGACAGACATATCCTATCCCCCTGTAAATGGTCGATACAATTAGATTTTCCAAATCCAAAAAATCTATTCGAACGAGGTTTTTCATTTAAGGAAATAGGGATAAAAGCTAAGCTGATTTTTAATAATCAATCCAATTCTAACAATAACAATTCAGGATCTTCCAATAGTTTCTTTATATGATTCAATGCCTTTTGCGCAATCACGCCATCAATGATTCGATGGTCATAACTAAGAGAAAGTGGCATCATCTTTCCAATGATTATCTCTCCATCTTTGACAATTGGTTTTTCTACAATTTCTCCTATTCCAAGAATAGATGTTTCTGGATGGTTAATGATTGGAGTAAACCACTGCCCACCTGCCGATCCAATATTTGAGATAGTACATGTTCCACCTTTCATTTGTTCCGGTGCTAATTTACTGTTTCTGGCTGATGAAGTCAAGAACTCTATCTCCCTGGCTAGTCCGGAGATATTTTTACGGTCGGCATCCTTAATGTTAGGAACTACGAGTCCATTATTTGTTTGGGTAGCAATACCAATGTTATAAAACTTTTTAAAGAGAATAGTCTCTTCGCCTTCATCAATTGCTGCATTTAGTTCCTTGAATTCTTTTAATGCACTTGTTAAGGCTTTGACTACATAAGGCAGATAAGTTAGCTTGATTTGTTTTGCATTGGCAGCCTTTTTTATCCTGTCCCTGTGAGAGACTAATGCTGTTACGTCTGCTTCGGAAAAATGGGTTACATGCGGAATAGTTTGCTTTGAATGGGTCATAGCTCTGGCAATTGCTTTTCGGATTCCTGCCAGCTTGACTCTTTCCATATCATCATCATTACTATTTTGTGCTGATTGCTGTGCTATTGATACTTGTTGCGGATTATAGTCTTTTCCCTCAGCAAATTTTAAAACATCTTCCCGATGGATTCTGCCATTGGTGGACCATGCTTGGACTTCATCAAGGTCAATACCTTTTTCTCTGGCAAGCTTCCGAACGGATGGAGATGCAATCACTCTCGTTTTTTCCTTGGAAAATTCCTCATCAGGTTCTTGTTTTTTTGGAGCATTTGCAGCATTTTGGATATCTTCAACTGTTAGTTCTCCTTTTTTCCCCGTTCCTTTTATAACTGTTAAATCGACACCTAAATCCCTCGCAATTTTCCTGACACGAGGAGAAGCTTTGACAAAATAGCTTTTCTCTGGATCATTGGCTTGCTGGATAGGTTTGGGTGATTCATCAGCCTGGCTGTTTGGAATAGCCGTTTCATCATTTTTTCCTTCATCAGGCCAAATACTTACTAGAACTTCACCGACACTAATTACCTCCCCTCTATTTTTATGAATTTGAGCAATTACGCCATCAATATCTGATTCAATCTCATTAACGGCTTTTTCGGTCTGCACTTCCACAATAACGTCGCCTTTTTTGACTACATCCTGTTCAGATTTATGCCAAAATACAATAAGACTCTCTTCATCTGTTTCTGAGAGCTGTGGTAATTTTAGTTGATGTAAAGTTTTAATATCCTGCATTTTCATTCCTCCCTGGAAAACGAAAGACGGCTATTCCACTTATGAACAGCCGTCTGTTGCTAATACGTCTTTTATTCTTCCATTAATTTAACAACAGCGTCTGCAATTTTCTGTGCATTTGGGATGACGTATTTTTCTAGATCTCGGCTATATGGAATCGGAACATCGGGAATAGCCAATCGTTTGATTGGGGCTTCCAGCTCGTAAAGCGCTTCTTCCGCTACAATTGCGGCAATTTCAGAGGTAAAACCAAATGAAAGATAATCTTCGTCAACGACTACCAGTCGGTGAGTTTTACGCACTGAGGACAATATCGCTTCTTTATCGAGCGGGACGAGTGAACGAATATCGATAACCTCTGCGCTGATCCCCTTCTCTTCTAGTATTTTTGCCGCGGCAGTTGCCTGATGAGTCATCATTTGTATTCCCACAATTGTTACATCTGTGCCTTCTCTTACAACCTTCGCTTTTCCTAAAGGCACCAAATAGGATTCTTCCGGCACTTCCCCTACCGACTCCTCGACCTGATCCATCCAACCCAATCCCTGCAAAGTTTTATGGAACATGAACACTACAGGATTTTCGTCCCGGATTGCCGAAGTCATCATTCCTTTCAAATCATAAGGAGTTGAAGGGGCAACAACCTTCATCCCTGGCAAATGTGCAAACGTTGCATATAATGTTTGAGAATGTTGTGCTGCATCGCTGTATCCGCCGCCAACCCCAGTCATTAGCACCATTGGCAATTTAACAGAGCCGCCAGACATATAAGGAATTTTAGCCATATGGTTATAAATTTGATCCATACAAACACCAAAAAAATCGACAAACATCAGCTCCACAATCGGTTTCATCCCATCTGCTGCAGCACCAATTGCAGCACCAATGAATGCTGTCTCGGAAATAGGTGTGTCTTTTATTCGTTCTTCACCAAATTTCTCGAGAAGGCCTTGAGTTGCTCCAAAAATGCCGCCATATTTCCCAACATCTTCTCCAAGCACGAATACGTTGGGATCGCGTTCCATTTCTTGAGCAATCGCTTCAGCCATTGCTTTATTTCCTGTAAGCATGCGTTTCGTTGTTTGCATCTTATCCAACTCCTATCTTAGTAAATTAGCAAAACACATCTTGTAAAGCTGATTCTGGCAGTGGATATTCACTTTGCCTTGCATATTCAAACGCAACATCAACATCATGTTTTGCTTCATTTTCCAATTGCTCAAGTTCATTTTCGGTTGCTAGTTCCTCGTTTATCAGATGGTTTTTCAATTTTTCAATAGGATCCTTTGTTAGTAAAGCAGGAACCTCATCTTTTTCACGGTATAATTCCGGGTCACCTTGAAAATGTCCTAAAAAACGGTACGTCTCGATTTCAATGATCGACGGACCTTCTCCTCTACGAGCTCTTTCAACAGCTTCCTGGGAAGCCATGTACATCTCCATAGGATCATTATCTTTTACATAGTATCCCTTTGTATTATCATAGGCCGTGGCACGCTTATCATTAGAAAATATCGCAGTGGAAGCTGTCTTCGGTACGGAAATTCCCCATGAGTTGTCTTCAACAACTACGATTAATGGCAGCTTCCAAAGTGCCGCAAGATTCATGGATTCATGGAAGGCACCAGCATTGACTGCACCTTCTCCGATAAAGGCAACGGCAACCCAGTCTTTTCCCTTTTGTTTTGCAGCCAAAGCAGCGCCTGCCGCTTGTGGAATCCCTGCAGCGACAATCCCTCCACAAGAAAATTTCACCGCCGGATCGAACAAATGCATATGACCGCCTTTTCCTTTTCCCAGTCCTGTGACCTTTCCAAAAATTTCGGCAGTCATTCTTTTTAAATCGACACCCTTTGCGATTGCATGGTGGTGAGGGCGATGCGGTGATGCAACTGTGTCGTCTTCAGTTAAATGAGCGCAGATTCCAACTGCTGCGGGTTCTTGTCCATTTGACAGATGCATTTCACCCGGAACAGGTCCTGCACCAATATTAAATACTGGTTTCTTCCCCTCAGAATACGCTTCTACAAGCAATTCTTCATAATAACGGCTTTTCACCATCGTTTGATACATCCAGAGTAATTTCTCCTTAGGAATAGACATTTTGAATCTCCCTTCTATTAATTGTTAACTCATACTATATATTTGCAAGAAGCATGCCAAAATAGTAAACGCTTTCATGAATGGAAAGAAATGATTTCTATTTTAACTTTAAAACTAGTACTTCTCTGGAGATAAAAACTCTTCCCTTTTTTATTTCGTTTTTTTAAGATGCTCTCTGGGATCGTTGGTTTACAAAAAAGTGTCCCATTTTGTATCAAAATGTATCGTTTATTTCGATACAGTGACACAAAATGAGACACTATTTATTTCAAATTAAAACGTTCCATCCATCTGTATAATGTACTCCGCGATATGTTCAACTTTTTTGCTGCTTTACTATAATTATAATTACAATCCAGTAAAACCTGAACGAGCATTTGTTTTTGTATCATGTTTTTTGTACTATTAGAATCATTGTGAGGTGCATTCTGTTCATAAATGGATAGAATTTCCTCGGGAAGAGTATCAATAGATAAAATATCGCTTGTAACTCTATTCAAAGACCTTTCAATTACATTTTGAAGTTCACGTACATTTCCAGGCCAATTATATTTTTTTATCGCCTCCATGTAAGAAGGATGAACTGCTTCAATCTTTCTTGCAATTTTCCTGCTATACAGATCAATAAAATGGGAAGCCAATAGCTGGGAATCATCTCCCCTCTCCCTTATGCTAGGAATTTTGATTGGCAGGACATTTAGTCGGAAATATAAATCATGCCGGAAATTTCCTTTCTGGACCTCTTCCTTTAAATTTTTATTTGTGGCAGCAATGATTCGAACATTTACAGGAAGTACTTTATGTCCACCAACCCTGGTTATTTCCCTATTTTGTAAAACACGTAAAAGAAGTACTTGCATATCCAATGACATTTCTCCAATTTCATCCAGAAAAATTGTCCCACCGTCAGCAAGCTCGAACTTCCCCGAACTTCCGCCCTTCCTCGCTCCTGTAAAGGCGCCGTCGGCATAGCCAAATAATTCACTTCCTAACAAATCTCTTGGTATCGCTCCGCAATTAATCGCAATAAAAGGCATGTTTCGTCGTTTGCTTTCATTATGAATAGCCTGTGCAAACAAATCCTTTCCAGTTCCGCTCTCACCCAACAGCAATACATTAGAAGGTGAATTGGATGCCGCAATGGCTTCATTAATACTCCGAATAAAAAGCGCATTTTCCCCGATGATTTCTTTAAAGGTGATATTGGCTCTGTTTCCGGTAAGTTTGTTGACAAGTTGGCGAACCTTTTGAATTTCCTGAAAGATTAACAAGGAGCCAATTTGAGACTGCCCTTGATACACCGGCTTGCTATTTAGAAGAACATGAATGGGACTTTTTCCTCCTTTAAATCTCAACCTTATATCCCTATCTTTAATAGCTCCAAATATACTTACACCATCCGAAAAAAGTTTATTCTCAAAAACATGCTCTATCTTTTGGTCGATTAGTTCAGCTTCTCCTAACTGAATCATGTCCAGTAATGTTTTGTTTGCCTGAATAATGTCGCCTTGGAGACTGACTAGAATAATTCCGGATGTAAGCGAATTCACCGTTGCCTCTAAATAGCTTTGCATCAACTCATTCCGGCGGATTTTTTCCTTAAGTTCCAAAAGATTTTCTACGGCTCTGGCAATAGATACAACCATCCCGAGAGTATGAGGATGGACTTTTTCATAAGGACCGGAAACATTTAATACGCCAATCATCTCTCTATTGCGGCCATAAATCGGAGATGCTGAACATGTCCATTCCTGACAGATTTTCATATAATGTTCGTCGTGAACTACCTGAAGAGGAACCCTTTCTTTGATGCATGTGCCAATTGCATTCGTTCCGACCGTCTCTTCACTCCAATCAGCACCTTCTACAAAAGAAATCTTATTGGCTTTTTTTAAAATATCTTTGTCGCCAATGGTTTTCAAAAGTAACCCATCTTGATCACAGAGAACAACCATAAATCCAGTACCTTCAACCATTTTGTAAATATCTCTCATTAATGGCAAACTAGTTTCTATCAATTCAGTATTTTTTACTCTACTCTTGTTCAAACTCTCCTTCGAAACCTTTCCCTTTTCCATATCGGGATCAATATTGTTTTCCATGGATCTTAACAAAGATTGATTTATCAGCGCAGAAAAATTTAAATTGACACGCTGGGGTTTAATTAACAAATTATCATTTTTTCCTAACTCAATTATATTCATCAACTCACCCACTCCTGTAAATCTTTCCTTTTCCGAATACTGAAATCCATTGAAAAGAAAGGTGCCTGCTCCCTTTCCATATTAATCTTTAAGAGGATTAGGCACCTAAATACATTTCTAAAGCTTAACTCCGACTGGAGGGACTGCAGTCTTTTCATCTCTGTTAATGACAGGTTTTTTAGCCCAATAAGTGGCAAGGATCGGTCCGGAAATATTGTGCCAGGCAGCTGCAAGAACACTTGGAAGCGCAGCTAGCGGCCCGAAGTGTGCGGTCGCAAGTGCAACGCCTAGTCCTGAGTTCTGCATTCCAACTTCTATCGCAATCGCTCTTCGGTTCACTTCATCCTGACCAAGTACTTTTCCTGTAAAATAACCAAGTAGAAGTCCAAATCCATTGTGAAGCATGACGGAGGTAAAGATCAACAACCCTGATCCGGCAATGGTAGCTGCATTGCCAGAAACGACAGCAGCCACAATTGTAATAATAGCTGCAACTGAAATAAGTGGTAAAACCGCTAAACTTTTTTTCACTGCAACCGGGAAAAATTTCTTAACTACTAGTCCTAAAATAATCGGAACAATAATTACTTGGACAATTGACATGAACATCGCTACAGCATCAACCGGCATCCATTGGTCTGCCAGCAAAAGCAATAGTAGCGGTGTAATGATGGGTGCCAATAGTGTTGAAACGGAAGTCATCGCAATGGACAAAGGTACATTTCCCTTTGCAAGATACACCATAACGTTAGATGAAGTTCCTCCTGGAACAGACCCAAGCAGTACGAGGCCAGCTGCCAATTCTGCGGGCAAATTCATTAGTTTTGCAATGGCAAAAGCAACAAACGGCATGATGACGAACTGTGCACAAACTCCAATAATAACCGGTAGCGGTTTGGTAAAAATGATTTTAAAATCCACCGCCTTCAATGTGAGTCCCATTCCAAACATGACTACGCCAAGCAGAATGGTGATATAGTTTCCCAGCCCCAAAAATGGACCTGGAACCATAAACGCAAACGTCGAAGTTAAAATAACCCAAACTGCAAAATATTTTCCTGCAATAGTACTGATCGCTTCTAATAATTTCATGTGATCACACTCTTTCATTTTTATTCAGAATTTTATTTGGATTAAAAAGGTTATCCGGATCAAGAGCCTTTTTGATTTTCTCCATAACCACTAAGGCAAGTCCATGTTCTTTTTGCTGATATTTTTGCTTACCAACACCTACTCCATGTTCACCTGTGCAAGTTCCACCCTGCTCAAGGGCATAGAGGACAATTTTTTCATTGAGCTGCTCAGCCCTTTTAATCTCTTCAGGATTACTCATATCAATCATTAGGAGAACATGATAGTTTCCATCTCCGACATGACCAAGGATTCCTCCGGTCAGACCGAGTGAATCAACAGCTTCCCTTGCATGGCTTATTGCACCTGATAGCTTTGAAATCGGAAGGCATACATCCGTCACCATCATCTTCTTACCAGGGTGGCCATGGATAAAAGCATAAGCAAGATTATGCCGTGCCTCCCACAACCGATTCCTCGTTGCATTCTCTGTTTCAAATTGAATATCCAAACAAAAATGTTCTTCAACGATTTCTGTTGTGAACTCTATATCTTGCTTCAAACCTGCTTCATTCCCGTGAAACTCCAAAAATAGTGTTGGAGTTTCGCTATAGCTAGTTTCACTATACAGGTTCACCTGCCTTATGGAATTTTCATCGACAAGCTCTACCCTGGCAATCGGCACACCTGACTGTAAAATGGAAACAACCGCTTCAACCGCATCATTCAATGAAGGAAAAGAAGCTCTTGCCGCCATTATGTGCTCAGGTATTCCATATACTCTTAAAGTCAGTTCAGTAAAGATTCCTAGCGTCCCCTCTGAACCTACAAATAAACCATTCAAATGGTATCCTGATGAGGACTTAGCGGCCAAATTTCCAGTATGTATAATCGAACGATCCGCGAGGACTACTTCAAGATCACGCACTTGGTCTCGCATGACCCCATATTTGACAGAAGTCGTTCCGCTTGCATTGGTAGCTGCCATTCCGCCCAATGTCGCATCAGCTCCAGGATCCACAGAGAAAAACAGTCCATATTTTTTTAATTCTTTGTTCAGCTGCGTACGCGTTACACCGGGCTGTACCCTGACAAGGAAGTCCTTTTCACGTACCTCGACGATTTTATTCATACGCGAAAAATCAATTGTAATGCCATGTTCGTATGGTATGACATGGCCCTCTAGACTGGTTCCAAGACCAAAAGGGACCAATGGAACTTTAAATTTGTTTGCAAGGTTTACAATTTCACTAACCTGCTTTGTTGTTTCCGGAAAAACAACAAGATCAGGAAGGCTTTCCCTATGGTATGATTCATCACGGCCATGCAATTCTCTTACTGACTGATTTGCCGATACCTGCTGTTCAGAAAGGACCTTCTTTAAAGCATGTACGATGTTCATACTATCTGTTTCCATCAATTCCCCTTCTTTCTACCACAGTAAATTTGGTCAAACCAAAGATAAAATTGCTCCAACAAGTTAAAGTCAATTATACTAAGTAATCGGAAAAATTCAACAATTCACCCAAAACTTTTTGGTTTGATTATTTACTTATTAAAGCGCTGCTTAAGATTAAAACAGAAAAAACCCACCGATCTTCAAATTGGTGGATTTTTGAAACGTTTCAATTGTTTATTAAATTAATAAAAGAATAATAAATGAAACTCTGGAAATTACTGCTCTAATTTCATACCTTATAAAAGACCCTACTTTCAAAAGGTCTTAACCTATCCATTTTATCTATGTCCGGATAATTTTGAATAATTAATTGCGCATCTTCCACTTCCCTTATAAGTAGCTCATCTTCAATGAACCTATCCTTTTTATTGAAATTACATAAAACAATAAGCTTTTCGTCTAAGCTCCTTCGTTCATAAGCGAAGATGGAATGATCTTCTCGTGAACTACTCCCACCACTTACCACCCTTACAGGTGGCTTGAAGTGGGGGCTTCTCGACTTATCGTTGCTTTTGCTAGCCAACGAAAACTGACCGAGCTAACCCTCTTGTTCCAAGAGTTTTTGTTTCTAT
>NZ_JAUSUN010000015.1:0-83212 GCF_030814065.1 Mesobacillus stamsii
AACATCAAAAAGGAAGGATTAAGATTATTAGCGTTATCATAGAAACAAAAACTCTTGGAACAAGAGGGTTAGCTCGGTCAGTTTTCGTTGGCTAGGAAAAGCAACGATAAGTCGAGAAGCCCCCACTTCAAGCGACCTGTAAGGGTGGTAAGTGGTGGGAGTAGTTCACTCCCATGATTAATAATAGTAATGCTAAGATACCAATTGCTACAATTACCAATGGCATTGTAATTCCCCCTAAGATGTCTAATTGTTTTTTTTATGAATGAAGCGTTAACAATTTTGTGCGGGGATCAGATCCCCCTTATTTAATCAAGCTTCGTTGATAATTAGCAATTTTTGAATAATCATCCTCCAAAGCTCGCGATAAGCTGATAAAAATCGGTACAAGCTGCCTGTATTCCTTTGCGGCATCTTCATCTGGTGTATGCTTGTGAGTGCTGCCAATCATTTCAGAAGCAACTTCAAAGGAATCGATTTTTCCAGTGGCATAAAGCCCGAGGATGCAGGCGCCAAGGCAGGAGCTCTCATAGCTTTCAGGCACGACCACCTCAAGATCGAATATGTCGGACATCATCTGGCGCCATAGATCCGATCGTGCGAAGCCGCCGGTAGCCTGGATTCTTGTTACTGGAGTCTCCATTGCTTCAGTAAGTGCCAAGAAGACTGTGTAAAGGTTAAAAATAACCCCCTCTAATGCTGCACGGATCATATGCTCTTTTTTATGGGACATCGTTAGTCCAAAGAATGATCCGCGGACATCCGGATTCCATAGAGGAGCTCGCTCACCTGCGAGGTATGGATGGAACAGCAACCCTTCTGAACCAGGTCTTACACGTTCTGCGATTTTCGTTAACACATTGTAAGGGTCGATTCCTAAGCGTTTTGCCGTCTCCACTTCGGATGCAGCAAATTCATCTCTAATCCAGCGAAGAACCATCCCGCCATTATTGACCGGTCCTCCGATCACCCAGTGATTTTCCGTTAATGCGTAACAGAAAATCCTCCCTTTTTCATCGGTTTGCGGCTGATCGATAATCGTGCGGATCGCACCGCTTGTTCCGATTGTCACTGCGATTTCTCCCTTGCCAATCGCATTTACGCCGAGGTTAGAAAGAACACCGTCACTCGCGCCGATCACGAAAGGAGTTTGCGGGTTGATCCCGAGTTGCTTGGCGATCTCTGGATTTATACCTGTAAAGATCTTTGTTGTTGAGACAAGCTCCGATAATTGATTTTTATTGATTCCCGCAATTTGAAGCGCCTCTTCATCCCAATCAAGCTTTTGAAAATTCATCATCCCCATTGCAGATGCAAGCGAATGGTCAACGACGTATTCATCAAAGAACTTTTTAAAAATGAATTCCTTGATGCCAATGTATTTTTTCGCTTTTGCGGCGATTTCAGGACGCTCGTTCACAAGCCAGGTGATCTTGCTTAACGGCGACATTGGATGGATCGGAGTTCCCGTCCGCTTGTAGATTTCATGCCCATTCAGCTCCGCTTTGATTTTGTGCGCCCGTGCTTCACTGCGGTTATCCGCCCATGTGATGCATGGTGTTAGTGGCTCGTCGTTTTCATCGATCGCAATTACACCGTGCATCGCGCTGCTGAAGGAAATGAACGCTAGCTTTTTTTGCTGATGGGGTTTCATAATTTTTGTGATCACAGTCAGGACTGCCATGTAAATCTCTACTGGGTCCTGTTCGGCTGTGGAAATATCCGGCGTGTGAAGCGGATAGCCGACATTCTCCTGCTGAATGACCTCGCCTTTTTCACTGAAAAGGACGGCCTTGGTGCTTGTCGTGCCGATATCGACTCCCAACATATATTCACTCATTTTTTTCAACTCCCTTGGAAAGCGTTTGCTGCGATATCCAAAGGTCATCTACTTTACCTTGAACATCATCAAAATTTTGGTGTAAGGATTTAATCATAAGCTCGCGATTCTTTGTTTTGATAGCTTCAATATAAAGTTCGTGATTCTCGAGAATGCGTTCGAAATCCTCGTATTTTTCGTTAATCCTTGTGCGCATGGATAAAAGAATGAACGCTTCCATTACCGGTTTCGTGTTATCCCAAATCATTTTGATATAGGAATGGTCAATGGTGCGGATAATGGTTTCGTGGAAGAGCACGTCCTGAAGACTGAATTCATCTGCATCCATGTACTTAATGGCAATTTTCATCATTTCGAGAATTTTGCTCAGCTCAGTGACGAGATTTTTTGTATCTATTTTTATCAGCCGTTCAAAAACAAATGATTCAATCAATAAGCGGACGTCATAAATCTCTTCCACATCCTTTTCGGTTAAACCGATGACGACCGCGCCCATTCTCTCCAGACGAATCAGGTTTTCTGCGGCAAGAATTTTCAGCGCTTCACGAATGGGTGAACGGCTGACCCCAAAGTCCGCAGCCAACTTGTTTTCCGAAAGAGTGGCACCGCTTTCAATCTTCCCTGAAATAATCTGCATTCGCAGCTCACTTGCAACACGATCGCCGGTTGACGCCTTCGAAAGCCATTTTTGAGGATAAAGAAATTCATTGTTTTCGTTCATTTCCTCACCTTCCTGGTTAATCAAGTATACTTGTATACAAGTATTATAATATGAATCCGAAAAAATGCAAGCGTTTTCTATTATGATTATTT
Organism: Mesobacillus stamsii; assembly: GCF_030814065.1. Taxonomy (NCBI): domain Bacteria; kingdom Bacillati; phylum Bacillota; class Bacilli; order Caryophanales; family Bacillaceae; genus Mesobacillus; species Mesobacillus stamsii. The sequence goes on from NZ_JAUSUN010000015.1 coordinate 2,654, forward strand.
TGCCAAATTGTTCTGGTTTCATTTTGGTTGAGAGAACAAGGTTGACGAAAGTGCATCACATGAGCCATTTGATCAAGAAATGGAGGGTTTACGGTCACATAAAAGGGAAACATCTGCCCGTGAAAGAGCGGATGCGAGGATGACGGGCACATAAAAGGGAGACATCTGCCCGTGAAAGAGCGGATGCGAAGATGACGGGCACATAAAAGGAAAACATCTGCCCGTGAAAGAGCGGATGCGAAGATGACGGGCACATAAAAGGAAAACATGTGCCCGTGAAAGAGCGGATGCGAGGATGACGGGCACATAAAAGGGAGACATGTGCCCGTGAAAGAGCGGATGCGAGGACGACGGGTGCATAAAAGGGGAACATCTGCCCGTGAAAGAGCGGATGCGAGGATGACGGGTACATAAAAGGGAAACATGTTCCCGTGAAAGAGCGGATGCGAGGATGACGGGTACATAAAAGGGAAACATCTGCCCGTGAAAGAGCGGATGCGAGGATGACGGGAACATAAAAGGGAAACATCTGCCCGTGAAAGAGCGGATGCGAGGATGACGGGCACATAAAAGGGAGACATGTTCCCGTGAAAGAGTGGATGCGAGGATGACGGGTACATAAAAGGGAAACATCTGCCCGTGAAAGAGCGGATGCGAGGATTACGGGTACATAAAAGGGAGACGGGTATCCATCAAAATAGTATTCGCGCTATGGAAAGCTCCTTTAAGAGAAAAACAAGGAAAGAGGAGACCTCTTTCCTTATTCGTAAAATGTAGATCTACACTCTCCTTGGACTAAAAAGTTTTGCTTTAAGACTCTTCTAATAGTTTTTATCGGAAGAACACCATCTTCCCACTCAAAAATAACAGATGTGGTTACTTTTTGACCCGGAAAGAGTAAGCGATAGTTTTTTATGGTACGCAAGACGGCGGCATCAATGGACTCCTTTGCACCGCAATGACTACATTTTAAGTTATATCGATCAAAACCCTCCAAAAAACCCCACACCCTTCACAAATAACCCCTTTCCTCAAACTATCCAATTCATACCCTGGCACTCTGGTAAACGGTGATTTCTTAATATGCAATGACAATAGGGCCTCTGCCAGTTTGGTCTGTTTGTCTGTTAGTTTAGAAGAGGTTCTGTTCATCTTATCCATAAATCGGTTCAATTGGGTTGGCAAAACAATGGGTGATTTTACTGGTGCTTGCAGAAGGGTGAATTCTGGGTTGATGAACACGAGGTTTGGTTCTAGAGAGACGTATAATCCTGGATTCTTCAGCAGTTGTTTCAGCAGGGATTCTGCACGGCTTAGCTGGTGGAGGGGATTTTTGATTTCAGCACCAGCGGCGGTTTTAAATTTGTCTCCATCCAAATAGTAGTCTCCTTCCAGGTTTTTCACTTCGAAAAGGTGCAGGCGGTCCTGGGTGATCACCAGCGAGTCGATTTGAAAATGGGTGCCATTCAATTCAAGCAACAGGTCGTTAATGATGAGGCTTTCCGGAGTATAATTCGTGAACCAATGGTCGAATTGCACTTCGCCTTCATAGCCCTTCTCCAGGGTGTACAAGTTAATTGTTGCTGTCTCTCCCAGCTCCATTCGGGGCTTTAACGCCAGCAAAATTTCTAACTCTTCTGGTTTGGTGCGTTCTTTTAGTATCATTTTCCACTTCCTTTCTTCCTTCATTTTAAAAGAATTCGAAGTGAAAATCAGTGAACATTCTGAGACATTTATGAAACTGCTAATTTCATAGATAGAAGGTATTATCCATAGATATCGACTTGACGATCGTTGGCGAGGTCACAAGGGAAAGATACTTTGCTTCCATTTGGTAGCAGAAGGACCTTTCTTTTATTTAATCGCTGAGATTCTAAAGTTTTCGTCAATCAAACCGAAATAATCAGTAGGAAAAGAAATGGTTATTGGACAGGAGAGCGGAAAAATGGGATTTAGAAAGAAATTCATGAAAAAAACACAGAAAAAGTTCAGCGTTCGTGCCAAATTATTGGCAGGTTTTTTCTCAGTATTGGCTTTGCTGGTAGTAGTAGCAATTATTACGAATTTTGAATTTAATAAGATGGATAGCCAGTACTCATCGTCTATTGATGATCGAATGGAAAAGCTGAATTTGATTGTCGAAATGAAGGATGCAGTCATGTGGGAGCAGCTCTCGCTCCAAAAATACATGGCAAACCGTGATGGGGAGAGTCTCATTGAATTTGAAGGAGCAGTAGAAGATTTTGCTAACGGATCACAGAAATATTTGAGCACGACTGACTCGACTGAAGGGAAGAAAGTGGGTGAGAATCTGATCGAGGTTGAGGCGCAATATTATAAAGTTGCTTCAGAAGTTTTTACGTTAATTCGAGATGACCAACTGGATGAGGCACGGCTTATAATGCAGCAACAAGGGAATCAACTGATTTTTGCTTTGAATTCCGCTGTCGAAGATGCGATTAAGTATCAGCAAGATGAAATGGATACAACAAGTGCGATGCTCTCCGATAATGTACGCAAGATTGGTTTGCTGATCATTGCGATAAGTGCCGCAGCCTTTATTATCGGAATTGGAATTGCTTCCTATATTAGTAGAATAGTCTCAAAGCCTGTTCAGCTTGTTTCTCAAGCAGCAAAGCAACTAGCTGCCGGTAATCTGGCCATTGAAAAAATCAATGTGAAGAATAATGATGAAATTGGGCAGTTGGCAACTGATTTTAATGAAATGGCATCGAGTTTAAGAGCGATCATTTTTCAGGTCAGCACTACATCGGAGCAGATTGCCGCTTCAGCAGAAGAAATGATGGCTAGTGCTGATCAGACAAATTCTGCCACGAATCAAGTGGCTACAGCCATTCAGGAAGTCGCTGGCGGTGCTGAACTTCAAAGCAAGAATACGGAGGAAAGCGCGAAGGCAGTCGGAGAGATGTCCAGTGCGATTCAGCGTGTGGCAGTAACGACATCCACGGTTGCAGAGTCTGCGGTAGATACGACAAAACAGGCAATGCTTGGTCATAATTCGTTAGAAAAAGTCATTGAAAAAATGAAAACGATCAACCAAACAACAAGAGAAACCAATACGGTCATCAAAGATTTGGACCGCAAATCCGCTGAAATCGGCAATATCATCGATGTCATCACCGGAATTGCCGATCAAACCAATTTGCTTGCGCTTAATGCCGCCATTGAAGCAGCAAGGGCAGGCGAGCACGGTAAAGGGTTCGCGGTGGTGGCAGATGAAGTTCGAAAGTTGGCTGAGCTTTCAAGACAGTCTGCCAGCCAAATTTCCAGCCTAATTGAAGTCATCCAAAAAGAAACACACCAGGTCGTCGAAATGATGAACAAAGGGGCAACCGAAATTTCCGAGGGTACATCATTGGTAGAGGGGACAGGCAAGACATTTGATGAGATTTTAAAGTCGATTGAGAATGTCAGCTCGGAAATTCAAGAGGTCTCGGCCATTTCCGAAGAAATGTCAGCAAACGTCATGCAGGTGAATAGTTCCATTGAAGAGGTAACAAGAATCGCTCGCAGCTCCGTCGCAAGCACGGCAGAAATCGCCTCAGCCACCGAAGAGCAGCTGGCTTCCATGGAAGAAGTTTCCTCATCCTCCGCTTCCCTTTCAAAGCTGGCTGATAGCCTAAGAGAAATGGTTGCAAAGTTTAGGGTTTAAATATGTTTTGAACAGGAGCATGGGATTCCATGCTCCTGTTTGTTGGAATCTGCCTCCCTGGCATGTGTATTCGCCCAAGCCAAAACCGTGATAAATGCATATAAAGGTAGTGGATACAAAATAGAAAAGGGAGGTAAGCCGTATGCACGCATACAGACATCCTTATCGAATGCAGGACCAGAGGTGGGGCTTTGGATTACCATTTTTAGGTGGCTTGGCTGGTGGATTATTGGGCGGAGCCTTGTTCTACCCACGGCCATTTTATGGTGGTTTTGGTGGTTATGGATACCCGCCATACCCGCCATATCCAATGTACCCATGCTGCCGGCCTGGATTTTATTACTAAAAAATAACCGAAAGGGAGCAAGCCGCCTGGCCAGCCCCCTTTTCATATAGGTAAAATTCAAGGATTGTTCAGTGGTAACTGACCACTATTCAGGTGAGACATATACTGCGACAGCTGGAAAAGTAACATTAGCGATCCCTGCGAAAGCTGATGGCGGTATCGTTTTACTGACAGTCGACAGTGGTAAATTTACAAGCGTAAGAGCTGCCAATCGTAGTCCGTTCATCTTTGGCATAAACTTCGGAGTTATCGCTGCGGAAGGAGTGGATGACGATGGATGGTGTCCCGGTTTGTTAAAAATAAAGGATTAGGCCGATATGGTGAATAATACTATTAATAAATTTCAATTCCAAAGGAGTCCCTATGTCTAAAAAAGATTTGTTCATAGCGTCCTTGGTTGGCGGTGCGATTGGAGATGCTCTAGGTTACACGGTAGAGTTTATGAAGCTTGAAGAAATTTAAAGCAAGATTTGGCGAGGAAGGGATCACCGATTTAGAGCCGGATCGTTACACTGGGAAGGCTTTGTTTTCCGATGATACCCGATGACGCTGTTCACGGCTGATGGCCTGATCTGGGCATATGACCGCATGAGAGAACGCGGGATTGGGAGCTTTGCGGGAAGCGGAACCTATCAATCTTATCTTCGCTGGCTTTATACCCAGACAAAGAGCCTACTTGATCCCCAGCCCCATGAGGTTGGCAGCAGCATTTTACAATATAAAGAATTGTACTCAGCAAGAGCCCCAGGAAACACATGCCTGTCGGCGCTTGAAAGCAATAAAAAGGGAACGATCGAAAAGCCGATCAACAATAGCAAGGGCTGTGGCGGAGTCATGCGGTTGGCGCCGGTTGGCTTATTTTACATAAAGACCCTGAGCAAGCTTTCAGAGTTGCTGCGGAAATCGCCGCGATCACCCATGGCCATCCGTCAGGGTATCCGTCAGCTGGATCACTGGCTGTGATCATTGCAGAACTGCTCAATGGCAAAAGCTTATCCGAAAGCACCGAGGATGCCATTGCCATTTTGAAAAGCTACAAACACCATGAAGAGACATTGAAGTCGATAGAGGCTGCAGTTGAACTTTCGCGGAGTGACATAAATCCTGCAAAGGCGATTTCTCATCTTGGCGAAGGCTGGGTTGCCGAGGAAGCACTTGCGATTGCATTGTACTGCACTTTGAAAGAAAATGATTTTCGGAAGGCATTGATCCTGTCAGTGAATCATGATGGGGACAGTGACTCGACCGGTTCGATCTGCGGGAACATCATCGGTGCCTTCCAAGGTCTCGATGCATTACCTGGAGATTGGGTGAATCAAGTCGAGCTAAAAAAATTGATTGTCGATATGGCTGGCAAATTATATGATATATATGAAACGGTATAGGTTAAGGTAGAATACTGGGGTTCTCTTTGTTTTTTAACCTGGAAAGACAGGGGAGCTATATGGAGTAGGAAAACATATTATCAGCTGAAGGGTGAGCGCGCTATTTGCATCTTTAACTATGGTAATCGCTCCATTCACATCACAGGCGTATGGGTGATCATTGTGTAAACGCGCCGCCGAAATCATGCGCCGTTTTTTTGATTCGAATCAGGTCCTTATTTCTGAAAAAAAAGATAGTTCCTGCGTTGTAAAATAAATTGAAAAATTAAATAGATTTTGTCATCCATTTTGAATTACAGGTAGAAACAAAGGACATAAAGAATGAATGATGCTTTCGTTTATATATCAATCTAATTTTTGGAAAATTCTATGATTAAGAGGTTGATGAAAGTTGATAATGGATGATGTTGATGTAACGGTAAAAGAAACTACGATATTTCCCCATATCGGAAACAAAATCAAAACCGATGATCGGGAAATCAACATAATTGCTAGAATGGAAGAACCGTTAATCGTCATTTTGGGAAATGTCCTGAGTGACGAAGAATGTGATGAGCTGATCAAGCTGTCAAAGGATAAGCTACAGCGCTCGAAAATCGGCAACATCCGTGAGGTCGATGAACTCAGGACGAGCAGCAGTACATTTATTGGAGCTGAAACTGAAGTAGTCGCCAAAGTAGAAAAAAGGGTTTCTCAGCTGATGGGCATTCCCAATGAACATGGAGAAGGACTGCAAATCTTGAATTATAAAATCGGTCAGGAATACAAAGCACATTTTGACTTTTTTTCGTCAAAGGTAAGTAACCCAAGAATCAGCACACTCGTCATGTATTTGAATGATGTTGAACAAGGCGGAGAAACCTACTTCCCGAAACTCAACTTCGCGGTATCCCCGCAAAAAGGCATGGCCGTTTATTTCGAATATTTTTATGACAATCAAGACTTGAACAACTTGACCCTTCACAGCGGAGCCCCAGTTGTCTTCGGCGACAAATGGGCAGCAACACAGTGGATGAGAAGGAAAATTATGAAATAGAGTAGGAGCATGATGCAGACCTGCTTCTTTTTAATAGGTAGGGACATTAAAAAAAGCCTGCAGACCTATTCTGCAGGCTTCCTCACTATTAATCCAAATCGAGCGAGGTATCCTTTTTAAATACTTTCAGCAAAATCAGATACACAATGCCAATTCCGAGCCAGATAAAGCCTAGCTGTTTGGAAAGAGGATCAAGTGATATCCAAACATAACCGATGATAAGGAAACCGATTAATGGCAGCACGAGATGTTTGAAATACTGTTTGCTCTTTTGCTTCTTGATAAAATAAATTATAACCGATGCATGAAGGAACAAGAAAGCTGATAATGCACCGAAGTTGACGACTGATGCCAATGCTCCAATCTGGGAAGCGAAGAAACTAGTCACAATCAACGAAATAACCGCAACAAGCAGGGTACTTACGTATGGAGTTTTGAACTTAGGGTGTACCTTTGCCAGAATCTTTGGAAGCTTGCGGTCACGCGCCATGCTGTACAGGATCCGTGAAATGGCGGCCTGGGCAACAAGTGCGTCGGCAATACCCCAGGCTACTGCAGTGGCGATGATGGTCATCCATTTTAGCCATGGGCCTCCTGCAATCTCGGCAATTTGGTAGAATGCTACATCCGCATTTTCAAATGACGTATAGTCAGGCCAAATTAATGCGGCCACCCAGGTTTGGATGATGAACAAGACACCAACTATAAGCAAAGAGAAGATAATGGCGTTTCCGATTGCTTTGCTGCCGCCTTTCGATTCTTCAGCCAAAGTAGAAATGGCATCGAAGCCGAGGAAGCTAAGTACTGCAATTGAAACAGCTCCCATGATCATTCCCATGCTGAAATTATCAGAGTCATATAAAGGTTTCCAAGTGAATTCAGCACCGTTGACACCCTTGATGACCGCAAAAATTCCGACAGCCACGAAAATTACTAATACAATCATTTCCGCGACAACGATGATCTTATTTGCCTTCGCAGTAAACTCAATTCCAAGCACGTTGACGACGGTGTTGATCGTTATGAAAATTACCAGCCAGACAATCAATGGAATACTTGGGACGATATCGTGCAAGGCTGCTGCACTTACTAAATAAAGAAGTGCAGGGACAAAGATGTAATCAAGCAAGATCAGCCAGCCAGCAATAAATCCTACTGAATCATTAATGCCGCGCTGAGCATAGGCATATACCGACCCTGCTATCGGAAAGGCTTCAGACATTCTCGCATAGCTTAGCGCAGTAAAAATCATTCCGACCATTCCGATGAGATAGGCCAGGGCGACCATACCATTTGATCCTTGGGCTACTGCTCCATATATCCCGAACGGAGCTATCGGTACCATGAACACCAAGCCATAAATCAATAAGTCCCAGAACGTCAGAGATCTTTTTAACTCCTGTTTATATCCCATATTTGTCTGTTTTTGAGATGTTTGCAATTCAGCCATCGATTATTTCACCTCTTTCTGGAATAATTTAATATCGTAGGCTTCAAGGATGGACCTTGGTACAAAGAACCTGGCTGTTTTTAACGGGTCTACTATCTGGCTGATCTGGGCTTGGCCAGCTGCACTCATCAGCATGGTGAACTCAGCCAGTGACAGATCTGTCTGCGGCTGGAGCAAATCGATCATTTCTTCAACAGCCACATTGGCCGCTTCGTCTAAAAGCTCTTTTGACACAAGAGTAGCTATCCCATCATCATTTTCCAAAATAGGATAATGGATGCTGTGCCCTTTTATGACTTCAAGTGTGACCTTAACTTTTGCGGGGATTTCGATGCCAGAGACGCTGATTTCTCCATCACCCATTGCTGCATGGAGATCACCCAGCGCAAAAAGTGCACCTTTCTGGAATACAGGGAAGTAAAGGGTTGCTCCTGTAGTAATCAGTTTTGTATCCATATTCCCGCCGTGGGCTCCAGGTGTTCCGTTGTTGACCGCTTCTCCTTCTGGAGCAACTCCGATTACTCCAATCATTGGGTTCAGCGGCAGTGCGATTTTTTTATTAAAAATTGCTTTGTCCTCCTTAACAGGGATGATTTTCACTTCGAATTTCTCTATACGGTGGCCCATGACACCTAGTTCTGGTCCCACGACCATCACGCCCTGATCTCCAAGCTGGATATCGTCAATGGTCACTTTTAAAATATCTCCAGGCTGTGCTTCCTCGACATAAACTGGTCCTGTCGCAGGATTGATTTGGTTCCAGTCAATTGCATTGAAAGTAGCTATTTCTGATTGAATTTGATCCTGAAAGCAGTCGAATGTATCAATTTCGACCCGAGAACCAGACTTCACGGTGAGTGCAGGCTTATTGTTCTTGTCCATGGCATAAATGTAAGATTCGGTCGTTAACTGGATTGTCATGGTAATACCTCCTGAATTTTATTTTTAATTTTTCTGAATACTTAAAATTCTAAACCTTTTAAAGAGGGATTGTTTGCAAAAATTCAATCTGTTTTTGCAAGATTTTAATTAAATTTGGATCCAATCATGTGCACAACAAAAGTAAGGACAGCAGCAGCGGGAGCAACCAGCCATATCTCATTGATCATACTACTGATTGGGAATCCAGCCATACTCATCATTCCGACCGTCAAAGCAAAGTGCCTTCGAGAGAAACGTTTTTGCACCAGTACATAAAAAAATGGGACAGCTGCTGAAGAGAAGAACGAGACAAAGTAAGGAAGCCATTCTGTAAAGGATGCCGAAAGATTGATGCCAGCCATTCCAATGAAAAACATCAAAATCAAGCCAAATAAATAGGTCTGTTTCAGGGTGTGATGGGATGATCGCTGAGTTTGCATCGCAGCAAGGATGCGCAGATATAGGGCGAGCATGGAATATAGGGAATGCCCTATACCTACTGCGAGCATGGAGATGCTAGCATAGATGAAAATATGTGACATGATGCTGTTCGATTGGGTGACCGCCTCCATCAATTGTAAAGCTGAGAATGTATCAGTATGCGCAATCAAGTAGATTGAAAACCCCGTAAAGGATAGCAATAAGGCTGCCCATGAAAATGATGAATATTTTAAAGCTGATATGCGGTGATTCGGTCTTATGGCTTGAACTGATTCCCAAAAGTAATAGCTGGTGAAGATTTGGCCAGACATTACGAGAATAAACGTCAGGAAGTAAAGGATGTTCGCACCGAGGCTTCCGTTGAATATACCATCGTACGTTTTAACGATCTGCTGATAAACACCCCCGGTCCCAGTCTGTAAATAAAGGGTCAGGACAGTGAAAGAGCTGACGAATAATATTCCCATCAGAAGCAGGCTTCCAACTCTATTTACGCCTTCTCTTCCACCTAGACCAAACAAAACATAACTAAAAGTGAGCAACAAAAATACGCCCAGTATGGCAGGTTGATGAAAAAAGGCCTTGAATAACATGGCCATTAATGCAGTCTGGATCAGGATGCTCCCGATACTGGAAATACCGAAGATCAAAAAAGTAATGACATTTTCTTTACCTCCAGTAATTTGATCTGGGAGGATGTTAGCGATTCGTTCCTGGCTGTTAATCATATTTCTCAAAATAGAGTACATGATTAATGGAGTTACTATGAAAATGAAGAAGCTGGATGCCCCTCCTTTTAAGGTAAAGAAAAATGGGAGGAGGAAGGTTGGTCCAGTCATATATGGAATAACCAGGGAAAATGTCCCGCCGCTCAACCCAACTTCCTTTTTATTCGTATATTCATATACACTGCGATGGCTCCCGATTTTATCTATGAAAAGAATGACAAGGGTAAAGGCAATAAATAAGAGTATGTACCAATCGACCATCAGTGATTCTCCTTGAATTGACTGGGAGTAATTCCTTCAATTTTCTTGAACAAGTTGCTGAAATGATGCTGACTCGAAAAGCCAATTTGCTCAGCAATTTGGAACAGGGACCAATCAGGGTTTTCAATCATCAGCTGTTTGGCTTTCTGAATCCTAAAATGATTGATATAGTCAGTAAATTTTATGCCGACTACTTCGGTGAACTTTTTACTTAAGTAAGTAGGTGTAACATATACTTTCCGTGATAGGTCGGACAGCTGCAACTTTTGGTTGTACTCTTCATGGACAATCTCCAGGACATTGTTAATGAGGACGGATTTAGTTTGCGTGAACGCATTTTTTTGCAAGAAATCCTCAATCATATTGAAAAGCTCTTTTTCAATGACCGGTTTAACAAGATAATCCAGCACATTGAGGCGGATCGCCTGCTTGGCATAGCTAAAGTCCTGATAAGCTGTGATAAGGACAACTTCCGTATCGATATCATTTGTCCTCAAGTATTCACAAAAGGCGAGCCCGGTATCTCCGGGCAACTGGATATCGACAAAAGCGAGTGGGAACGAGTGGGTTTTTACTAATTGTTTGGCTTCAACAGCATCCTCGGCAGTGTATATGTTCCAGTTTGGATAGTGTTTTTTCACCAAATAAGAGAGCTGTTCAAGTTCCAATGGTTCATCATCGACTATTAATAGATTCATTGTGACTCCCCCGGTGTATATGGCCAAATAGCTTTGACTTCAGTCCATTCTGGTTTTCGTTTCATCGAAACCTCAGTATGCAATTCGAATAGCAATTCCATTCGTTTTCGGATATTCTCCATTCCTGTACCGTCCCCTTCCGTCAGATATTTATTGGCCTCAGTCTCCCCATTGTCCATTACCTTCAAGACGACCCAGTTTCCTTTCCGTTGGAGGTCGATCTGGAGTTTCTTTTCTCCGCGTTTATTTTCAAGGCCGTGTTTAAAGGCATTTTCGACGAATGTCTGTAGGGTATAGGGAGGAAGAAGTGTTTGGGCTGCGTGTCCATCAATGGCGATGTCAATTTCAAGTTTTTTTCCAAATCGCAGCTGTTGAATGGCCAAATAGTTTTTGGTATGCTCCAGTTCCTTTTCAAAAGGAACCAGCGATTCCTTGTCTTTATTTTGATACCTTAGAAACAGCGAGAACTTCTCCATTGATTGAATGAGATCCTCATTTTTGTTCAGCCTGGCCAGGGACATCATCGCATTCAAACTGTTAAATAGGAAATGCGGCCGTATTTGTTGGCTGAGCTGCAAATATTCCATTTGATGAAGCTGCGTTTCCAGCTGGATCTGCATATTTTCCATTTGCAGATAATCAAACTCTTTCTCAAGCAACTTGAGAATACTGAGAATGACCAATGCGATGATTGGGATCAAAAGACTCAGGAAGATTATGATTGAGAAAAGAGCAGAAGCACTTATCATAATTGATCAGTCCTTTAAGTGTTGACTATTTTTCTATCTATCTTACTCTTTTTTGGTAACGTGGTACACCCTTTGAAAGATACGGGACGATATAAAAAACGCAATCTGAAGATCCTTTGTAATAAGGAACAGATTTACTAAATGTTCTATTAAAAGATCGTAAGAAAGTTGTATAATGGGAAAATCAGTAAAGTGAGGTGGCATCCATGGAACTATGGAATATATACGATCAATTCAGGCATATGACGGATCGCATCCATGAAAGAGGGAAGGAGATGATGCCGGGGGATTATCATCTGGTTGTCCATGTGTGGATCGTGAATGATGATGGCCAATATTTGATACAAAGGAGACAGCCATGGAAAATTGGCTTTCCAAATATGTGGGACTGTTCTGCTGCGGGGTCGGCAATCATGGGCGATGATAGTGAGCAGGCCGCCATTCGCGAGGCAAAGGAAGAAATCGGAATCGAGCTGGACATGGAAAGAGCGGAACGATTATTTACCGTCAAGTTTCCAGAAGGTTTCGATGATATTTGGCTTGTCAGGCAAAATATCACCATGGAGGAGCTGCATCTTCAGGAAGAGGAAGTGGTGGATGCAAGATGGGCAAGTGAAGAGGAGATAAAGGAAATGGTGAAAAACGGTGAGTTTATCCCGTTTACCTATTTCGACCTGTTATTCGAAATGGTCCATTCAAACATCTCCCTAAAACCAGCTACCGTTAAGGATGCGGAGGAGCTTTTAACCATGCAAATGGAAGTTTTCATGCCTCTTTATAAAAAATACAAGGACCATGAGACAAGTCCTGTCACGCAAACAATGGAGAGATTCACAGAAAGATTTGAACAAGGGGTTTACTATAAAATATGCTTTGAAGGCACTCTAGCCGGAAGCGTCCATGTTCACGAAAAGTCCTCTGGGTTAATGAGGCTTCGTATCATGAATATTTTAGAAAGCTATCAGAACAGGGGCATTGCTCAACAGGTGATGAAACGCCTTGAGCTTATGCACCCGGAAGCGGATGCTTGGGAGCTGGATACCATCCTCACGGAAGAACGGAACTGTTATTTATATGAAAAAATAGGGTACAGGCAAACCGGAGAATTCAAGGAAATCAACGAGAATATGAGCATCATCCGTTACCGGAAAGAATCGAACTTGCATAAAATCATAAGTATGTAAATTTGGCATCAAAAAAAGACGGCTCTCCTTATGTGGAGTAAGCCGTCTTTTGTTCTTACTTAATTCCCTTCATGTATCCCTGAATTTTAGGCGATGTGATGAATAGGATGATACCTAGTAGGATGGATGCTCCACCGATTGTACCGAAATAGGTCATTTCTGTGTCTGGTGAGTAAAATTTAACGATTTGTGCATTGATTGCTTGTGCTGCGGCACTTGCAAGGAACCAAAGGCTCATTGTTTGTGCGGAGAATGCAGCCGGCGCCAGTTTGGTTGTTGCTGACAGACCAACTGGGGAAATCAGCAATTCACCGAAAACAACAATCAGGTAGCTAAGCACGAGCCATAATGGGCTAACAAGTGCATCTGTGCCTGTGAAGTATCCAGGTATCAGGATGACCAGGAATGAAAGCCCGGCAAAAATCAATGAGAACGAGAATTTCTTTGGAATGGATGGCTGGCGATCCCCAAGCTTCACCCAGAATCCAGCGAAAATCGGTGCAAAGATAATAATGAATAATGGGTTCAGCGACTGGAACCAGGCTGGAGAGATGGTCATTCCAGCAAATTCTAGTTGGGTACGCTTGTCCGCGTAATTCGCAAGGATGGTTGAACCTTGCTCCTGAATTGCCCAGAACATAACAGCCGCCAGGAACAACGGAATGTAAGCAAGAACACGTGAGCGTTCCACTTCCGTTGTTTTTGGACTGCGGTACATAACGACAAAGTAAGCAGTCGGAATTAAGATACCAAGAATCGTTACCAGATTAATAAAGCTTTCGAATGTTAAAAGTCCAGCAGGAACCAAAATAGCACTTAAAATACCGATGGCCACGATTGCGATCCCAAAAACCGTGAATGTTTTCTTTTTTTCAGACGGTGAAAGCGGGTTTGGCACAGCAGTACCAGCAAGACCAAGATTCTTTTTCTTTGTCAAAACAAAAACAACTAGTCCGACAAACATTCCGATCGCGGCAATTGCAAAGCCGAAATGGAAGTTATAAGCGTCAGAGACTGCTCCAACGATCAGTGGCGCAAGGAATGCACCAGCGTTGATTCCCATGTAGAAAATCGTGAAACCAGCGTCACGACGAGCGTCTGATTCGCTGTACATTTCACCAACAACCGTTGATACATTTGGCTTCAAAAGACCGGTACCGATGACGATTAGGATCATCGATAGGAAGAACATCGCGATAGTTCCTGGAATGGCAAGCGCGATATGTCCTAACATGATTAGGATTCCACCGTAGAAGACGGCTCTGGCTGTACCGAAGATGCGGTCTGCCAGCCAGCCACCGATGACCCCTGACATATAAACGAGTGAGCCATAAATGGACATGATGGAAAGTGCTAAAGTCTCATCAATACCGAGGCCGCCCCTTGAAACTTCATAGTACATGTAGAATACAAGGATCGCTCTCATTCCATAGTAAGAAAAACGCTCCCAAAATTCTGTGAAGAAAAGTGTGAACAGTCCTTTTGGATGTCCGAAGAATCCAGTTTGCGGGACACTATCCACAATTTTCTGCCTATTATGATTTGACATGGTTACCCCTCCCTGTTTATCTATACTAGAATACTTTCTGTATTGGATATTGTCAAAAACAAATTTAGGATAGAATCGGATAAAGTATTGATATATAAGGGTTTCGTGTCATTTTTTAATAGAAGAAAATAGATTTAAAATTATTCGAATATTATTAAAAAAACAATAATCAGAATACTGACAGTTACTTTTCCCTTTTTATAAGAAAGGCAAACCGGTATAATGGTAAAAAGCTTGTAAAATAGGGGTGGGCGTATGGAACAGGAATTGTATAAAAAAATATATAGTGTAAAAGAAGGGTATCATTCCCTTCATAAAGGATTGCGAACGGCGAAATATTTGTCTAAGGCAAAAAGAAACGGGCTTCTGTCCAATCATTTTATTGAACGAATCATGCTTTCAGTGACAGAGGTGAATGGGTGCCAGGTATGTTCCTATGCGCATACAAAAATTGCCTTGGAACAAGGAATGAGCAGGGAAGAAATAAAGTTGATGTTATCTGGAACAGCGGAGAACATTCCAGAGGCGGAAATGCCGGCAATCCTATTTGCGCAGCACTATGCTGATACAAGAGGAAATCCAACGGAAGCATCCTGGGGGAGGATTGTAGACATTTATGGACAAGAGAAGGCAATGGGCATATTAGCTGCTATCCGAATGATTATGATTGGAAATGTTTTTGGAATTCCTTTGAGTGGCCTAAGGACGCGACTGAAAGGGAAGCCAAGCGGAAAAACCACTCTAGTTTATGAACTTTCGATGATCCTCAGCTTTCCTTTTCTTTTTCCAGCCGCGTTGTTACATGGAGTGGTAGGGAAAATAGGCCAGAAGCCGGTAATTGAATTCTCGTACAATGGATAAGAAGTTTTTAAAAAGAGCCCTGATCCTTAACGTGGATCAGGGCTCGACAGATTATTTTACCGAAGTGACTGCTTCGGCCAGGGCTGCATCCAATTGCAAAGCATAGGCTTCGGTTTGGTTTTCCTCCCAGCTAAACTGGTTGCTCATGTAGGTCAGTACATTTTCCTTGTATTGTCTCACGGAGTCGATATCGAATAAAATCGCACCAGTTCGCCTGTTGAAAAAGTCGATCGGTGTTGCCACGGCCTCGTATTGGATACCATAGATCAGTTTTGCGAATAACTCCAGTGGCAATCCATATTTGTTCGCTTCGTCATTGTGTGCTGAAGCTAGCTGGAATACAGTTGGAGTGTTGGAGCCATATTGGTAAACTAGACGCCGTGCTTCTTCTTTCGTGAACCCTGCCTGAATCCCGCTTTCAAGCAGACTTTCCACAAAGGAATCAAGATTAGCGGAACCGCCCACATCTCCACCAGAAATCGGCAAATTCTTTGTCTGACAGCCAGGGAAGCTCGATCATCCTGCATTATGAGGGGGTTGCTTATTTTACAGAAGAAGAATTTGAAGAACTTCTTAAAGAGAGTAGCATTCTCAGCAAGGTTTTTCGCGATGAGGTAACCATAAAGAGGGGGCGCCTCCTGCTGCCATATATGAAAATCAAAAATGAATTAGGTGACGGTTTTCCAGATGCACTGTTCGCGGCTATTTCCAAGAAAGATGTATATGAACTTCCAATGGAAGAAAATATCGCAGTCATTTCGGAAAGCTGGGAAGAGTTTGCAAAACAAGCATCTGCGGAAGAAAAAGTCTATATTTTTGAATGCTGTTTTATCCAAAACCCTGTGACCATGGGCATGGTCAAGTATGGAGCTTCCGATGAAGTAACCATTGATTGTGTCAAAAAACTCGCTCAGGCAGTTGATTCCCTGAATCCTCTGCTAGTTAGAGAGCTCTTTTCGCAAGGCAGTAAGCGGAAGGTCTGAGTTTAATGGATTTGTTCATTACTATACATCACAAGGATTCGGGCTCGTGAATGGTTTGAGTGGGCTGGAAGGCACGATAGATGCCCTTAAAGCAAGACAGGAATTTGAGAATAGGATTCTTGAAAACCTGCACATGCCAATGTACATCCTGAATAATTCCGAATTCGATCTTGATAAGCATCGGGATAACTTGAAAGAAGTACTTGAGGTTGACCAAATCTAACAGGAGCCTGATCTAACTATTGGATCAGGCTCTTTGGCGACCGTATTGGAGTTACATAAACCTAGAAAATGGATAACAGGGTCCTCAATAGAGCGAATTGATGCCCGGGAAATCCAAAATACGGAAAAACAGGTAACCAATAGGGCCTATCGGTGCTCGAAAAATCCAGAAACAGGGAAATTGTGTCACCATTAGAGCATATTGGTATCATAAAAATCCAGAAACTGGATAATAAGGTCACCAATAGAGCGTATTGGAACACATAAAATCCAGTATCTGGATAAATTGGTCACCAATGAGACGTATTGGTGCCCGAAAAATCCAGAAACAGGGAAATTGTGTCACCAATAGAGCGTATTGGAGCACAGAAAATCCAGTATCTGGATAAATAGGTCACCAATGAGACGTATTGGTGCCTGAAAAATCCAGAAACAGGGAAAGTGTGTCACCAATAGAGCGTATTGGAGCACATAAAATCCAATATCTGGATAAATGGGTCACCAATGAGACGTATTGGTGCCCGAAAAATCCAGAAACAGGGAAAGTGTGTCACCAATAGAGCATATTGGTATCACGGAAATCCAGAAACTGGATAATAAGGTCACCAATAGAGCGTATTGGAGCACATAAAATCCAGTATCTGGATAAATGGGTCACCAATAAAGCGTATTGCTAACAGAAAACTCTAGATTACGAGAAAACAGGTTACCAATAAATCACGCATAACAAAAGAGGGATTTTAATATTTTTAGAGAAAGTAGATAAAAAAATAGACGGTGGTGAGGGCGATGGAGGGTTTCAAGTACAAGGACTATGATGGGCTTGGTTTAGCGGATTTGGTAAAAAAGAAGGAAGTTCAGCCTCTTGAACTGGTTGAGGAAGCAATCCGGTTAACGGATTCATTGAACCCGAAAATGAATGCCGTGATCAATAAGATGTACGAGCAGGCGCGGAATTCTGCGGGGCAGAAACTGACAGGCGCTTTTGCAGGTGTACCGATGTTTCTCAAGGATATCTCGCAGGAGATAGCAGGAGAACCAATCACAGCAGGTTCCGGGGCATTTTTAAAATACCGGGCAAAGGAAGATTCCGAGTATGCTAGACGCCTGCGCCAGGCTGGTGTGGTTTTTCTCGGCCAGACGAATGTACCTGAATTCGCATTGGTCGCGGTGACGGAACCTGCCCATTATGGCCCGACTCGAAATCCGTGGAATCTTGATCACACTCCTGGAGGGTCAAGTGGAGGTTCAGCAGCAGCGGTTGCTTCCGGATTGGTTCCGATTGCAGGCGCCAATGATGGCGGAGGATCGATTCGAATCCCGGCTGCTTATTGCGGATTATTCGGACTGAAGCCGACCCGCGGCCGGACCCCTGTTGGGCCGAATTACGGACGGGCATGGCAGGGGGCTTCGGTGGAACATGTACTCACCCGTTCAGTCAGGGACAGTGCGGCCATGCTTGATGCACTTCATGGACATGAAAAAGCCGGTGCATTTTCTGCTCCTCCTTTTGAGGGAAGCTATCTTTCGGCGGCAGGCACTCCTCTCGGAAAAAAGCGCAGGGTTGCTTTTTCAGTAAAATCGCCAATTGGGACGGAGGTTGACGCTGATTGTCGGGAGGCTGTCCTCAAAACGGTGTTGCTGCTCGAATCAATGGGTCACCAGATAGAAGAGGTGGAATCGCCGGTTGACGGCCATAAAATCGCGACAAGCTATTTGACCATGTACTTCGGGGAGACGGCTGCTCTTTTAAAATCATTAGGAGAAGTACTTGAGCGAAAAGCGACAGCAGCAGATGTCGAGCCAACGACCTGGCTGCTTGGCCTGCTTGGAAAGGCAACTTCTGCAGAGGAATTCGTTTTAAGTTTAAGAGAATGGGACAGGGCAGCTCTGTCGATGGAAACCTTCCATGAAACCTATGACTTTTACATTACACCGACTACTGCACATCCGCCAGCAAAAATCGGAGAGCTCGAGCCGTCATCATCTGAAAAGTTCCTGATCAGTACGGTGGGCAAGCTAGGACTCGGCGGTGTTTTGAAAAAGGCGGGAATCGTCGATCAAATTGTCCAAAAGAATCTGGCACGAACGCCATTCACCCAGCTCGCCAATCTTACCGGACAGCCAGCGATGTCACTTCCATTGCACCTGACAAAAGACTGCCTGCCAGTCGGAGTGCAGGTGATGGCAGCGAGGGGAAGAGAGGATTTGCTTTTCCAGCTTGCAGGGGAGCTGGAGCAATCAGAAATGTGGCAGGATGTCAGAAAAAATGCATTATGGGATTGTTAATCAAACGTTTGATTAAATAGGCTGAAACCATTGATAATACTGAAAAAAGGAGGCAACCACACGGCTGCCTCTTTTAACATAAAACAATGATCCTATCTGGTGTGGTTTGCGCCGGAATGCTGAAAGTGGAGGGGGCCGTAAACCACGATCAGGTTGCTGTTTGCGGAACTCTTTATAAACCTCTGGCCATTTTCCAATAAAATCGGTGTCCCGGGGGCCAAATTAAGCTTGAGCATGCCATCGCTGCTGATCAGCTGCCTGTTGAAAAAATCAACTTTCACATTCTGCCCGGTGGTTTCTTTTCCCATGACAAGTGCCCGGTATTATGGCGGATAAATCATTGGTACTGGCACATCGGCGTCATAATACCCTGTCACCTGGTCACTGATACCGACCATCGCCTGATCGACGAAGTAAGTCCTTGGTTCGATCACAAACTTCACTTGCCTCCCTGTTCCATCGATGACAGACATCAATCGATAACATCCTGCGTTTTCGCCGGATGGCGTAATCGAAAAATCATTGAGCATACTGACTGTTCCGCTGAAAGGCTGGTATTTACCAATCCACTCATCGCACTCATGCCTATAGTCTATTCTGCAAGCCCAAAACAGTGCTTGTTACTGTGCTGTATAAAAGGGTAAACAGCCATTAAAAAGGAATGGTAACATGCCTTTCAATTATGAGCTCGATTTTGACAACATTGATTTCCGTTAGGAGGCAGAACTGTATCGTGTGAGGAGAGGGGAGCAGGGGGTTCTGCTGGTAGAGGTAAAGCCCTAACAATAAACCCGGAAATATAGATTGCAAGACTGTTCCTTTCATGGACAGTGCCGTATGTCCTAGTTACGGGAATTGCATTTCTGCTCGCATTGAAAACAAAGGCGATATCAGCCAGAGCTACGTTTATCAGGATATGGCTCGCAGTCTCGTCTGCCGGTTTCAGAATGCCAGGCTTATCCGAAATGGTCAGCAAGATCGGTGTCTTGCCGGCGACAGGTCTGATTCTCGCAGGAGTACTGGTGTGGGTCATTAATATCGCAAGTATCAGACGAGGCAGATGGACGGAATCCAGCTGCAGATCATTTCGGAGGAAATACCTGCGGCTAATGTCGTGAATGTTTGGAGTCGCCATAGCAGGAGTTTTGCTGGTGCTGTCGATGATTTTGGCGAGGATTTTAATCGAGAAGAAACAAATTGCGCAATTTTCAGGTGTTGAACAACTAGATGATGCTTTGTCGGCGTGCATTTTCACTGTATAGACAAAACTTTTTGGCGAAAATACAAATATATTGGCGGAGTTCACAATTTTATTGGCGAAAATCTGATTTTATTGGCGAAGTTCACAATTTTATTGGCGAAAATCAATTTTTATTGGCGAACTGGAAAAAATCACTCATTTTTCCCAGTTAAAAAGAACCCTGATCTCTATCGTGGATCAGGGCTCGACAGATTATTTTACCGGAGTGACTGCTTCGGCCAGGGCTGCATCCAATTGCAAAGCATAGGCTTCGGTTTGTTTTTCCTCCCAGCTAAACTGGCTGCTCATGTAGGTCAGTACATTTTCCTTGTATTGTCTCACGGAATCGATATCGAATAAAATCGCACCAGTTCGCCTGTTGAAAAAGTCGATCGGTGTTGCCACGGCCTCGTATTGGATTCCATAGATCAGTTTTGCGAATAACTCCAGTGGCAATCCATATTTGTTCGCTTCGTCATTGTGTGCTGAAGCTAGCTGGAATACAGTTGGAGTGTTGGAGCCATATTGGCAAGCTAGACGCCGTGCTTCTTCTTTCGTGAACCCTGCCTGAATCCCGCTTTCAAGCAGACTTTCCACAAAGGAATCAAGATTAGCGGAACCGCCCACATCTCCACCAGAAATCGGCAAATTCTTTGTCTGACAGCCAGGGAAGCTGCGACCGTCTTCCGTTGTTAATTTTTCAGCAAGCAGGTCAACAATCGTCTCGGCCATTTTACGGTAACCGGTCAATTTTCCACCGGCAATCGTGATAAGTTTGGAATCGGATTCCCAGATTTCATCCTTCCTGGAGATTTCAGAAGGAGCCTTGCCGTCCTCATGTATTAGCGGCCTTACGCCAGCCCAACTGGATTCAATATCCTTCTCCGTCACATTCACTTCCGGGAACATGTAGTGAATGGCTTTTAGCAGATAGCTCCTGTCCTCTTCGGTCATGCCCGGGTTAATTGGATCGTCATTGTAAAAAGTATCGGTCGTGCCGACATAGGTTTTGCCATCGCGCGGTATTGCGAAGACCATCCTGCCGTCTTGTGTGTCAAAATAGATCGCCTGCTTCAGTGGGAATCGCGACTGGTCAATAACGATATGGACTCCTTTTGAAAGTTTCAGTGTTTTGCCTTTTTTCGAATCATCCATTTCACGGATTCCATCTACCCATGGGCCGGTTGCATTGACGACCTTTTTGGCATAGACTTCATACTCCTCGCCTGTTAAAAGATCCTCAACCAATACTCCAGCAACAACGCCATTTTTATAAATAAGGTTTTTAACTTTGGAATAGTTCAATGCGGAAGCACCTTTTGAAACTGCCTGCTTCATGACCTCTATCGTCAGGCGGGCGTCATCGGTGAGGTATTCAACGTAATAGCCGCCGCCTTTCAGACCGTCTTTTTTCACAAGTGGTTCCCTTGTTAATGTTTCTGTCGCGCTAAACATTTTCCGGCGCTCTGCTTTTTTCACACCTGCTAAAAAGTCATACACCCTAAGACCGATGGACGTAGTGAAGCTGCCAAATGTCCCGCCCTTATGGAAGGGAAGTAGCATCCACATTGGAGTCGTAACGTGCGGGCCATTTTCATAAACAATTGCCCGTTCCTTCCCGACTTCAGCGACCATTTTCACTTCAAATTGCTTTAAGTAGCGAAGGCCGCCATGTACCAACTTAGTGGAACGGCTAGACGTGCCTGCCGCGAAATCCTGCATTTCCAAAAGAGCGATATTCATTCCTCTAGTTGCTGCGTCAAGCGCGATTCCGGCACCGGTGATCCCGCCGCCAATTACCATTACATCAAATGCTTCCTTTTTCAGCTTTGCCACGATATGAGTACGGTCAAGATTGGAAAATCTCATTCGAAACGCCTCCTTGAATAGAAAAAAAGAGAGACCACAATCAACATTATCGCCAAAAACGATAATGTTATCGTGGTCTCTCCTGTTCTCCTACCCGATTTATTAACTTGTAATCATTGTAGCACAGATAGCTGAGATTTTCACGTGTACAATTTTTGAAATGGAATTCCCGCCCATAACTCCCTTTTGGAGGTAGTGATCGCGGTGGCTCCGGCATCGAGTGCGCTTTTTACCTCTTCGCTAGTTCTGATCAATCCGCCTGCAAAAATGGGAATATTGACACGTTCCTTGACCTCCCGGATCATCCAGGGCATGGCCCCGGGTAAAACTTCAATAAAATCGGGCCTCGTTTTTTCAATCAATTTATAGCTTTTCTCAAGGGCATGGGAATCAATCAGGAATATTCTTTGGACAGCGAGCACCCCTTTTGCCTTCGCTTTTAAAATGACACTCGACTTTGTGGAAATAAGGCCATATGGTTTGTACTCCTGGCAAAGATATTCCGTTGAATAGTCATCACTCTTCAGTCCTTGAATCATATCAACATGGTAGATCATTTTTTTGCCATGCTGCTTTGCCATTTCATTGATATTTTTCAATTGGGCGATATGCACTTCCAGCATGACCCCTATTTCAAAAGGACTTTCAAGGAACTGTTCAAACTCTTTCATATTAGAAGATGCGGGCAAGACTTTTTGCTTCAAAGAAATCCCTCCTTACGACATCTTAACACGAGACACTATGCCAAAAAAGAGCATTATTTGGGTATTTTTGCATATCCGACCGAAAAGGTTTATTATAAAAAATCAACCCTTACTTTATACAAGGGTTGATTCAAATAGTTACCTGATGTAATACCATTAAAGATTGGTTTCGTATTCTTTCACCCTTCTATAAAACGTATTCCGTTTCATCCCTACAAGTTTCATAGCTTCTACATCAGTTATCTTCTGTTGTTTCCATTCCTGATAGACAGATGGAAATAAGTCAGTCTTGTGCCATTTGGCTGAGGTTAAATTCAATCCTTTGACGCTCTTTCGATAGAATTCACACGTTTCCTCAATGCAGATGGAAGCTTCACCGAAGAAATTTTCATGGACCAACAATTTTATCAGGACCAGACGGATAAAAAGTGGAAGAAAATTGATAATAGACTTAAGGCCAGCACGAAAAAGGCCGGTAAGTTTGAAAACTGATTACGGCCATAGGATCTTACCACCTCTGCCATCTTTTTTACCACTCAATGACAGAGAATTTACCGGCAAGTGCCAAGTTGTTTACCAACTTAAATTTAATTAGAATACCCCTGCCTATTCGACCAATGGCAGGGGTATTCTTTAACCTAATGGTGCTTTACTTCATCGAGGATAACTTTTGACTTAGTTTTTTGTTTTCCTTCTCTAACTGTTTGTTTTCCTGAATGAGCCTACTTATTTTTGTTTCATCACTTATTCCAATTTCATATGATGTGCCTTTCCAAAGTAAATCGAGGAATTCATAAACATCATCTTGATCCATTTTGTAAACTCTATTTTCGTGTTTAGCTTTTATTTTCCCCTCTACTGCCCATTTCTTAACATCATGCCAATGACATTCTATTCCATAAGATTGTAAGAGTGCGGCAGCTTCCTGAATCGTTAATAAATCCCTCATTCCTCAACCTCTCTGCCCAATCCATGACGTTCCCTCATGGAAATGTCCCCATCTAATAATAACTGGTAGGAGTCATGGACAATGCGGTCTAAAATGGCTTCTGCCATCGTACCGTTCCCCAATTTGATATGCCAACCGCTCGGATCAATTTGGGAACAATAAATGGTGGAAACAGTTTTGTGCCGGGCTTCTGTAATCTCCAACAGGATATTTGCTTCTTCCTTCGAAAGATCCGTAAGGAGCCACTCGTCAAGAATGAGTAGATCTGTTTTTGTGTATTTTTTGATTATCTTTCGATAGCTGCCGTCGGCAGCCAATTTAGCCAGTGACAGTTCATCCAGTAATTCCGGAAGGCGGACATATTTCACTTTATACTGCTGACGGCAAGCGGAAACACCAAGCGCACACGCCATAAAGGTTTTGCCTGAGCCAGTAGGGCCTTTTAAAATGATGTTATGATGATCTTGGATATAAAGGCCGCTGCCCAATTTTAAAATGAGTTCCTTCTTAAGTCTTCGATCCTCATGATACTCAATATCCTCAATGCTGGCTTTGGAGTCTGAAAATGTGGCATTTTTAATTAATCGATTTAAATGATTGCTTTTCCGACGTGAATATTCCAGGTCGACAAGCAAGGAAAACCGATCTTCAAATCTCATGGACTGGTATTCTCTGTTTAAGGATTGTTCTTTGAATGCTTCAGCCATCCCTCCTAAATTCATCTCCTGCAGCTTGGATAACACATGCTCGTTTAACATTATTCTTTTCCTCCATAATATGAAGCTCCACGGGTGAAGCCGAAATTAGTCTCGTTTACTTCTGTATTTTGTTTTAATTCTTGTTCAGCGTCTTTTTTCTTGTTGCTTTTCAATATGGTCTGAATGCTTTTTACCGTCGGTCTTCCTGTCATGGAAAGCACCATTTTACAAGCGATTTCTATCTCATATTTGGTATAACGATGCTCGAGTTTCTTTAAAGAAAAGATAGATTGCAATGCTTGTCTTTCAGATTGATAGGAATCTAAAAGGTATTTCACCACAATGGAAGTGGAAGAGCCAATGCTGCTGGCCCACTCAATCGCCACTTCTGGCGTGTGCTCTATATATAACTTATGATTATCTGGCATATGTTCCGGAAGGGTTGATGGCTGACCGAATCTCCCATATAATCGTTTGTGTGAAGTTAGCCACATATGCTTAAAATAGACAACAACCATATCATCGGAAAGCTTTACGTCCACTTCCTGATTGATATACTCGTAGGGTACGGAGTAAAACATGCTGTCTACGGAAATGTGGTAATCAGGCCTTACTTTTGCCGTTCTCCATTCAGATATCTTGTAAGGCGTGCCTGGAAGAGGGGAAAGCGCAAATTTCTCCTCTTCCTCAAATGCTGAAAAACGGCATCCTTCTTTTCGGGTAAAAGGACGCTGGTTAAATTCCTCAAGTTTCTTCCGTAATTCCACATTCAATTCTTCAATGCTAAAGCAATGTGTACTTCTCAAAGCTGCTATAATCCACGTTGAAATCGTACCTACAGAGCCTTCGACACTAGCTTTATCCTTAGGGCTGCGTACGCGAGCCGGCATAACGATTGTACTGTAATGGTTGGCCATTTCCTTATACGTAGGATTCAATACTAACTCCCTTGAAGTGTGCTTCGTTACACCGGTTTTCAGATTATCTGAAACCACAATCTGAGTTACTCCGCCAAAATATTCATACGCATGAATATGGGCGTTAATCCAGGAATGCTGGTCCATTGAAAGGGTTGCTTCCGCGTAGGAAAATTGACTGCACGGCAATGTAGCGACAAACACATACGCCTTCACTTTTTCCCCGGTATCCCTGTCAATGAAAAAAAGTGTGGAACCAGCCCAATCGACCTCCATTATTTCACCAGGTTTTCTCCGAATACGCATCGTTGCCTTGTGTTTTTGAGCATAATTGCCGTAATACCGTACGAAACTCTGATAGGAGTAGGGAATCGCATTATTCGCACGGCTACCCGCCTCGTATTCATGATGCAAAAGAGATAGAGTGACATTGGGTTTTGCCAACTCTTTGTGGATATATTCAAAATCAAGAGGCTGCCTGCCGGAGCCTTCCATTGTCTTTTCTGGATAAAGAAATTCCTCAATCCATCTATCGTTCATCTCCTCTTCTAGCGGGCATTCCACACCCTTCTTTCGAGCCAATTCAATGACTTCGCTAACTTTTTGCCGAGAGTTGCCAGTACTGGCGGCAATGCCTCTTAAACTAACCCCCTCGTCATTTAATTCCAATATCTTGCGATAATGGATCATAAAAAAACCTCCCATATAAAGCGTCATATCGTTAGATATGCTCACTAATTATACAAAAGGTTTTGAGTGGTAAATAAGTTGTCGATTAGTGGTAAATTTCTTGTCACTCCTTGGTAAAAACAATGGCAGAGGTGGTACATTTGGGTGGCCGTAATCAAAAACACGGCAAACGAGAATAACATTTTCTTTGCACAACAAGCCGGGAACGATGAACTGGTAACTGTAGAGAAAGGGGGAAAAAGTGTAAGCGGGAATGTAGTAGCAGAGTATCAAAATGATGCTTGGGGGAATATTCTTTCTTCATCTGGGACCATGAAAGATGCTAACCCATACCGATATGCTGGGTATCGGTTTGATCAGGAAATTGGCTCATATTACTTGATAGCTCGTTACTATGATTCAAGTGTTGGACGTTTCTTAACTAAGGATTCTATACACGGAGTTGAAGACGATCCTGGAAGTCTTAATCAATATGTCTACTCCAAAAATAATCCCGTTAAATACATTGATCATAGCGGACATCTGCCAACACCTGTAGCATCTGCATTGGTTGGTGCGTTGATTAATGCTGTCGGTTATGTAGCAGATCTATTGGTTAAATATGGAAATAAAAATGCATTTAAACATTTTAGTGTCTGGGCTTTCGGAGGAGAACTTTTAAAGGGAGCAGCTGCCGGAGTCATAGGTGGAGGTATTGTTTCCAAGCTAGCTAAAGCAGGAAACCTTTCAAAAGTAGGAGAAAAGTTTTTAGCAGGACACATGGCTCCTGCAGCTACTTAGTATCAAACTTTGGAAACTTTAGCCGAGGGTCTTTCTCCGAAAACCAAGTCCTTTTATTGTTTGGTGACAAAGTAGGATTTTTATGATCGGCAGCAAAGCCTTATGTCCAAAAAATATATAAAAAATATAAAAGATGAATCCTTTAATTAAAGGGGGGATAAACGGTGGGAAAAGATTTTTATGCGGGTATACTCATTTTCGCTGTTGGTATATTTTCTTTGTATATGTTTTTCCATGCAACAAAGGAAAGATTCTATTACAGTAAAACATATTCGCAAGTCAAGTATATAACGCCATTACCTGGTTCTATTAATTATTGGATTATTAAAATCTTGTTTATTGTTGGTGGTCTTTTGTGTATTTCTGTAGGTTTATATGGAATTAGTAAGCCATTTCTTTGAAACTCTTGTTGGATTTTGGAAGTTTCCTTTCCATTGAATAAATGAATAAATTTCAAGCAATCTTTAAGAGGGTGTTCAAAAAGTATCCTTTAACTGAGTACACTTAGAGAAATACAAGCTTCCGAATTCCCATAATTGTAAATGAAAGGAATATGCGCGTACAGACAAATAAAATGGATCATGCCTCCACTATCGGCGCCAAAATTTAGACAGACGTATCCCGTTGTCCAATCGGTCCTTTTTAAAAATGTCGACTTTTAAGGGTAGTTAACTTACCAAATGTAGGGAGAATTGTTCCACTTGGTCGTGTTGCAGCTGACTGATTTTCTCCACATGGTTCGTAGGTAAAACGGTCAATCTTACATGTTTGATCATGCGCTCTATCAACCGAAACAGATCCCGCATGATGAAAAACTTCTTGACTCGCTCCGTTTGACGAACGGGAACCTTTTTATGTTTCATGATGGACGTAAGCTGATTCGATTCCTGGGCAAAAGCAAGTTCCACTTGCTTCCGAAACTTGAGCATATGCTTTTGTAACTCACTTCCTTGCGGCACAGGGCCAGAAAAAAAGGGATTTTCTTCATACGAGTACGCAAACTGTTTTTCACAGCTGCCTTGCATGGGGCAGGCTGAGCATTTGTTATCGTCTCCACGGAACCATGCCGTGTAGGTATCTTTGTCAAATCCATCAAACACGAGGGGATGCCCTTCTTCGCATTCCGGCTTTCCGTTAGGATCACAGTGTTCAGGAATAACCGTGTTCTTTTTGATTTCAGTTACCACCGCCACATCATGTGTCATCAGTGACTCACGCTGATCATTCGCATCAAAATAGCCTAAATCAGCTGCCAAGTATTCAACCTTTAATCCATCTACCTTCTGAATCATGTCGATTAGCGGCAACATTACTTTGACATCCGCTGTGTCAGTAGGCAAAATGATCGAAAACAACACAACGGGTCCCTTCGGGCTTGGGCATACGATGGAATGTTTACGATACCCGATAAAAAACTTGTTCTGATTGGCTTTCGTGCGTTGGACCCCACAGGTTGCGTCCGGATCCGAATAGGTTTTTTCCCACGAACACTTACTTTGATCGAGGCAAGAACATCGTTTTTTCTTGTAGCCATTCACGTTTGCCCATATCGGTCTAGAGTCAATCCCGGACAGCCTAGGGTTTAAGAATCCTTCAAGTTGAAGAGCTTGGGCGATCAAGTTAAATAAGATTTCGTAGAATAATTCAACACCAACCTTGGTCCGAAAATGACTAAGACTCCCGTGAACAGGAACCTGCCGGATGTCAGGTGTGCCAATGAAATTGCGCCACGCCTGATTTTTAGGATCTTTCAATTGTCTTTCAAGTTCCCTGAAAGAACAAATTTCAGGACGAGTAAAGTACAGATAATGCATGCGAAAATAGACTCTTGGGTCTACTGGAGGACGCCCGCCATGTTTATAGAGAGGAGCGATCTTTTCCTCAACAATGGAATCGTCCACGTGATTGATATAATCTATGAGTTCTACATCAAAACCGAGCGTGTTATAATAGTGGTAAGGAAGCAGTTCTAACTGTAAATCCATGAAAACGCACCTCGCATAATGGTATTTTTGGTTGTTTGGACACTCCCATTTTACCATTTTTCGCAAAGGTGCGTTTTTGTTTTTTTAAAAAAATCAGGGCTTTTTGAACAGGCTCTTTAAGTAATTTAGCAGTTACCTTTCATGGGTGACTGCTTATTTTGTGTGCCAGGCATGTTCATCAACTTAGCGGTGAAAGTCCGCTATGGACATTGGGATATGCGAACCATTAGCCGAAGGCAAGGGTGTCCGTGGCGACGAGGAATCTGAATTATCCAAGGAAGATAATTATCCGAGAAGTTCTACGAAAAGCTCTGTTGTTATTAACTTTTAATGATTTTTTCTCGGATAATCAATAATCATCTTGTTTTATAATTTAAGTACAGCCGATTACTGGGCTGACATAATATAAAAGGAGATGGTTATCTTGAATAATTCAATACCCGCAGAACAGTTAAGTTCAGTCATTGAAGAAATGATGAGTGAGCTGACTACTCTCGGCTACCGATGTTCAACTATATCGGTGTATCAATGTGCTTTAAGGAAAATTTCCACTTTTATGAAGGATCATAAAGTTCCTTATTATTCCCATGCAGTTGGTAAGCTTTTTCTTGAAAAACAACTGACGAAAACAGGATTATCGAAACGTTGGTATAACTATATAAAAACAGCTATCAGACGTTTGAATGATTACATACAAAACAAACCATTTGTAATATTTCACACTAAACAAACTACAATTTGTCCAGATATATTTATTCCTGTTATTGATTCATATACGGCATATATGCAAGAAAAGGGATACAGCCCTTCCACTGTTGAAACCAGATGTATATATGCCAAGCAATTTCTCGATTCGTTAGAGAAACAATCAGTCACTGATTTAAAATTAATGAGTTTTATACACATAGGTACTTCATTTTCAAATATTAAGTCTAAGCAAGGGTTCTGTGAAAAACTGCCTTCTTTTCTTAAATACCTATATCAGAAAAGCGTGACTGAAATGGATTTTTCAAAAGCAGTCCCTCGGTATTCATCTATGGAAAAATTACCTTCCATATATACGGAAGAAGAGCTTATCCAGTTGCTGAACAGTATCGAAAGAATTTCTGGGATTGGGAAACGTAATTATGCTATCATGGCACTGTCTGTTTCCTACGGTCTTCGTGCAAATGATATCTCATCTTTGAAGTTTTCAGAAATCAGTGATGGACAAGTGGTATTCTTGCAGTCAAAAACATCCGTTAAGTATCAGGTGAAATTGCTTGAAAAAGTGTCGGAGGCACTGCAGGATTATATTCAGAATGGAAGGCCTGATTCTGATTCTGATTGTGAATATATTTTTATTCGTAGTTCAGTTCCCTACAGAAAGCTTTCACGTAGCTCTATCTGGTCAATCGTTTGTACACATCTAATGAATAGCGGTATTAATATTGCTTCAAGAAAACGTGGTCCACATGCAATACGTGCGAGTCTGGCTACACACCTTGTCAATAATGATGTTCCTTACCATATAAGTGCAGAAGATACTGGGTCATCAGGACCCTAATGCCACCAAACGTTATGCAGCCATTGATTTTAATAGATTAAGATCGTGTGCACTTGAGTGTCCAAAGCCATCGGGTCAATTTGTTGCTTATTTTTTGACGTATTTTAGTGATTTAATGTCTTTCCGATTTGGCAATGGCAGTATTCATCAGCCAAGAATTTTGTATAGGTTATTTTTTGAATCTATATACAATTTGGTTCTCGGTATCACATTCCCATTAAAGGCATTCAGAAGTTTCATTCTATATGCCTTTTTATCTCTATGATGTTTTGGTTTGGTGTATTGATAATATAAAATTAGTTTTCCGCATTAAGGACAAGAAAGTATTTGTTAGCTAGTTTAAGAGAAGCAATTTAGAGATATTACAAGAAATCCAATGGCTGTATATTAAAGTATGACAAAGAATGAATATATAACGAGACTTTAACACTCTTTTTTTGCATTAGAGTTCTTAAATTAAGGATAGGATAAACCCACAAATTTGCTCTATCTAGTAAGCCTTTCCCTATATCAGCAAATAATAGATAGAAGTTTCAAACAATTATGCCATATTTTACATAGAGAGTTAATACAATGAATTTGTTATATTTTTATAGAAAAAAAGTAAAAAAACGGGAGGTTAATTTGCAGCAAAGGTAATTAGGCAAGATGTACATGAAAACACATCGCATGGAAAGGGAACAAGAAAATGAAAATGAAGAAAACAACTCTTTGGAAGAAGAGTGTAATTAATCTAATGTGTTTAACTCTGTTAATCGCATATTTACCACTTGGCAACTTTACCGAAGGTATTGTCGAAGCAAATGCTGATGTAGATTCAGCTGAAAGTATTTCTAAATCTAAAGTAAGAGAGGAAATAGTAAGTAAAAGAACAGCAAACTCCAAGACATTTTTAAATACAGATGGTACTTACACGGCTGAAATTTCTCAAATACCTATTCATTATAAAAACAGCCGAAACACTTGGAGCGAAATCGAAAGCAACCTAATTGAAAATACTACTGAAGAAAATTACCAAAACAAAGCAAACTCTTTTAAGGCAAAACTAGATAAGAAGGTAGATAAGGATACTCCGTTACTGCAAGTTGAGGATCAAGATAGATCCATTAAGATGGAACTTGCTCCGGTAGAGAATACTGGAAAAGAACCTGCTGAGGTAACGGGGGTTGTTGAAGATAACTCCATTCAATATCCAGAAATCTATCAAAATATTTCTTTAACATACACAATAGGGGCAGACCGGATTAAAGAGGATATTATCTTTAATGAAAGGACATCAAGCGGATTCCCTGATAAATTCACTTACAAATTGGATTTAGTTGGCCTGAATGCCAAGGAAGTAGAAGGGGTTCTATATCTTTATGACCAAGATACTAATCAGCCTATCTACTATTTTGAAACTCCTTACATGTACGATTCTTATAAGCCGGAAGGCTTTCAAACAGCAAAAGAAATCACATCGATCCCGGAAGAGGCCATTTCCTATGATGTGACACTCGAACACGAAGTAATTGATGGTCAGTTATATTTATATCTGATTCCTAGCAAAGCCTGGTTGGAGGATTCTGAGAGGATTTATCCTATTACAATTGATCCAACCATTGTAAAACTCCAATCTTCTAATTATGTTAAAGATACAAACCTTAGAAGTACATTTCCAACGCAGACTGGTGGGAATGACTTGGAATTAGGAGGTGGGGCATCCAACGGTAACGTCCTAAGATCACTAATCAAGTTCGATTTGTCATCTATTCCAGGGGCAACTCATATTTTGTCTTCCAGCCTAAATTTATGGTTCTCCTCTACCAATGGAAGTTCGCCTGTTGATATCAGTCTTTTCAAAGTTTCAAGAGACTGGGAAGAAAACCAGGCATCCTGGAATTATGCGATGACTTCACCTTCCGTTTTGTGGACAAATAAGGGTGGCGATTATGTAGTCAGCAATAAATTGGCTACTGTCAATGGGTTTACCTCTCCTACTAGCCTGGATTTAGATATGAAGAAGTGGGAAGTGCCTATTCATATCATTCAAAATTGGAAAGATTCTACGGATCCGAATTATGGATTCCTTTTGAAAAGTGATAGCGAATCAACGAATATATACAAAAAATTCGTTTCAAGTGAGCATACATTTGATTCAAAATACCATCCATTATTGGCTGTAACATATCGCACAAATGCTCGATTAGGAATGGAAGATCACTGGTCGTATGCAGAACATACCTTATCAGATGGACAAGGCTATACAAACCTTGGAACAGGGAATTTGATGCTTCAGTTCACGGACTTTGAAGTTAGTGGACGCGGGAATTCAGGATTTGTATTCAATCGGACATATAACTCAAAATCAAACGAAGATTCAGCCGTAGGATTTGGGTGGTCGTTCTCAGGGAGTGAAACGGTCACGGAGTTGCCGAATAGAGATCTTTTATATACCGATGCAGATGGAACAGCTCATACATTCACGTATAATTCTACGACATCTTCTTATATAACACCTGTGGGTTTATATCTTTCTATTAAACGAGCAGCGTCTAATGCCTTTGAAATAAAAGATTTTAACGGAAATCGAATGATCTTCCGAGATTTGATTAATGACCCGGAAGTGAATGCCCGCAAGTTTTTAATTGAATATGAAGAAGACCGTAACCTAAATAGAGTAACATATCAACGTCAAACAGATGGCACTCTATCTAGTATTACGGATGCTTCTGGACGAAAGTTGACATTTACTTATGAAAATGGACGAATAGTATCAACCTCTTTTGAGGGAACCCCAAAAACGGCTTATACGTATGAAAATGGGAAGCTTAAAACTTTGACTATGTATAAAGAAGGTTCGGAAGGGGCGGTAACGCAATTTACCTATAATTCAGATGGAAAAGTATCAACACTCCTGGATGCAAACAATCAACCGACCCATTATACCTATTTGAACGGCTTTTTAACAAATGTACATCAGCCAACTATTGCAGATACCAATCTATCAAAAACAACCTATTCTTATGATATTACAAACTATACAGCTACAGAAACTGATGCAAAGGGCAATAAGACAGAATACTTATTAGATAACAACTATGTCATTCTAGAAACCATCGATCCACTAGGTAATATTACAAGTACCGAATACGATGCGAATTACAATCCGACTATTCAAACAGATGCTATAGGAAATCAAACCGTTAATTCTTATGACAGTAAAGGGAATCTGTTGACAACAAAAAATCCTTTGGGGAACACGGTAGATTATACGTATAATGAATTTAGTCAACCACTTACAATAACCGATTCAAAAGGAAAAACAACAAACATTTACAATAGCGTAGGGGACCAAATCGAGGTAATTAGTCCTATAGGGGAAAAAACAATAAATGAATATGATAGCTATGGAAATTTAGTTAGTACAACATTTGCGGACGGCACGAAAGAAACTTATGCATATGATACAAATAAAAACTATCAGAAATCTGTAACAGACTCTCTGGGGCGGACTACAACCACTCTGCAAGATAAATATGGTAACACAACAAGTGTCACAGACTCGGAGTTAAACACAATTTACTACACGTATAACCTTCAGAATTTGTTGACACAGGTAAAAGATGCAAAAGGGAATATCACTTCCTATGAATATGATGCAAATGGAAACTTGAATACGGCGACAAATGCAGCGTTGAAAAAGACCCTTTTCACATACAATGCTCAAAATCAGCTAACTACGAGAAAAGAACCACTTGGACAAACAACATCATTTGTTTATGATGCAAATGGTAATACAATAGAAACAGGGTTACCGTCAGGAGATAAGCTGCACAATTTTTACAATCAAAATAATCAGTTACTGCATAAAGTAATAAACGATTCAAGAAAATGGACGTATTCTTATGATGCCAATGGCAATGTTGAATCTGTTTTAAATGTAGTTACTGGGGCCAAAAAAGTTTTAACATATAATAAAAATAACAAAGTCACTAAATCTTCTTCGGATAGCCAATCGGTAGAGTATGGATATGACGGAACGGGAGTTGCAACCTCTGTCGTCGGAAAATCTGGTACGCAATCGTTTACTCAGAGTTACACCATCGATGCCAATGAACGGCTGACACATATAAAGCGTAACGGGGCAAGTCAAGTGTCTCTAACCTATACTAAAAAAGATTCCCTTGCCTTCATTTCATATGTAAATGGGATCTCCTCAACGTATGACTATGATGTAGCGGGGCAACTGAATACTTTGACGGTTAAAAAGGGAACGACTGCTTTGGATACTTTCACGTATACTTATGATACACGCGGCAACATCATCTCGGTAACCTCTAATGCTGGTATTGCCACTTACGATTATGATGAAAATAACCAGTTGATTAGTGAAACTACGGTTGATGGAGCTACTATCTCATATGAATATGATAAAGTCGGAAACCAGACGAAAAAGAATTTAGTAGAAAACGAACAGACAACTATTAATTCCTATTCGTATAATGACAACAATCAGTTGACTCAATTTGATGGACAAAGCTACAGCTATGATCCAAATGGTAATCGTACTCAAGATAGCCAGTACAAATATATTTATAATAAACTAGGCGAACTAGTGGAAATTCAGACACTCAATGGTCAAACTATCGCCACATACGCATACAACGAAGACAGTCGACGGACCAGTAAGACGGTTAATGGACAAACTACCTATTATCACTATGATGAAGAACAGGTATTGTTTGAAACAGATGAATCTGGGACAATTACTGCTGAGTACAGTTATGATGATTTCGGTCGTCCATTGACGATGACGAAAGAAGG
The DNA here is from genome assembly GCF_030814065.1 of Mesobacillus stamsii. Taxonomy (NCBI): domain Bacteria; kingdom Bacillati; phylum Bacillota; class Bacilli; order Caryophanales; family Bacillaceae; genus Mesobacillus; species Mesobacillus stamsii. The sequence continues at coordinate 37,614 of NZ_JAUSUN010000015.1, forward strand.
AGAGACGTATTATTATATTCTAAATGAACATAAAGATGTTATAGCTTTAACGGATGCATTAGGAAACACTGTCGCTTTATACGCATACGATGCCTGGGGTAATATCCTTGCAAAAAGCGGTAGCATGGCAGATAAGAACCCTTATCGTTATGCTTCGTATCGTCATGATAATGAAAGTGGTCTATATTACCTGCTGGCACGATATTATGAACCAAACGAGGGGCTGTTTCTCTTTATTGATCCCAACCGGGAGAAACGGACAATCCTATTAGCCAACATTCATATGTATATGTACAAAATAATCCAGTGATGTTGGACGATCCAAATGGTGAAAATCCATACGTAGTTATACTAGTCTATATCGGCGGTCGGTATGTAGTTAAGTACGTTGCCAAGAAGGCTGTAAAATATTATGCAAAAAAATATAAAGGAAAAATAAAAAGAAACTATAAGGGTAAATTACCATCTAAAAAGGTTAAAAATAAAACAAAGCTTAATATTGAAAAAGTAAAAGACAGTTATTTAAAACGTAAAGGAATAAATGCTCACGATCTAAAAAAAGAATTTATCGGTAGAAAAGCAAAGATTTCTCATTACGATATTTATAAAGATAAGACAACAGGTCAGTTATATATATATAAGAAAGGTGGTAAAGGAACTGGAATTCCAACGGGTACGTATATTTAGTGGGAGGTTCTGATAAAATGGCTGGAACAGAGATTTGTGTGGAATTTAATATAATCGGAGATTATTTTCAGGAAGAGGAGATTTCAAATATTTTAGAACTGATTCCTTCTGAATTTTATCGTAAAGGTGACGCGATAAAAAATCGTACCTTAGTACGAAAAGAAACGTGTTGGACAATTAGTTCGGGGTTTGAAGAGTCCTTAGACATAAATGAACAGATAAAAAAAATTTTATATAGTCTTCAAAATAAAAGTGAAGAATTAAATTTTTTAAAGAAAGAATTAAACCTTGATTATTTATTAACCATCATAATAAATGTCCAAGAAGAAAATGTACCTGCAATGTATTTCGAATCAAATGTATTAGGTTTCATTAATAATATTTCAGCAGAAATAGATATAGATTTATATTTATTCTCTTAGAAATATCCTTTTATTTTAAATTCTTTAATTGTTACAATATGCAGAAAGTCGAATATCCATCCTTAATGGATTTCGGCTTTTTGCATTATTTAAACAATAAGATTTCAGAACAATTATAATAAAAGAAGTTGCTTCCTCGCTTTTTAGTATTTAGTTTAAAATCTCATAGCGCTGTCCATACTGGAGAAAAAAGTAAAATTCCAGGGAGTGGACCGCTTTATGAAAGAGAACCAAGAAAAATATAATGTATTTGAATCAGCGTTAGAAATACCTGAGCCATGGTATGTTTTTCATCATGAGTTAGCCAAAGAGGAAGAAACACTTCATATTTATCTTGAATACAGAAAAGGTGCCAAATTTTCCTGTCCCAACTGTGACTCACCAGGATGTAAGGTTCATGATATTCAGGATCAAGACCGTACTTGGAGGCACCTCGACTTTTGGCAATTTCAAACAATACTTCACGCAAGAATGCCTAGAGTGAAGTGTGAGTCGTGCGGAAAAATTCGTACCGTTGTTATTGATTGGGCACGCCCAGGATCTGGCTTTTCCTTGCTTTTCGAATATCATGTCCTGTCATTGATGGTGGAAATGCCGGTTGCAGCAGTTGCACGTAAAGTTGGTGAACATGATACCCGTCTTTGGCGAGTCTTTAAATACTACGTTGATAAAGCAATTGAAAACATCGATGTATCGAATGTGAAAAGTATAGCTATGGATGAAACCTCCCGTACAAGAGGTCATAAGTACGTGACGTTATTTGTTGATATGGACACCAAACGAGTCATTTTTGTCACAACAGGGAAAGGGGCAGAGGTATGGAAGAAATTCTGCCAATTCCTTGATAAGAAAGGAGTGGAATGTTCCCAAATAAAAGAATTCTGTTCCGATATGTCTCCTTCCTTTATTTCAGGAATAGAAGAAAATTTCCCAGAAGCATCGATTACATTCGATAAGTTTCATGTGATGAAAATGGTTAATGAAGCACTAGACAAGGTGCGAAGACAAGAACAGGCTACTCAACCCGAACTAAAACATTCACGCTTTGTATGGCTTAAGAACCAAGAAAATCTGACCGAAAAACAAAAAGTTCAATACGCTAAATGAAAGGATATGGATTTAGCGACAGGCCGAGCATACCGAATGAAATTGTCCCTGCAGAATATGTTTACTAAATCAGTGGGCTTCTCTGAATTCTACTTTGATGAGTGGTGTAATTGGGCAATTCGATCTCAACTGGAGCCAATGATTAAATTAGCACAATCGCTCAAAAAGCATAAAGTCGGGATTTTGCGATGGTTTAAAACCAAATTAACAAATGGTCTGCTTGAAGGAATAAATAGTCTGGTTCAAGCTGCCAAAAGAAAAGCACGTGGATATCGCTCCCCTGAAAATTTTATAGCAATGATATACGCAACGGTTAATAAGATGGACTTGATAATGGAATCGTAACTAGCATTGGTTTGTCTCGATAAACAAAAAAGAACGCGTTACAGTATGGAGCCATGTATCGCTCGCAACTGAACACATTCCTTGTCCGGTTTTGAATTTTTCTTTTGTTTTTAGTTAGGTGTCCAATACCGACGGCGAGCAGGAATGGCAGATACTACTGGCCTATTAAATTGTTTTTTCAACATTAAATAGCGAAGAGCCAATTTATTCTACTTTCATTATTATCAGGAATTAATTATTAAACTAACGATCGTTATAAACAATATTTATAATCTTTTGAACAGAGGTGCATGAATGGAAAGAGTTCAAATCCCACAAGACGTTGAAACGATTGTCAGTACATCAAGCAAGGGTGATCAATCGAAATGGTTAGTAGAAAATAAGTGGATTAAGGAGAATACCCTTGGCTACGAAAACATGGCGGAATATGTTGATTCTCTTGTTTTGGATAGCTCAACCTTACCGAAAAATTCCTTCATTCCTTATATACCCTGTTTAATTGAGAAGCAGGATGGTACGGTTAAAGAAGGCTGTTATTCTGTAGATTTTCGTGGCCATCTGCAAGAAGTAACACTTGAACGGTTATTTGAAGCAAACTTCGAGACTACTGATGACATTTTAAATAATACACGCTACTCCGTAGAAGATAGATTTCACTTGATAACGGAGAAGGTACACCAGTTCACAGGGTTAGATGTTTCTCATCAAATTGCGCAAATGCTAGCATTCGATACGTTCATTCTGAATGAAGATCGTCATACAAATAACATTTTTTTACTTTTTGATCCTAAAATGGAAGCCTGGCAGCTCGCTCCAATTTTTGACCACGGTTTAAGCTTGTTATCGGATTATCCTAGTGGAATACCAATCAATATTTTAAAAAGAAAAGTAAAAGCCAAACCTTTCAGTTCTTCATTTGCGAAACAGTTGACCTTATATAAAGGAGAGCCCTTCATTATCCGTGAGTTACTACTTGCAAAATTAGATGAAGCCCCATACGATTTAGGAAGGGCAAAAGACGTTGTACTCTCACAATTAGACGATTCACAACTACAAAGACTAATCATTGATTAGGAAGGTGTCAAAATGATTGACTATATGGAATTTGATGTAATGCTTTTTGATGATGTCATAGCAACCGTAAAATTAAAACCAAGTGGGAGCGATAAGCCCTACGTCATCAATTATATAAAAGGTTTTAATAAACAATTCTCACCTAATCCAGAGGGTTACATTACAAAAGATGAATTGGAAAAATGGCTAAAATGGCGTGTGTTTCCCGAAACAAGAGTCAATGCTGATGAATTACTTGCTGCACTCGGTTTAAAAAGCTACAATCGCTGGGCGATAGTTCGTAAAACACATGGTGTCATGTCTGATGATGAGATATGGTTGCGTTTTAAAGGTGAAACATTAAAGCATAGGGATGTAACATTACGTAAATCACTTTATTATCCTGATGAGGTTGTATAGGTTTTCAGGCACCTGGACACCGGTAATGTTACCGTTGACGTCATATGTGTAAACACATGCTGCGGTGCCATTTGCCTTGTTTATTTAGATGGAACAGCGATTTCGTACGATATTAACTTTATTAGTAATGACTCGTTTAGTGAATATTTGGTATAATATAGAAAAGGAAAAATGATGTAACACTTTAATTAAAGGATGGTGTTCATATGTATGAAGTTATAACCAAATTAAAAAAAGAACTAGACGACCGTAGACCATTAAATCAAAATGTAGTAAAGAATTTAAGGGAAACCATCCGAGTACTATGGACTTACCATTCAAATGCCATTGAGGGAAATACTCTTTCCTTAGTAGAGACAAAAATTGTTCTTGAAGAAGGGATTACTATAGGAGGAACTACCCTTCGAGAACATTTTGAAATTATAAATCATGCTGAGGCCATAGACTACATAGAGGATATTGTAAATAGAGATATCGAACTATCTGAAAGTGTACTCAAGGATATTCATAGATTGATTCTAAGAAACATTGACGTATCAAATGCAGGGAAATATCGTAACATTGATGTTTATATTCAAGGAAGTCAACATATCCCGCCGCAACCTTTTTTAGTTGAGCCTCAAATGCAAGATTTATTTCTGTGGTATTCACAAAACAAGGGTTCAATCCATCCAGTTGAATTAGCAGCAAAATTTCATTTTAAATTTGTATATATCCATCCTTTTATCGATGGAAATGGTCGGACAGCTAGACTGTTAATGAATTTAATATTAATGAAAGGCGGCTATCCTCCAGCAATTTTAAAATCCGATTCAGAACAACGGGTAAAATATTATAAAGCTTTAGAAAAAGCTAGTGTAGATAATAATATTGAAGATTTTGTTCAATTTGTTGTAGATAATGTAGAAGATAGTTTAAGGATGTATCTGAGGGTGGCTAGACCTAAATGATAGCCACCCTTTTCTATATTAAATTTTCTGGAGGTTGGGTTATACAAAAATACCCTATTTGTTAAAAAGAATAAATTGTGATATATTTTAATCATTCAATCCCCTATTTTCTCCAGCCAATTTCTTCACTATTCTTTTTTATCATCTTTGATAAATACATTTGCACAAAGAAACAGGAGCTGAACTATGGAAAAGAAAGTAAAAAAAGATCTCAAAATTTTCGCTTTAGGCGGTCTTGGTGAGATCGGAAAAAATACGTATGTAATCGAATACAAAAATGAAATGGTCCTTGTGGATTGCGGTATCAAGTTTCCGGATAATGAATTGTTTGGAATTGATTATGTGCTCGCGGATTATACTTATTTGAAACAAAACCAGGACAAGCTAGTCGGGATTTTTGTCACCCATGGCCATGAAGACCATATTGGCGGACTGCCGTTTTTGCTCCAGGATGTGAAAGCACCGATTTATGGCGGTGATTTTGCAATCGAGTTAATCAAGTCCAAACTTTTGGAACACAAAATTAAGGGTGTCCAGTTCCATCAAATTAACAATGATACGGTTGTCGAATTTCAGAATATCAAGGTTCGCTTTTTCCGGACAACGCACAGTATCGCCGATTCTTTTGGGGTTGCGGTGACGACTCCGGAAGGAAATATCGTCCACACAGGTGATTTCAAATTTGATTTAACTCCGGTTGGCAAAGGTACTGATTTCCAGAAGATTGCTGAAATCAGCGGTGAAGGAGTGCTATGCCTGTTATCTGACAGTACGAACAGTGAGAAGCCGGGCTTTTCTGTTTCTGAGCAACGTGTCGGGGAAGCAATCGAGGATATTTTCCAAACAGTGGACGGCCGCGTGATCTTTGCAACGTTTGCCTCGAATATTGACAGGGTTCAGCAAGTGGTACAATCTTCGCTAAGATACAAGCGCAAAATTGCGATTGTTGGCCGCAGCATGGAAAAAACCTTCGAGATTGGCCGCAGATTAGGCTATATTACTGCTCCGGACGAAGCGTTCGTCAGTGTCAATGAAATCAATCATATTCCGAGCAGCCAGCTGACGATTATCTGTACGGGAAGCCAGGGTGAACCGATGGCTGCGCTTGCGAGAATTGCAAACGGCACACACAGACAAATTGCCGTCATTCCTGGGGACACGATTGTCTTTTCTTCATCTCCAATTCCTGGAAATACGGTTAGCGTTAACCGAGTGATTGATAAACTGCACCGAATCGGCGCAGATGTCATTCATCATAAAATCAGCGAAGTCCATACTTCTGGACATGGCAAGCAAGAAGAACAGAAGCTTATGATTAAGCTGCTGAATCCAAAATTTTTCATTCCAATTCACGGGGAATATCGCATGCTTGATCAGCACGTGAGGCTGGCAATGCAGTGCGGAATTCCGCGGGAGAATAGCTTTATTTTAGATAATGGCGATGTTCTTGAGTTGTCTAGCGAAGGCGGCGAGGTTACAGGAAAAGTGCCAGCACAGCCTGTTTATGTTGATGGAAACGGGATTGGCGACATCGGACAGATCGTGCTCAAAGACAGAAGGGTGCTGTCACAGGATGGGCTTGTTATTGTCACGATGACGATCGACCGTGAGAAAAAGCAGCTTATCAACAAACCATCCGTTGTTACAAGAGGGTTCGTCTACGTCAGAGAATCAGGCGATCTTATGAAAAATGTCGAAGAACTGATTACCGATAAAATGGTAACGGAATTGGCAGGCGGCACAAGAGACTGGTCGAGTATCAAAAAGGCGGTCATTGATGTCGTCCATCCCTTCCTGTACAGCAAAACAGGCAGAAGACCAATGATCTTGCCAATTATCATGGAAGTATAATTAGAAAAGCGATCCTTAATTGGATCGTTTTTTGTTCAACGGAAGAAACATTTATAATCAACGTAGGTTTTATGCCATAATAAGACAATGTTCTTCCTTTTTGTGTTTTCGAGAAAGTTGAGAGAATCGCCTCCCGAAACAGCGGACACGTGTCGGTTTGGAAACAGAATTCGTTTGCATGAAGGAAATTTTTTAGCCAAAAAGGGAAAAAAGAGGTTTCTATAGACTTATTCGCTTTTTCATTGTTAAAATGTTTTAGCAGGTGATTGGAGGCTGTTCCATTGAATGAACAACGGTATTCAAATTTAAAACAAGGTGAACGCGGTGCTATGATCAGTATCGCTGCATACATATTGCTGTCCACTTTAAAATTATTTGTTGGCTACATCAGCGGTTCAGAGGCATTGAAGGCGGATGGATTAAATAATACGACGGATATATTAGCATCGATTTCGGTTCTAATTGGGCTAAGGCTGTCGCAAAAACCGGCAGATGAGGACCATTTATATGGGCATTGGAAGTCTGAGATGGTTGCGTCTATGGTCGCGTCCTTCATTATGGTCATTGTTGGTATCGAGGTTTTATACAGTACTATAAGGATGATTTCTGAAGGCACCAAGGAAGCGCCTGATATGATTGCCGCCTGGACAGGCTTGTTTTCGGCATTCGTAATGTATGCCGTTTATCGTTATAATCGAAACCTTGCACGCAAAATAAATAGCCATTCGGTCATGGCCGCGGCAAAAGATAATCTATCGGATTCATGGGTAAGTATCGGTGCTGCAGTCGGCATCCTTGGATCCCAATTTGGTTTGCCTTGGCTTGACCCAGTTACCGCCGTGATCGTAGGCTTGCTGATCTTAAAAACAGGCTGGGATATTTTCCGTGATGCATCCCACCAGCTTACAGATGGTTTTGATGTAGACCTAATTAAAAAATATAAACAAACCATCTTTACTATTTCTGGTGTAAAGGGAATAAATGATCTAAAGGCAAGGAACTACGGCAATAATATCGTCGTTGATTGTGTTATCACTGTGAACCCATCACTTGATATCAGCACAGCACATGATATTTCCACGATGGTCGAACAGAAGCTGATGGAGGAGTTCGACATCTATGACGTCCATGTCCATGTGGAGCCAGATTGATTTGAAAGGATATGATGGTACGTGATCTCCCATGGCTCTTATTTATACAATTACGCATTTCCGGAAGAAGAAAAATCATTATGCATGCTGGAAATGAGATCCTTTTTCGGAAAGGACGAGGAAGCAGGCATATTGGAAAGCAGTTTCGAAATCGATCCAAGCAGAAGCCCATTTATAAGGGAACGAATGGATCTATTTTTCAAGGCGAAGGATTTTCAACAATTGATTGCTATGGTAAAAAAATGGAAACTTGGTGAATCAACTTTTAAAGTGCAGTATGTAAAAGCGGCTGGTCTCAAAAAACTTACTTTTGAAGCGAGACGGAGGATTGAACGTGAAGTTGGCCTGGCTATGAAAGGAATTCCTGAGCTGAAAAAACCGGATCTTATTCTTGGCATTCTCGAGGTCAATGGCTGGTGGTATTTTGGCCAGCTCCATAGCAGTGAACAGCTTTGGCTGCATCATCAGCACAAACCCCACAGCTATTCAACGGCGTTGAGCACACGAGTCGCCAGAGCGGTAGCCAATATTGCCGTTCCCGATCCAGCAAAGGCAAAAGCAATCGATCCATGCTGCGGCATAGGTACCGTCGTGGTGGAGGCACTGTCAATGGGGATCGATATCGTTGGCAGTGATCACAATCCGCTGATCCTCGAAGGTACCCGTGAAAACATCGCACACTTCGGCTACTCAACAGAAATAAAACTTCTCGACCTGATGGAAGTTACAGGGCATTATGATGTAGCTATAATCGATATGCCTTATAATCTGTGTTCGGTAATTACTGCACAAGAGCAGCTGGATATGCTCCAGAACACAAGAACTTTTGCCGATAAAGCAGTCATCGTCACGATAGAGCCAATCGATCCCATCATTCGGTCAGCGGGTTTTGAAATTATCGACCGCGGCATTGTAAAAAAAGGCAACTTCACTAGAGAAGTCATCGTATGCAGGAAGGCGTCATAAATAGTTTAGCGCTTTTCCGCATCGTGCGAGCATTCTCAACAAGATTTCACAAAATCACAATAATTTCACTGATACCCTAAAGGGTGTGCGGAGTATAATAAACATATAAAGAAAGCGATTTCATTATAAGGAAGGGTGTTGGATATGGACTATCTTGAAGTAAAATCTCATTTAGAAAAATGGCAGATGCAGCTGGCGAATAAAATGCAGCATCCAGACCTATCTATTGATGAAAAAAACGAACTACAAAGAACAATCGCTAATTATGATTATATTATTGAATTGACATGCATGAATCATTTTGAGCGAGGATCAGTCATTCATTAAATATTGAAAGGGCTTGCCATAGATGACCAGCGCCTAAAAGCCATTCCCTAACGGCTTTTGACTGAAATAATCAAGAGCGTAGTTAACCTGGTGGATGTCATAAATATTTTTTTCAAGGCAAAACTGAATGACAAGGTCGGATGTCTCACTGTCCGATAAAGAATAGCCGGCAGAGCTTAATAGCTTGTCGGCTTCCTTTTTGCTCAATTCCAGAGCAAGTGCGAGGGCAATCACGGTACTCTTGCTCGGCCGGTAGTCAGGGTTCGAGCGGATTTTTGAAAAATGCCTCCGATCCATTCCCGCCTTTTTATAAATCGCAGCGTCGGTTGCGTTTTTGTTATCAATGTAGCCAAACAGTACTTTTTGCAAGGTTGGCTTGCGTTTTTTTTCGATAAAATCTTCCATTTCTAGCGGGGAAATGCTTTCGAGCACATAATCCTCATTGTGGGATATTGAGTGATGATAAACAACAACTATCAATTTCTCTTCAATATATTCTTGCAGTTCTTCTAAAACGTGGTGATCAAGCATGTGGCGAGCCTCCCTAAAAAAATGTCGCTTATCAGGCGACCAATATATGGATGAATCTAGCTATGATTATAACAGAATCAGATTAGGAGGAAGACGGACATGAATAAGAATTTAACAGAAATCATTTTTTTGCTCGACCGCAGCGGTTCAATGGCCGGGCTGGAAAGCGATACGATCGGCGGCTTCAATGCATTCGTGAAAAAACAATCAGAGCTTGCAGGTGAAACAATCGTGACAACTGTGCTTTTTGATGATGAATACGAGGTCCTTTGGAGTGGAATAGACACCAGGAATGCGAAGCTTACAGCGGATGAGTATTTTGTCCGCGGTACCACTGCGCTGCTGGATGCGGTAGGGAAAACGATCCTGGACGTCGGATACCGGCTGGCAAAATCATCGGAAAACCGGAGGCCAGGTAAAGTCCTTTTCGTCATCACCACTGACGGAATGGAAAACGCAAGCCAGGAGTTCACATATGAAAAAGTGAAAGAACTGATCCAGCATCAGCAGGAAAAATACAACTGGGAGTTTCTTTTTTTGGGGGCTAATATTGACGTTGCCAATGAAGCTGAAAATCTCGGAATTACTCTTGGCAACTCTTTTTCCTATGAAGCCACTGAAAAAGGAATCGAAAAAATGTATGAGAGGCTGTCCGAGTCAATCACAGAAAAAAGGATGAAATAATTCAGTAGGGACATAAACTAGGAGCCAAATTTTGTTGCTGACATCTACCGGACATGAAAAAATCCCCCAAAAATGAAATGTCCAAGCAGTACCCGGTTTTCAATTGCCAAATGTTTTTTCAATTTTTTTCAGTCTGACATTTTGCTGACATAATCAACCTGTAAATTATAAGTATAAGGTTCATGCACAACCTGAACCTAAAAATGAAATTTATAGGAGGATATTAAAATGAAAAAGAAATCAGTTATTGGATTTACCGTTGCAGGTGCATTATTGCTGGGAGGCTATGCTACTACTTCCATCGCGAATGCTGATAGTACTACAGGTACTGTTGAAAGCTCTGCCACTACAGCAGCAACCGCTGTTAAAAGCTTCTTCGGAAACGGGTCAGGGCATATGGGGAATATGGGAAATATGGGAGGCAATTCAGAAGTCTTGAACCAAAGGGCTAAGGATCTTGGCATCAGCACTTCCGGTAAAGACCCTAGAACCTTAATGGGTGAAATTCGTGAGGCAACCCTCACTAGCAAAGCGAAAGAACTTGGAATCACTACGGACGGCAAAGATCTTACAGCGCTTGCCGAGGAAGTTCAGCTGGCCAACCTTAAGGAAAGAGCGAAGGATCTTGGCGTTTCTGCCGATGGGAAGGATGCAGACGCACTTCGAAATGAAATTCAGTTAGCAAACCTGAAGGAAAAAGCGAAGGAACTCGGAGTATCTACCGACAACAAGGATGCTCAGGCTCTAATGGAAGAAATCCGCACAGCAAACTTGAATGAAAAAGCGAAAGAGCTAGGGGTCTCTACAGAAGGCAAGGACTTGGCTACGCTTCAGCTGGAAGTCCATACTGCCTATGTCAATCAACAGGCTAAAGAACTTGGAATTACAGTAGACGGCAAAGACATTCGGGAAATCGCCCGAGCAGTTATGGATAAAAAGGTCGTAAACCTTGCAAACGAAATGGGAATTTCTACAGCAGATAAGGATACTCAGCAACTGATCCAGGAGATTAGGGATAAAGATGCAGACAAGCTTGACACGCTGTTTGAAGATGGAATGGGCCGCTTTGGAATGACAGGTTTCGGCGGCATGGCACAAGGTAGCGGATTTGGCGGCGGTCATGGTGGAATGGGACAAAAAGGCGGATTTGGCAGCCAAGGTCAAATGGGTCAACAAGGTGGTTTCAGTGGAATGGGTCAAAATGACGGTTTCGGTGGAAAAGGAGGTCGTGGCGGCGGCATGGGCTACAATAATGGCGGCCAAGGTTTATAACAAAGGGTTTTTCTTAAGATAACGGAAACAGCCTAAACAATATTATTTATCTATGTCCCCCGGTACAAAACGGGGGATTTTTCTTGTAAAATAACAATATAGATCATTTCATCAAGAAGTGTCAGCCTAAAGGGACAGGCAGGATAAACGGGAGGACGGCAATGAAAACAATTTTAATAGTGGAAGACGAGCAAACGATTTCAAGAGTACTAGCGGTATATATGAAGCATGAAGGCTATGAGGTAGTGCAGGCGTATGATGGCGGAGAAGGACTGTCAATATTTACGCAGAGTAAGCCGGATCTTGTGCTGCTGGATGTCATGCTCCCTGAAATGAATGGTTGGGAAATTTTAAAAGAAATTCGCAAAATTAGCGCCTGTCCTGTTATTATGCTGACAGCATTGGGAGAGATTGATTATCGTTTGAAGGGCTTGAATCATGGCGCGGACGACTATATCTCCAAGCCGTTCGTCGGCGAAGAAGTGGTAGCCCGGGTCAATGCCGTGCTGCGCCGCTCCTCGAATGTCCTTGAAACAGAAAATGAGAAACAATTTGGCAGCTTAAAAATTAATATGGACTCACATGTCGTCACGGTAAATGGGGAAAAAGTGGTGCTGACGCCAAAGGATCTCAATCTACTTATCTTCTTGGTTGCAAGGCCAAACCGGACCTTTACGAGAGAAGATTTGATCGAAAATGTTTGGGGAATGGATTATGACGGAAGTGACCGAGCTGTGGATCTATCCATCAAACGCATTCGGCAATCGCTTGCAGATTGGCCAGCTGAACAGGGAGAAATCAGGACATTAAGAGGATTGGGGTATCAATTTAGTGTTTACGATAAATAATAAACCAACAACCCTACTGAGATACTGGACGACGAGGTATCTCCTTACACTGGTTGCCGGGCTCCTATTGCTAGGGGCCGGGTCAATGTGGTGGATCAGGCAAACCACGTTGGATAACCGGTTGAATTTAATGGAGTACCTGGCGGTTGAAACAGCGGATCGACTAGGACAATTCACCGAGAAGAATGATTATGGCGGTCTAGACCTTAGAATGCAGGAAAGAGCCAGGATTCTTCAAATGGAAAATCAGCCTCAGCTATTCATTACCGATTTGGAAGGGATGATTCTGAATTCCTGGCCGATGATGGGGGGAGGGGCTCCACACCACGCCGAAGGAGAAATACCTGCTTCTGTATTTAAAAATGAAGATTCGATTAATCAGGTAAATCAAAATGGCCAGCAAGTCTACATTGTAAAATCCCCTATCTTAATGAATGACCATCAAACCGGATGGGTAGTAGTGATGCAAAATGCCGACAAATTAGCTGATTTCAATCAGGAATACCGGCTGTTGATTGTTTTATTGCTGGGACTTGGTTTGCTTGGTTGGATCGTCATTTATCTGCTCACCAAAAAAATTCTCAAACCGATTCAGGATGTCGCAAGAGCAGCAGCACAAGTTCGGGAAGGGAATTATGCGATCAAATTGGATTCGAATCCAAAAGAACTTGAAATACACCAACTTGTCACTTCCTTTAAAGATATGACTAATCGCCTGACACAGTTAGAGCAAATGCGGGCCGAACTGCTCGCTGGGGTAACGCATGATTTGAAAACGCCTGTTACCTCCATCAGTGGCCTCGTCCAAGCAGTGCGGGATGGAATCGTGACTGGGGAGGAGCGTCAAGAATTCCTCGATATCACGCTAAAAGAAATCCAAAGATTACAAAGTATGATTTCCGATTTGCTTGAGTTTAACTCCCTGGCCGCGGGTGCCTTCACTATCCGGCCGGAAAATTGTGATTTGAACAAGCTTGTTGAGGACATTGGCCGGCAATGGAGGGTAACACAAACTGAACCTGTGAATCTCAACGTGGTTACCCCAGAAACGACCGTTTACAAAATAATCGATCCGCTCCGTCTGCAGCAAATCCTGATCAATCTATTGAATAACTCTCATCAGGCAATCGATGATTCGGGTTCCATCTCCATCATACTTTCTGAAGAAGGAATTGATGTAAAAGATACAGGACAAGGAATTCCGGAGGAAGAACAGGCACTCGTATTTGAACGTTTTTTTCGCGGAGAGAAAAAGAAACTCAAAGTCAGGGGTCTTGGCCTCGGCCTGCCTTTCAGCAAGATGCTGGCCAGGTCGATGGGGGCCGATCTACTTTTAAAAGAGAGCAATCGTCGGGGAACGACATTTTCCCTTGTGTGGGTCAGCTAAGCTGATCTATTTTTTTGAAAAAAGGTTGGTTTATTTTTCCTGTTTTGCTATGATGGAAATAAAACCAGGAAAGTTTGGAGTGAAGTTCCATGACCGGAACCATAACGATCATCATGGTGTTTTCAATCCCGCTCGTTGCCATCATCTCAAGTCATTATCAAAAAGTGGCAAAAATCAAACATACTATGTTGAAGGATGAAATCGAGCTTGAACGGCTCAAGCATGAAAACTACCTGCTTGAAACAGAAAAGATGAAGCTGGAGCTTTCGAAGCTAGAAAGCCCACTCGATCGGACGAATGCATTATAACCCCCCCCTCGTGTACTACGATGGGGGTTTTTATTTTTCAATCGGTGGAATGGTTAAATTTCCCTTGAATGGCTATATAGTATAGTGTATAGTACATTATAACAGTAATGTACTATGTTACTTGTTGAAGGAGGTGCGGGGTTGATTCTTAATTCAGATAGCATGAAGCCAATTTACGTTCAGATTGCTGAGTGGCTGGAAACGGAGATTCTAAGCGAAAGCATCAAGAAGGATGAGAAGGTTCATTCACAATATCAGCTAGCGGAAATGCTGAATATCAATCCGGCGACAGCGGCAAAAGGATTGAATCTGTTAGCGGATGAAAGCGTTCTTTATAAAAAGCGCGGTCTTGGTATGTTTGTAACGGAGGATGCAAAAATGATTATCTCGGCGAAACGGAGAAACCAGACATTGAAGTCAATGGTACGAGAGTTGGTGCAAGAGGCAGATCTTCTTCAGGTGACGGAGGAGGAGTTGAGTGAGATGATCCAGGCAGCCAAACGGGAAGTGAAGGGGGATTGATGAGTGTGCTTGAATTCAATAAAGTAACGAAAATATATGGAAAGAAAAAAGTACTGGATGAGTTGACGTTTTCCATCGGGGAGAATAAGATCACAGGGCTGATTGGCAGGAATGGAGCCGGCAAGACGACAATGCTGCAAATCGCCGCTGGTTTCATACGGGAGAGTTCAGGTGAGGTAAGGGTATTTGGCGAAAGTCCATTCAATAATCTGTCGGTGTCAGCGAATATGGTCATGGTGGATAATGATATGAATCTGCCAGCATCGCTGAGTCTGGATGAACTATTGGACTCGGCAGCAAGTTTTTACCCAAACTGGGACATGAAATTGGCCAGGAATCTAATGAGCTATTTCCGTCTTGATCTGAAGCAGCACCATACAGGATTGTCGAAAGGGATGAAGAATACTTTTCATGCGATTTTGGGGCTGGCCTCCCGCTGTCCGTTGACGATCTTTGATGAGCCGACAAACGGGATGGATGCTGGCGTTAGGAAGGATTTTTACCGGGCGTTGCTAAAAGACTATCTTGCCAACCCAAGGACAATCATCATTTCAAGCCATCATCTGAACGAAGTTGAGGACCTCTTGGAAGACATCTTGGTCTTAAAGGATGGAAGGCAATTGTTGCATATGACGGTTGAAGACATGCGAGAGTATGCAGTCATAGTCAGCGGAAGAGATGATATGCTGAACGACTGGCTTTCTGGACATGAACTATTCCATCGCAATAGTACTGACTTTGGCAAAAGCTATGCGTTGATTCGCAATAATTTGTCAGAAGGTCAGATAACTTCAGCTATGAACAAGGGCTTAAAGTTCTCGACGATTTCCAATGAAGATCTTTGTCTGTACTTGACGAGCCAGGAGAAAGGCGGGATTGATGATGTCTTTACCAAAAACTAGTCTCTGGGATATTGTAAAAAAGCAATTCCGATTCAAATTGAAATCCTATCGGGGAATGTTCACTTCTCTGATGATGCTGCAAATCATTGGAATTCTGTTTTCGTTAGGAGGAGAAGGAGGTGGGGGAGGCGGCTCAGACTCTTTTAGTTATGAAATGAAATATTATTCAGGGTCTTTTATCCTTGCTTTTATGATGATCTGGGCGTTCATTTCGGCAATTATTGTAACAACCAAAGCGTATCGATTTGATGATTACGCATTTGTCGCCAACAGAATGAGCAGCAACTTAGCAAATATCCTGTTCCTTGGCTGGGCAAGTATTATTGGAGGAGTTACTTTCCTGCTGGCGAGCCAGTCTTTGAAGCTGTCAGTCTTGATCCTCCAGGAGCAAGATTACATCGTAAGCCAACGATTATCAATGTTACAGATGGCAGAGGGCCTTGTTGGAATCATCCTATATCTGTTTCTTTTCACGGCGCTGGGCTATCTGGTCGGGATGCTAGTCCAAAGAAATAAAATTTTCATCATCCTCCTTCCAGCCTTGCTTTTCGGTAGTTTGTTTATTAGTGTGTTCTTTGCAAGTGAATCTTCCCTATTGATTGATGTTGGACGCATTTTTGTGAAGGAAACCTCCTTCCTGTTGTTCCTTTTAAAGGTTCTGTTTGCATCAACTGTTGCCTTCGGATCGGCAATATTTCTCTCAGACAACCTGGAGGTGAGAAAATGAGTCTGATTATTTTGCTCTTTATTCTCCTATTGGCCTTTATTGGTTTGGCAAATTTTTCAGGTAGATTTACAAGCCCCAGATTCTTGAGTGGGAGCAGCACAACAAAAATGTTCACTGTGTATATCATTGTCTTACTTTGCACAGCATCCCTTTCTTTTGTTGTTCCGAAGGGAGAATCCTATCAGGGAGATTATTTGACAGAACAGGAAATGCTGCAAAATGAACGTTTGAACAGCGATATTTATTCGATTGTCGAATCAGGAAAAATCGAGGAAGCCAACGGACTGTCGAAGAAGAAATCATGGGAATTTCCTATTGAAGGGGAAGAATTGAACATCGAGTCAAAGAGTTCGAGTGCCATGGTTTTTATCGAAAAAGTTAAATCCATCGAGGACAAGATCGAAGTTACCCATTACTCTACCTTTTCGTATGTAGATAATATTGATATCACTGATCGTTTCACTTCCCCGGAGGTAGAGCTGATCGAGACAACTTTGAAAATCTTGCCTCAGGATCATGTGAACATTCAACTTGTAAAGTACACGAAGGCCTTTCCGTTTACCCAATTTGCTGAAGATGGCGAGCAGTTCAACCGCAGAAATGGGATGATGCAGGGACTAGACTTCATCTATATCAAGGTTCCTGGGAAGATGGAAGTGTCTGGTGAAGGTTATGTGGTCAACGAGTAAGCCGAGGATATTTATCAACCGATTTAAGAGACTCAGCTTCGAGTCTCTTTTTCAATTGGAAAAACTCGCTATAAAAAGAAAGGTTAGTACTGATTTTACGAAAATGGTTGTAAAAGTGAAGTGGAAAACGCATAGAAAAACGTTTTCATCAGAGGGATGTTGTTTTTGTAATAAATTCGTCAATTCTTGATTAGGAAATGGTCCTTTGTCGTGATATTCTATGTTGTGTAGAATTTCACAAACGTACTATTGGAGGAATCATCTATGGACTTCATAAAAGGTTTGCTTGCGGAACCATTAATTTTATTATTCGTGATTTTATTTCTTGGCTCTGCACTTGGGGAAATCAAAATACGCGGACTTAGTCTTGGAACGTCTGGGGTTTTGCTGGCCGCCATGGTGTTTGGACATTTCGGCTACCAAGTGTCACCAGTCATCCAGCAGCTGGGACTTGGCTTATTTATCGTTGCCGTTGGCTTGTCAGCAGGACCGCGCTTTTTCCGAATGATGAAAACGAGCGGGATTGTGTTCGGCATCATTAGCTTGCTGATCGTTCTGATCGCTTCGATTACGACGATCATCGTGTCCAAACTATTCCATCTTTCCCCAGCATTGAGCATTGGAATCATGACGGGTGCGCTTACGAGTACCCCGGGTTTAGCTGCTGCACTTCAAGCCACTGGCGATCCGCTTGCCTCTGTCGGCTACGGGATTGCTTACCCATTCGGCGTCCTCGCAGTGGTACTGTTCGTACAGCTGTTGCCACGAATGCTGAAGGTCGATCTCTCGGAGGATCTGAAAAAGAAATCAGGCCCTATCCGCAATGATGAGTCGCCTGAAGTCATAACGATAGAGGTGATGACTCCTGCTATTAATAAGCGAACGCTAAAAGAGCTAAAAATCAACCGAAATAATTCCGTCGTGATCAGCCGGGTCATCCGTGGAGATCGGAATATCATCGCACTTAATGATACCGTTATTCTGGTAGGAGACAGATTAGTCGCTGTCGGATTGCCTAACGATTTGAAAAAACTTTCCAAGGGGATCGGCCGTGAAGTGGAGACGAACACCGCCAACCATGACAATGTAGAACTCCGTAAAGTCACGGTGGACGCACTCGAATTAATTGGGAAGACAATCAAGGATCTTGAATTGAGACGCACTTATGGTGTAACAGTTACAAGAATAGAACGAGGCGGTTTTGAATTCAATCAAAATTCAAAGTGGCGGCTTGAACGCGGAGATATTCTGACACTAGTCAGCAGCAAGGGCAGGTTGGATGATGTCGAAAAACTATTCAGCAGAAAAAAATGGACCGTGACCAATATCCACATCTTATCGCTCAGTCTAGTTTTGCTGCTTGGTGTTTTTGCCGGGATGATACCAATTCACTTCCCGAATCTCGGCACCATTTCATTCGGTGTCGCTGGCGGGCCGTTATTCATTGCTTTAATCATTGGCCATTTTGGAAGACTCGGCCCTATTCATGCCAGATATTATCAGCCGTCAAACCAGGTCATCCGTGATATCGGATTAGTCTTGTTCCTTGCAGGTGCCGGTACGACCGCCGGAAAAGGCATCGTCGAAGTCATTCAGCAGGAAGGCTTCAATCTTGTCATTGGCGGTGCGATTATCACAATCCTGCCACTAATTGCCGGATTTTTTATCGCTAGAAAGCTTTTCAAGCTCAGCATCATTCACTCATTAGGAGCACTATGCGGCGGAATGACAAGCACTCCCGGACTTGGCGCAGCCAACCAGCCATTGGACTCAGAAGACGCATCCATCGCCTATGCTGCCGCCTACCCATTCGCACTAATTTCAGTCGCAGTTGCATCTCAAGTATTGATTTTCTTTTTATAATAGTGGCAAAAGGACTTAGGTGCAATTATGTTTTTGTCCTTTTGCAATTTTGGCGTTATTTTTTGGCTCAATCTACAATTTCAAACCTGTACGGCTTTTGAATCTCCGAAGTAAAATATGGCTTTCCACTCTTGTAATTCCTTCTAGGCTGTATAATTCTTCGTTAATGAAATTCTCCAACCTAATAAAATCCTCTACTAAAACATGCATATGTAGGGTACTCGGCCCTGTCATCTGATAACAGCTTGCAACACTGGGATTGTTCGCGAGGGCTTCTGCAACGTTTACGAGAGAGGAAGGCTCACAATCAACTTCAAAAAAGGCAGATACAGCCTTTCCTACTTTCTCCGAATTGATTACGGCAGAAAATTTTTCTATGATACCTTCCTTTATTAATTGATTGACTCTTTCCCGGATTGCTACCCTAGATAGATTTAATTCTTTTCCGATGTCGACGTAGGACATTCGTCCATTTTCAGCTAAAAGTTGCAAAATCATGCGGTCCGTGTCATCAATTTTCATTCAAACACCACTTTTCCATTAACATTAGTAGATTTATATTATCTTACAATTGATTGGAATATCAATATGAACTGGAAAAATAATAAAAAATACCAGGAAAAATCTTTAATTTTTTCTGAATATTATATAGATTTTTTTAATTCCCTGTATTATAATAATACGAAATTCAAAATGATATTTAAATTAGTGAAACGCTTTCGTAAAGTAGAATTTTGGAACTATATGCCTACTTTTGTTAAGAAAATGTTTCGCAAAGAGGGGGAAAAGAAAAAGTGAGAAAGAAAGTAAAAGTATTTGCAGCAGTATTGATGAGTTTATTATTGCTTCTAACTGGATGCAACAATAGTAATTCTTCTAGTTCAAAAACAGAAAAATCAGCAACTACTAACACTCCGGAAAAAACGGACAAAACAGAACTGGTAGTTGGTCTGGACGATGATCCGCCGCAGTTGGATCCACATTTCTCTACAGCTGCGGTTGATCGCCAAATCTTCCACAGTATCTATGATAAGCTGGTTGACGTGGATAAAGAGCTTAACTTTGTTCCAATGCTTGCAGAAAAGTGGGATATTTCAGAGGATGGCAAAACTTACACCTTCACACTGCAAAAGAATGTTAAGTTCCATGATGGAACCCCGTTCAATGCTGAAGCGGTTAAATTCAACTTTGAACGCATGATGGATCCTAATGCAGGTTCACCGCGTGCATCTGAACTATCTACCATTGAAAAGTTAGAAGTGGTCGACGAAACAACATTGAAGGTTGTGCTGTCAGAACCGTACAGTCCATTCCTTGCAGCACTATCTGACCGGGCTGGCATGATGGTTTCCCCTACAGCGGTAAAAGAAAAGGGCAAAGACTTTGCTAATTCTCCTGTAGGTACTGGTCCGTTCAAATTTGTATCCCGTGTTAAGCAAGACAAAATTGAAGTAGAAAAGAATGCAGACTATTGGAACGGTGCGCCAAAGTTTGAGAAAATCGTTTATCGTCCATATGCCGATGAGAACGTCAGACTGACAAACCTGACATCTGGTGATGTTGATATCATTAGCAAGGTTCCGCCAAAAGATGTCGAAAAGCTTAAAAATGATTCAAACCTTACCTTATCTGAAGCAGGAGCGCTTGGATTCCAGGGGCTGTATTTGAACCATAAGAGCGAACCATTCAACAATAAAGCACTTCGCCAGGCGTTGGATTTGGTCATCGATCATGACGCAATTATTAAAGTAGCCCTTCGCGATACAGCAGTAGATTCAGCAGGTGCGATCCCTCCTGGAACATGGGCATATGACGAAAGTATTAAACCGAAGAAGAAGGATATTGAAAAAGCGAAGAAAATCATGGCTGACGCCGGTTATCCGGATGGATTCGAATTCACGCTACAGCTATCTCCAAAGCCAGTAGAGGAACAAATTTCACAAATGATCCAATCCATGGCTAAAGAAGCGGGTATCAAGGTGAATCTTGAAATGGTTGAGTTTGGAACAATGCTTGATAACATGGATAACTTCAAATTTGATGCAGTTCGTTTGGGATGGAGCGGAAGAACCGATCCAGACGGTAATATCTACGCCTTGTTCCATACAGATGGTTCTATCAACTATGGGTATTCCAATCCTAAAATGGACGAGCTTCTAGAAAAAGCTCGCATTGAGACAGATCAGAAAGAACGAAAGAAAATTTATTCCGAAGCTACAAAGCTAGGTCAAGAAGAAGTTCCATACATCTTTCTTTATCATGAGAAGGATTACAAAGCATACAAGAATAACCTGCAAGGGTATAATCACATCGCGGACCAAATGATGCGCTTTCATGACGTTTCATTTAAATAGCCCCATTTACATGACTCGGCTTGGAGACCAGTTTCCAGGCCGAACTATTTTTAAACTTTAAAAAAGGGAGGGTGCACCGTGGTAAAGTTTTTGCTTCGTCGATTAGGACTTATGATCGTTATCTTATTCTTAGTAAGTATCATTGTTTTTTCACTCGTTCATCTCACGCCAGGCGACCCTGCAAGGATGATCTTAGGACAAGAGGCGACTGAAGAATCGCTGCAGGCATTAAGGGAGCAGATGGGCCTGAATGATCCTCTTTATGTTCAGTATTTTAACTGGGTAACAAACGTTCTTCAGGGAGACCTTGGAAATTCATTGAAAGATAATACCCCCGTTCTTACTGTACTCCTTCAGAAGCTGCCGGTGACGATTCAATTATCTATCATGTCGTTTATCATTGCGATGCTGATCGCCATTCCAGCGGGTATCATTTCAGCAACAAGAAAAGGGACGTTCTGGGATTACTTTGGAACAACATTTGCGTTGTCAGGGGTGTCAGTCCCCCCATTTTTCCTAGGGATATTGCTGATTTTCGTCTTTTCCATTTCATTAGGATGGTTAGCGCCATCAGGGTATGTGGAGCCCTGGAAAGATTTTAAACAGAGCATGCTTTTAATGATTTTACCTGCTCTTGCCGTAGGAGTCCGATTGAGTGCAGAGATAACCAGAATGTTACGGTCAAGCATGCTTGAAGTGCTTGAGGCCGATTATATCCGGACTGCCTATGCAAAAGGTGTTTTAGAACGAGGAGTCGTAATTGGACATGCTTTAAAAAACGCACTTATTCCTGTCGTTACCGTGAGTGGATTGCAATTAGCCACTTTCCTTGGAGGTGCAGTGATCACCGAAACGATATTTGCAATTCCAGGTCTCGGAAGACTTGTCATTGATGCCATCATGACAAGGGACTTCCCGGTTGTGCAGGGTGCCGTACTGTTCATGGCCATAGCGGTTGTAATGGTGAACTTCTTTATTGATATTCTTTATTCCATTCTTGATCCAAGAATTAAGCTAACAGGGGGCCAGTGACCATGGAAGCACAATTGAATCAGAAAATAGCAGTCGTAGAGAGTCCTAAAAAACGTAGAATGAAAGAAATGGCATCGCGCTTTTTTCAAAATAAAATGGCTGTAGCAGGAGGTATATTTACATTTCTACTAATTATTATAGCTATTTTTGCGCCGGTGGTAGCTCCTTATAATCCTAGCGAACAAGATTATGCTAAATTCCTTCAGAGTCCGAATGCTGAAAATCTTCTAGGAACGGATGAGCTTGGCCGCGATATTTTCACTAGGATCATATATGGGGCTAGAGTGTCGATCGAGGCTGGGATAATTTCTGTTGGGATTGCGTTATTGATTGGAATTCCAATCGGTCTATTTTCAGGATATTACCGTGGCGTTCTTGATGAATATGTGGTTATGCGTTTTACGGATGCATTGCTATCATTCCCTCCGTTAGTTTTGGCACTTTCACTGGCTGCAGTTCTTGGGGCTGGATTACAGAATGCCATGATTGCAATAGGCATTATATTCACACCTAATTTTATTCGTCTAGTTAGGGGGGAAGTATTGAGTCAGAGAGAGCGGGAATATGTTACAGCTGCAAAGGCCTCAGGAATCAGTGACTTTAAAATCATATTCAGACATATCCTACCGAACTGTATGCCGCCAATTTTAGTTCAAGCAACACTTTCTATTGCTGCAGCAATCATATCGGAAGCCTCCTTAAGTTACCTAGGATTGGGCACTCAGCCTCCAACGCCTAGTTGGGGAGCAATGTTATCGATGGGACAGGGCTATCTTGGAGATGCGCCTTGGATTTCGCTCTTCCCCGGCCTGTTTATCTTTTTGACTGTTCTATCAATCAACCTATTTGGTGATGGGCTTCGTGATGCGTTAGATCCCAAAATGAAGTGAGGTTATTAGAATGACATTTTCGATTACTGCTAGATGTGAAAAAACTGGAATGCTTGGCGTAGCGGTATCAACTGCAAGACCAGCAGTTGGTTCACTTGTTCCATATGTGAAATCGGGGATAGGAGCGGTCGCCACCCAGGCAACTGTTAATCCTTTTTTTGGCTTAGACGGTATCAAGCTTTTAGCTGAAGGGAAATCAGCAGATGAAGTACTGGAGAATTTACTGGCTTCAGACCCGGACCGGGAGAGAAGGCAATGCGCCATCGTTGACAAGAATGGGAATGCTGCGGGTTTTACAGGCAAAGATACAGTTCCATGGCAAGGACATAAAATTGGGCCACAGTTCGTAGCCGCTGGCAATATGTTGACAGGGCCGGAAACGATCGATGCCATGTTTGAAACGTATCAGGCATTGGAAAATGAAAGTTTACCAGAAAGACTTTTAGCTGCGCTTATCAGTGGACAGGAAGCAGGAGGAGACAAACGGGGAAGGCAGTCTGCCGCTCTTTATGTTGTAGACCAAGAAGAGTATCCCATTGTTGATGTTCGTGCGGATGAACATCATGACCCTGTCCAGGAGCTAATCAGAATCTATAAAAAGTGTCAGGAAGATCTATTTCCATACACTGCTAAACTAGTAAAACGAAAGGAGGAGGCAACCAAATGACACAGCCATTATTGGAAGTGAAGAATCTGAAGGTAAGCTTTGCAGGTAAAAAAAATTCCACAAATATAGTAGCCGGATTATCCTTCAATGTAGAAAAAGGAAAAACCCTTTGTATTGTTGGGGAATCAGGCTGTGGAAAAAGTATAACCTCCCTTTCGGTCATGGGATTGCTTCCTAAAACGGGGGAAGTGGATGGCGAAATTTTATTAAAAGGTGAAAATCTGACAGGAAAAACTATGAAGCAGATGAGTAAGATCAGGGGCAATCAGATTTCAATGATTTTTCAGGAGCCTATGACCTCGCTCAACCCAGTCCAGACAGTTGGAAAGCAGATTGCCGAGACCATCATTCTCCACCAGGATGTAACCAAAAAGGAAGCGCGCCAAAAAGCGATTGAGATGCTTCAATTGGTCGGCATTCCTTCTCCAGAAAAACGGATTGATGCCTATCCTCATGAGTTGAGCGGCGGAATGAGACAACGGGTCATGATTGCTATTGCCCTTAGCTGCAATCCGGAACTGTTGATTGCCGACGAACCGACTACCGCGCTGGATGTAACAATTCAGGCACAAATCCTTGGTCTAATGAAGAATTTGCAAAAAGAGCTGGAAATGGGAATTATCATGATTACGCATGACTTGGCGGTGGTATCTGAAATGGCTGATAAAGTACTTGTCATGTATGCAGGAAAAGCGGTTGAATATGGTGACAGGAAATCCATTTTCAATCATCCAATGCATCCATACACACAGGGGCTGATGAAGTGTATTCCCGATGTAGATGCTGAAGACGATGTGGAGGAACTTTTTGTTATAAAAGGCTCTGTACCATCTCCTGATGCAATGCCAGTTGGCTGCAGATTTGCCGATCGCTGCCCGTATGCACAAGAAATTTGTAGGACGAAATCACCAGATCTCGAGCAAGTCGATTCACAACACACAGTCAGCTGCTGGAAATACACAGATTTATGGAAGGATGGTGAGACAAATGGTCCAGCCATTAGCGAAGTTGCCGTCAGCAAATCTTCTTGATGTAAAGGATTTGAAGAAATACTTTCCTGTCGGGGATCAAGGGTTCTTTGGAGAAAAGCAAGTGGTTAAGGCATTGGATGGCATCACCTTTACTCTTAAAAAAGGGGAAACGCTGGGAATCGTAGGAGAGTCTGGATGCGGAAAATCTACAATGGGTCGTGCTATCCTCAGACTTCATGAACCAAGCTCTGGAACGATTGTTTATGACGGAAAGGATATCACCAAGATATCTAGAAGGCAGATGCGTGATAACCGCAAGGATATGCAGATTATTTTCCAGGATCCTTATGGTTCTCTAAATCCAAGGATAACTGTGGGAGCAATGCTGTCTGAAATCGTTGAAACCCATAAAATCGTTCCTAGAAAAGAGTTATATGACTATGTTTGTAATTTGCTAGTAGAAGTTGGGCTGTCAGAACAGCATTATCACCGCTTCCCGCATGAGTTTTCCGGAGGCCAGCGCCAGAGGGTCAGTATCGCTCGTGCACTATGCACGAACCCTAAGCTGATTGTTTGCGATGAAGCTGTCTCGGCCTTGGATGTATCCGTCCAGTCACAGATCCTGAATCTGTTGCAGCGATTAAAAAAGGAACACCAGCTGACATATTTGTTTATTTCCCACGATCTTAGCGTTGTAAAGCATGTAAGCGACCGTGTTGCCGTCATGTATTTAGGGAAAATGGTCGAACTCGCTGATAAAAAGGACCTTTACGAAAATCCATTGCATCCTTATACAAAGGCATTGCTTTCTGCTATTCCTTCGACTAAGGAAGAGAAGATTCGGGAACGGATCATCTTAAAAGGAGATGTGCCAAGCCCGATCAATGTTCCTAGTGGTTGCCGTTTCCATACAAGATGCCCGCTTGCTACCGATCGATGCAGGGCAGAGGAGCCGGCATTCCGGGAGGTAAGCGAGAACCACTTTGCCGCTTGCCATTATGCATAACTTGGGGAGGTCCTTACCTTGAAGGTAAGGACGTTTCGTTCGAAATGAAAAAGGAATGCTGTTTTATAAAAAGAGTATATTTCGTTTGTAAAGCTAATAAGTTAAATTGACTTACAAATGAAAGTTACTATCCTTAAGGGGGAGATCAATTCATGAACTTAGATTACTTACATTATCCATACCAATCACAAAGAACAGTAAATTTTGCCAAGAATGGCATGGTTGCCACCTCTCAGCCGCTGGCAGCACAAGCAGGTCTCGACATTTTAAAAAAGGGGGGAAATGCGATTGATGCAGCGATCGCAACTGCTGCATGTTTAACAGTTGTTGAGCCAACTTCAAACGGGATTGGTGGTGATGCGTTCGCGTTAGTTTGGGTAAAAGGGGAACTTCATGGCCTGAACGCAAGCGGTCCAGCTCCACAAAGCATCTCGATTGAGGCCGTTAAGGAAAAGGGGCATGAAAAAATGCCAACCTTCGGCTTGATCCCTGTAACTGTTCCTGGAGTGCCTGCAGCATGGGCTGAGCTATCAAGACGATTTGGGAAGCTTCCCTTAAAAGAGACGCTTCAGCCTGCAATTGATTATGCGGAAAATGGATATCCTTTATCACCAACTATTGGCAAATACTGGAACATAGCCTATGAAAAGTTTAAAGAAATTTTTACCGGAGAGGAATACAAAGGCTGGTTTGAAACATTCGCTCCAAACGGAAAGGCACCTCAAATAGGGGAAGTCTGGAAATCTGTGGGCCATGCCAGTACATTGCGCCAGATTGCCGAAACAAATGCAGAAAGCTTTTACCGCGGGGAACTGCAGATAAAATTGATGAATTTTCTAAGCAGTATGGAGGCTTCCTTTCTAAAGAGGATTTGGCCGCATACAAGCCAGAGTGGGTCCAGCCGATCAAGGTTAATTACAGAGGCTATGATGTCTGGGAGATTCCCCCGAATGGCCAGGGCATTGTTGCTTTAATGGCACTTAACATGCTGAAGGGCTATGAACTGAAAGAAAAAGAATCTGTGGATACATACCACAAACAAATTGAAGCGATGAAGCTTGCGTTCGCGGATGCGAAGAAATATGTTACCGATCCTGAGAAAATGACGGTGTCATCTGAACAGCTTTTATCGGAGGAATATGCGGAGGCAAGAAGAAGCTTGATTGGTGATTCTGCACGCCTGCCTGAGCCTGGTACACCTCCAAAAGGTGGAACCGTTTATCTGGCTGCGGCGGATGGAGAAGGAAATATGATCTCATTCATCCAGAGCAATTATATGGGCTTTGGCTCAGGAATTGTCATTCCAGGAACAGGTATTGGCCTGCAAAACCGTGGAGCTGATTTTTCATTGGATCCGTCCCATGATAATCGCCTTGATCCTGGCAAAAAGACATACCACACAATTATTCCAGGATTCTTAACAAAAGATAATGAAGCAGTCGGTCCGTTCGGAGTGATGGGCGGATATATGCAGCCGCAAGGTCATGTTCAGGTCATCATGAACACACTCGACTTCAATCTGAATCCTCAGTCCGCACTTGATTCGCCGCGCTGGCAGTGGATGGAGGGCAATAAGGTGGTTGTTGAGAATACCTTCCCTGCTCATATTGCCCAGGCACTATCAAGGAAAGGACACGATATCCAATTTACATTAGATGGAGGCGGATTTGGTAGAGGCCAGATCATCTGGAGAGATCCTGTAACAGGAGTTCTATCCGGAGGAACGGAGTCCAGGACTGATGGGGCAATTGCAGTTTGGTAATCTCAAAAAAGGTGATGAATGAGAATGAAACAACTTGATTTATTCCTTGCATTCTTCCGAGTTGGGATGCTGGGGTATGGTGGAGGACCATCATCGATACCGCTCGTGCATAAAGAAGTAGTAGAAAAATATAAGTGGATGAATGACGAGGAGTTTGCTGATGTTCTAGCTTTGGGTAATACCCTTCCTGGACCGATTGCCACAAAGATGGCAGGATATATCGGATATCGTGTTGCGGGTTTTACAGGGATGGTAAATGCTACTGCAGCAACAATCATTCCAACGATTTTATTGATGATCGTGTTATTGACATCCTTATCATCATTTAAAGATCTTCCGTGGGTTGCTGGCATGACAAAGGCTGTAGTTCCGGTAGTTGGTGTCATGTTGGCCACATTGACATGGGACTTCTTCAAGAAATCGAATGAAACGCTTGGAAAAGTTAACGCAGGTTTAATGGTGGTTGGTGGACTGATCCTGATGGAGGTATTGAATGTCCATCCGGCCATCTTAATTCTCGTTTTGTTAACTCTGGCTATCGCTAAAAAAGATAACACTCCTAAGGTGGAGAAAAAGATTGAAAGAGGTGTAGGCTGATGATTTACTGGCATATTTTCCTCGCCTTTTTCATTCCGGGAATTGTTGGCTACGGGGGAGGTCCTGCATCGATTCCTCTGGTGGAAAATGAAGTGGTCGACCGCTATGGCTGGATGACAGTACCGGAATTTAGCGAAGTGCTGGCGATTGGCAATGCTTTGCCGGGACCAATCGCGACAAAAATGGCAGGTTACATTGGGTATGAGCAGGGGGGAATTCTAGGTGCTGTTGTAGGTATTATCGCCACAGTTGCACCTTCATTGATCCTAATGATTTTCCTCCTTGGTTTATTGCTTCGTTATAAAGATTCTCCAAAGGTTAAAAGAATGACGAATTACATCAGACCTATCATTGCGATCTTACTTGGGGTCATGACTTTCAACTTTTTCTTTAATGCCTATATTGATACAGGTATCACGCAAACAATATTTTTAATTGTTGTAAGCTACTTGCTGCTTGAAAAATGGAAGGTTCACCCTGCCTACGTCATTACTGCATCGTTAGCGTATGGTGGTTTTTTCCTCTAAAAATGCCGAGCAATATTGGTAATTTATTAGGTTGAAAGGAAATATTTGTAATATCTCCATTATCGTAATGATAATGGAGTTTTTTTACATTAAAAACAATAAACTTGAACTTCTCTATCTTAACAGTTCGGAAAAAAGATCCTATGGAGGATTCCATTTTTTAGTTATAATGAGGAAAAGGCTAAGGAGTGGGAGTTGTGGAGCAAAAAATCTATTATGACATCTATCATTTAAATGGAGATGAAATTTTTATTTCGGCGACCGACAAAGGTGTATGCTATATCGGTTCACCAAAAGAAGATGAGCGAGATATGGCTAAACGTTTTCCCACTGCTGTATTGGAAAAGAATCCAGAAGCTTTAAAACCTTACATGGATGAGTTAGCTGAGTATTTTGAAGGGAAGCGAAGACAATTTTCCATGCCAGCTGATGTAAAAGGAACAGCATTCCAGGAAGCAGTATGGGAAGCCTTGAAGGAAATTCCTTATGGCGAAACTTGTGCATATTCAGATATTGCAGAAAAAATTGGCAAGCCTGCGGCCGTGAGAGCAGTCGGAACCGCAATCGGTGCTAACCCAGTTGCGATCGTTGTGCCATGCCATCGGGTTATCGGCAAAAATGGAGCAATCACCGGTTATCGCGGCGGGATTGCCCTGAAGGAGCACTTGCTGGAGCTAGAGAAAGTGAATTGCAATAGTTAAACGAGGATTGCTGTTAAAATATTGCCGGCTAACTCTCGAAAAAGTGGAAATCATGCCAGTATATGAGGTTGAAGAATAAAAAAAAGGTGGAATTAGGCGATTTATGTGCCTGGCTCCACCTTTTTTTTAGTAGGAAAAATTATTCTCTTAATCAAAAGCGTTAATCTCTCGGAACTATACCATAATTACCCGCAAGAAGGCGATAATCTCTCAATAAAGCATGGCAATCTCTCGGAAAAGGATAATAATCACGCCGTTTTCCTTATTTTGTAATAGAAGCCAGCAACATGGGCGGCTACTTGAATATTTTCCTCAAATAGACATAAATAAAACTATAAAACTAGAAAAATGGTTGTATACTTTTTGAGGGAGGTGTAATTAATGAGTTGTCGAACTGGATGGGAAATTAAATCGTCAAACGTCATGCAAAGGATCATTGCTGGAGCCAAGGAAGAGTTTCCACTTATGGATGTTGCAGAAAAACTTGAAAGCAAGGAGGCGTTTTTCAAAGCGCTCGGAGATGAAACACGCCTAAAAATCATGACATTGTTATGGTTCGAGGATCTTTGCATGTGTGAGATCGTCGATGGCCTGTCGGGAGCATCTTCAACTATCAGCCACCATTTGAAAATCATGGAAAAGGGAAAGCTCATTAAATCCAGGAGAGAAGGTAAGTTCACTGTCTACAGTCTGGATAAAGAAAAGCTAGCACCTCTGATTTCGTACCTGAAAGAAGGAGATCTAAATGTTTAATCAACTGGCCACCTGGCTTGTCGTTGATGTCCTGAATATGGAGTTAACGTCAAGACTAGGCGGAGCACTCCATTTTTTCATTTACGACACAACAAAAATCCTGTTTTTGCTCGCGGTGATGATTTTCGCGATTTCATTCATCAGGAGCTTTTTTCCACCGGAAAAGGTCAAGGAATGGCTCGAAGGCAGAAGGAAGGGGGTTGCTAGTGTGATGGCAGCTTTCCTGGGCGTCTTATCTCCATTCTGCTCGTGTTCGACGGTGCCTTTATTTATCGGCTTTGTCGAGGCTGGAATCCCTTTGGGTATCACGTTTACGTTCCTGATTTCATCACCAATCGTAAATGAAATCTCGCTGGTCATGCTGTTTTCTATTTTCGGCTGGAAAGTAGCGCTGATTTATGTGTTGGCGGGAATCACTCTGGCGATTGTCGCGGGTTCCATCATTGGCAAGCTGAAAATGGAAAAGCATGTGGAGTCCTATGTTTATGAAATAGCGGCTGGGAATGAAGAAGTCAATATGCAAGGAAGAGACAACCGAACCTTAACGGAAAAAATCAAAGCAGTTTTCAGTAGAGAAGAGCTTAAGGAAAGAACAATTTTTGCTGCACGTAATGTTGTGGAGACAATTCAGAAGATGTGGCTTTATCTCTTGATCGGGATTGGGATTGGGGCGTTCATACATGAATATGCCCCACAGGATTTGCTTGTCAAATATGCAGGAGAAGGAAATTTCTTCGCGGTTCCGATTGCGACGATTATAGGCGTACCACTTTACTCAAACGCCATCGGTGCTCTGCCGATTGTCGAAGCATTATTAAACAAAGGTGTAGGAGCAGGTACAGCGCTTGCGTTTATGATGGCAATCACCGCCCTGTCCCTTCCAGAAATGATTTTGCTCAGGAAAGTAATCAAACCAAAGCTGATTGCTGTATTTGTTGGTGTTGTCACTTCAGGGATCATCCTGATTGGCTATGGTTTCAACGCAATTCTATAACGATGAGGAGGAAATGAAAATGAATATTAAAATTTTAGGTACAGGCTGCAAAAAATGCCAAGAGTTTGAAAAAAACACACGCATGGCGGTCGAAGAAGTACAGGTGGACGCAGTGATCGAAAAGGTAGAAGACATCAAGGAAATCATGAAGTACAAAGTGATGAGTACCCCCGCACTTGTCATCGACGAAAAGGTGGTTTCCACAGGTAAGCTATTAACTGTCAAAGAGCTGAAAGGCATGTTGGCTTAATATCAATTAACAAGGACGCCAAGGATAAGTTCTCCGGGCGTCTTTTTGATAAAATAAATCCTACAGCTTTACAAATTCTTAATAATCTATACATAGAATCACTCTTGAATATATAAGCAAATCATTATATACTAATGCAGTAATTGAGATCGAGTGGAGGTGGAGAGTAATTGATCAAGCAAAGGATGGAAATGGATCAAGCTGCTGCAGTTTTTAAGCTACTTGGTGACAGGACGCGGTTGACGATGATGAGAATTCTTGCTGATCACGATTGCTGTGTTTGTGAATTTGTCGCCATGTTTGATGCGAGTCAGCCGGCAATCAGCCAACATATCCGCAAGCTGAAGGACGCAGGTTTGGTAAAAGAGACCAGGAGAGGGCAGTGGGTTTTTTACTCGATGAACCGGCAATATGAGCATTTCGAATTTGTTCAATTGCTCATGGAGGCACTTCCGAGTCAGGAAGAAAAATTTACAGAACTTGAAAAGCAGGGAAAACGAATTTCCTGTGATTAATGGAGGTGTGTGGAATTGTCATTACCGATCATAGCTTCACTGATTTTCCTTGTGACGCTGACGCTTGTTATTTGGCAGCCTAAAGGGTTGGGAATTGGCTGGTCAGCTGTAGGGGGTGCAATCTTAGCATTGCTTTTCGGTGTTGTTGACTTTCAGGACGTAATCGATGTTACCGGGATTGTCTGGAATGCTACACTTGCTTTTATTGCCATTATTATTATTTCGCTTATTTTAGATGAGATTGGATTTTTTGAATGGGCAGCCTTACATATGGCGAGGGCAGCAAAGGGGAACGGTATTAAGATGTTCGTCTATGTCACCCTGCTTGGTGCTGGGGTGGCTGCATTGTTCGCAAACGACGGAGCTGCCCTGATCTTAACTCCCATCGTGTTGGCGATGGTCCGCAACCTGAAATTCGAGGAAAAAATGGTATTTCCTTTTATCATGGCGAGCGGTTTTATTGCCGATACGACGTCATTGCCGCTGGTTGTCAGCAATCTGGTGAATATTGTATCTGCTGATTTCTTCGAGATTGGATTCGTCGAGTATGCATCCCGCATGATCGTGCCGAACTTCTTCTCATTAGGTGCTAGTATTTTGGTTTTGTATTTATTTTTCAAAAAGAGCATCCCGAAACATTACGAGATGTCCAATCTGAAAAAGCCGGTCGAAGCGATCAAGGATGTGAAAATGTTCCGCTTATCCTGGATTGTGTTGGGAGTCCTGCTGATTGGCTATTTTGCAAGTGAATTTCTAAATATCCCGGTATCGTTCATTGCTGGAATTGTTGCGATTTTCTTTTTGATGATGGCAAGGAGGAGCCCGGCTGTTCATACGGCTACCGTAGTAAAAGGAGCACCGTGGGCCATCGTGTTCTTTTCAATTGGAATGTACGTTGTCGTTTACGGTTTGCGTAATGCCGGCTTGACCAATCTGTTAGCTGACGTTATCCAGGCTGCGGCTGACCAGGGTTTATTCGCTGCTACGATCGGTATGGGCTTCATCGCTGCGATTCTTTCTTCTATTATGAACAATATGCCAACTGTCATGATAGATGCGCTGGCAGTTGCGGATACTAACACAACTGGCGTCATCCGTGAAGCGTTGATCTATGCCAATGTCATCGGCTCCGATTTAGGGCCGAAAATCACCCCGATTGGTTCACTGGCAACATTGTTGTGGCTGCATGTCCTTTCATTGAAGGGCGTGAGGATTTCTTGGGGCACTTATTTTAAAACAGGAATCATCTTAACCATTCCTACTTTGTTCCTAACGCTTGTAGGTTTATATATTTGGTTGCTAATTATCTAAAAAGGGAGCGAATCTATTATGGCAAAAAAAACAATCTATTTCTTATGTACAGGAAACTCTTGCCGAAGCCAAATGGCAGAAGGCTGGGCAAAAAAACATCTTGGTGACGAGTGGGAAGTGAAGAGCGCGGGTATTGAGGCGCACGGGCTTAATCCGAATGCGGTCAAGGCAATGGCAGAGGTGGGCATCGACATTTCCGGCCACACATCAAATGTGATTGATCCCGAAATCCTCCACAATTCAGAGCTTGTCGTCACACTTTGCGGCCATGCTGATGAGCATTGCCCGGTGACACCACCGCAAGTAAGACGCGAACACTGGGGCTTCGACGACCCAGCTAAGGCAGAGGGAACAGAAGAAGAAAAATGGGCCGTGTTCCAGCGCGTCCGTGATCAAATCAGCGATAGAATCAAAACCTTTGCTGAAACAGGAAAATAACAGGAAGCCAGGGGGAAACTTCTGGCCTTTTTTTAAAAGGAGGAAATACGAATGAGCAAAAATTATCAAGCGCTTGTCCCTGGCCGGATCTTTATTGGCGGGGCAGATGCGATTCCGGAACTGCTTGAAAATTGCCTTAAACGAATCGACCAGGTCAGTAAAAAAAGCCCGGGTACGATGCCCGGACTTCCACCTATTCACCACAAATTCGGCTTCACGACCATGAACCAGAGCGTCGACATCAAAAGAATGAGGTAGGTCCAGATGGTGCGGTTCAATTTTGCGGCTAGGTCCTGCTTGTTCGCGCCTTCTTCGGCAAATTTCCGAAGTGTTGGGGAGAATGTTCTTGCTAAGAAAAACAGGGAGGCAAACAGCAGCGCCACTGTACTGAAAATCCAAGGCGTCCTCCACGTCCATGGTCCAAGGATGACGAGCAGGATACCCGATCCAATCATCACATGGCCGGCGTGCTTT
Source organism: Mesobacillus stamsii (assembly GCF_030814065.1). NCBI lineage: Bacteria > Bacillati > Bacillota > Bacilli > Caryophanales > Bacillaceae > Mesobacillus > Mesobacillus stamsii. Next base: position 71,868 of record NZ_JAUSUN010000015.1, read on the forward strand.
GCCAGCCGCACGACTGATTTGAGCAAGGCTAAATGGGCTTCCAATGCTATCTCTACAGCATTAGGAAGTTTTTTTACTATCGGCAGCAAAATGAAGAAAGGCCCGATTGAGGCTATCACGCTTGTGACGTGAAGAAAAATGATGATTCGGTACAATAAATCCATTGCTTATTCTTCGACAGGGCTGAATTCATGCACCCAAACACGCATTTGCGGAAGCCATGGCATTCCCGGGTGATAAGATAGGATCGACTGCTTGTACTCCTCGACATTTTCGAAACCTTCGCGCTGAGCATCGGCATCTGTCAATTCGCCAAGTGATTGAGAGTAGACATTGTCCACGATGTATTTCTTTCCTTTTAACTCCATGATTTCGCCTACATCAGCATAACGGCCATTGCGGCGAGTCGCCGTTTTCTTTCCTTGTAAAACTTTATTGACGTCGTCTTCGATCGTAACGAGACGCTCGATTTCGCATGTTTTTGGCGGCAAAGCCTTATTTTTTTCTGTCATCGATAAATCTCCCTTCCGTATGTTCCTTTCTAATGTACCATATTTTTAAAAAGGAAAGCTAAGCCAAGCAATGTGGAAATGATGTTTTTTAAGTTTTTTCCAAAACACCGGAAATAAAGTGTAACATTTTAGATAGTTCATCGTTTTAGTAACGTAATGGAAGGCTTCCAAGTATACGGCGCTGTCGTGACCGGACCTGTAAAAGAGCTGCTAAAGCTAAAAGAAAACAGGCAAATCCAAGGGGCGAACCTTGGAGATATGACGTACTGGAATTGGACAGAATGATAAACTAAAGCAGAAGTCTTTCTAGGACTTTTGCGTCTTTTTTTGCAGTCGGAAATATACGAAAAAGGAATTTTCTAGTACAATAGAATCAGAAAGGCAACGCTGTTTAGGGATGTGTTTCGTCCGGTCTTGTCCTAAGAAGGAAATATGGTTCGAGCGTCTGCAGAAGGATGACAGCTGGGGAGATGAGGAAGATGTTTGCGAACTTTGAAACGATCGATGAGCTGAAGCGAAGCATGTATATGTGGCTGTTGCCGATCATTCTAGTAGCACTGATCGCCAATCGTTTGCTAAATAATGAGAGCTGGTTTGATACTGCCATCAATACGACATTGATTATCTGGTTTTCCATCAGCTGGTTCTTAGCCTATACGAACCGGGGAGTTCACCTTGGAGAGTATATAACCGTTATACTGGTTAGTTTTTATCATGTGCTCACCTTAGTCGAGGTTGTCCATAATGATCTTGCTAAAGGGGGCGGGTCGTTAGGAGACTTTATCGTTTGGATGCCGTTGATTATCATGTATTTCTTCTTAATTCTTGGTACCAAAAAGGGCTTTTACTATTCTGTTTTGATTTTCCTCATTACGCTTGCGATTGGATTGATTTATAGTCTGAAGCTTCCGGGTGAGTCAATCGATTCCCTAACGCAGTTTCTTGCAGCGAATGCTGTCTATATCCTGGTTCTCTTTTATGCACAAAATATGTTTCGGGCCTTTAGCGAGAGGGACTTCTATAAAAAGCACGCCTTTATCGATTCCCTGACTCACGTTGCTAACCGGCATCAGGTCGATTTCTGGTTTGAAGAAAAGCTCAAAACAGCCGAAGAAAATCGGAAACCATTTTCGATTATCTTTTTTGATATCGACTACTTTAAAAAAGTAAACGATAAATATGGACATAAAATTGGTGATTGCGTTTTGAAGGAACTGGCGGAGATTGTTACAGCAAATCTAACAGACGGGGACCTTTTCGGGCGCTGGGGCGGAGAGGAATTCATCGTGATCTTAAATGGCAATAGTGGCCAAGCATTTGAAAAAGCGGAGCATATCCGCAAGATCGTTGCAAACCATTGCTTCAAAGAGGCAGGCAGCCTGACCGCTAGCTTCGGCATCACCTATTATCAGTCTGGCGATAATAGTGACTCCTTGCTGAACCGAGCCGATGAAGCACTGTATGCGTCGAAAAATAGCGGCAGAAATAAAGTCAGCGTGAAGATACCATCCTGATTGACTGGGGTGGTTTTTACATTTTTCTCAAAAAATGAGTAAACGATATAGAGAATGTGGTAAGATAAAAATGGCTAGGAATCTTAAAAAATATAAGTTATGAAATCGCTTTCGATAAAAGGAGCAGTGAACCATGAAATATCGTTCTGCATTTGATATTATTGGTCCGGTGATGATCGGGCCATCAAGTTCGCATACAGCCGGTGCTGCAAGGATTGGCCGCGTCGCGCGCACACTGTTCGAAAAGCAGCCGACAAAGGCCATCATCTCTTTGTACGGCTCTTTTGCTAAAACTTATAAAGGGCATGGAACGGACCTCGCACTCGTTGCCGGAATCATGGACTTTGATACATTTGATGAACGGATTCCTGACGCTTTAAAAATTGCAGAGCAGTCCGGACTCGAAGTGGAATTCATTAAGGAAGATGCCGTAACGGAGCATCCGAATACGGTAAAAATAAATTTATTCGATGGACAGGGCAAGGAGCTTGAAATTGTTGGCATTTCCATTGGTGGCGGAACAATTGAGATCACAGAAATCAATTCGTTCAAGCTCAAGCTGTCCGGTGCCAACCCGACGATCCTCGTTGTCCATCATGATCGATTCGGGCTGATATCAGCGGTAACTTCCGTTTTGTCAAAGCATCAGATGAACATCGGCCATATGGAGGTTTCCCGAAAGGATAAGGGAGATATCGCGGTCATGGTGATCGAAATGGACCACAAACTTAAAGACGAAGTGTACGCAGAGTTAGCTGCCCTAGATGGAGTGGACCAAGTCATTCGTCTTGTTGATTAAATATGAGAAACATCAGGAGGGCAAGCCATGTTTCGTAATGTTGCGGAGCTTGTTGAATTAGCGGAAAAAAATCACGTGAAGATCGCCGAAATCATGATTCGGCAGGAAATAGAAGTTTCTGGCCGCAGCCGCAAGGAGATCATTGCCCAGATGGACAATAATCTGCAGGTCATGGAACGCGCCGTGGAAAGAGGTTTGGCTGGCGTTAAATCCCAGACCGGACTAACCGGCGGAGACGCGGTATTGTTGCAAAGCTATATTGCCAGAGGGAAGACGCTTGCCGGCAATCTATTATTGGATGCCGTCAGCAAAGCGGTCGCAACAAACGAAGTGAATGCAGCAATGGGCATGATCTGCGCGACACCGACCGCAGGATCAGCAGGCGTCGTGCCGGGGACACTTTTTGCCGTAAAAGAGAAATTGAACCCGACGCGCATGGAAATGATCGAGTATTTGTTCACGACTGCAGCATTTGGTTTTGTTGTAGCCAACAATGCCTCGATTTCCGGAGCGGCAGGCGGATGTCAGGCAGAAGTCGGATCCGCTGCTGGCATGGCTGCCGCTGCAATTGTTGAAATGGCAGGCGGGACACCGCAGCAATCATCTGAGGCTTTTGCGATAACGCTGAAAAATATGCTTGGATTAGTCTGTGACCCTGTTGCTGGACTGGTCGAAGTTCCATGCGTAAAAAGAAATGCGATGGGAGCTTCGAACGCAATTACGGCGGCCGACATGGCGTTAGCAGGAATCACAAGCCGAATCCCATGCGATGAAGTCATTGGCGCGATGTACGCCATCGGCCAGACAATGCCATCCGCACTCCGGGAAACAGCAGAAGGCGGACTCGCAGCAACACCAACAGGCCGCCGGTTGGAGCAAGAAATCTTTGGGAAACCAAAGGAAAAACTGGTAGATTACTTGATTCAGAAATAGAACGAGAAAAGCCACCTAGGTGGCTTTTCTTTAACAGAAGGCATAATACTTCACCCTCAGATATGTCAAAAAAACAGGTGTATCTTGACGGCCTTCCGCCTTTCACCCACAAACCTGTCAAAAAAAAGAGGATTTCTTATAATATCAGAATTTATATGTTGCCCCTTTTTTGTGAAGCCGCAGCACAAACCATTTTTAGCTCTAGAACCCATCATTCTAAACGACAAAAAAAGAGGCTAGCCTAGGTCCTATTTATCCCAATGGCAGCCCTTTCCACTAACCCCATAACAAACTGAACAAAAAACCGAGCACGGCAATTGCCCCAATGATCATTAGACCAAAAAACATCACCTCTATTATAATATGCTTAAATACTATGACTATATTTGAAAAAGATTCGGTAGTCTCGATCAGATGCTTGCACTTCACCCGTGTAAAACAAAAGCTTCATTTGTTACCAATTTTATAAGATTTTTCAATTTAGGTTCTGCATCGATACCTTCCATTATTTTTAAAGTCTTATTTGGTTCGACAGTTAACAAGAAGGATACAAGTTTGGACAAAGAGGTTGCCTCCACTGCTTTTTGATGGCTGTACAGGTAAGTAGTCCCAGCCAATTTGCTGGCAGTCTGATAAATTTCCAGCATTTTCTTCATGGAAAATTTCTTTTGAACCCAATAAGCCGTATTGGTGCCCAAAAAAGCCAGGAAACGGGAAAAGAGATGGAGTCAGCGGCAAACGGCTTGCCTAAGCGTTGGGCTATGTGCTAATGCTGGACAAATTTATTTTGACAGGTTTGAGGGTGTAGAGCGAAAAGTTGTCAAGAAAGCCTCGTTATTTTGACAGGTTTGGAGGTGTAGAGTGAAAAGTTGTCAAGAAACCCCCGTTATTTTGACAGGTTTGGAGGTATAGAGCGAAAAGTTGTCAAGAAACCCCTGTTATTTTGACAGGTTCTAAGTCCTTACCAAAAAAACGATCCTGTGAGGGTTTGGGGTGAAATTATTTATTTGGATGGTGATAGGCTCGGTTGCGATCGGAATAGGTTTGAGCAAAGCGACGAGGAGGCTCACCTGACGCCCCGCAGAAAGCGAGTGTCTGGAGTGGAAATCGATGATCAGCCAAACCAAAAAAAGACCGGGCGAAGTTTGCCCGGTTTTTCTTGCAACTTTGCGCCTTCCACCCTCCAAGTTGTCAAAAAAACAAGGTTTTCTTGACAACTTCCAGCAATCATCCTTGCTCTTAACGTTAACGTCAATGGTATAATAAGTTTGCTGATTATTCTGTTAAAAGAGGGGTTTGCGGATGGATACGATTTCTGGCTTGGCGGAGCAGTTTGGGGTTTCAACTCGGACAATCCGTTACTACGAAGAGCTCGGTTTGCTGAAGCCATCTCGGACTGAAGGAGGCCGGAGGATTTACAATGCGAGAGACGTCACGCGCTTGAAGCTCATCATTCGCGGGAAGCGGTTTGGGTTTTCACTAGACGAAATAAAGGAAATGATCTTGCTGTTCGACGAGGATCAGACTGGTGAAAAACAGCTGAAGGTAACGATACAGTATGGACAAGAAAAACTCGCAGAAGTGAATGAAAGGATTTGTGAACTGGTTGAGATCAGGGAAGAAATCGAAAGGCTGTTAACAGAATTCAAAGGGAGGCTAAGTGAATGAATTTTTATGAAGAAGAACCGCAGTTTCGAGCATTGCTAAAGGAACTTTTGGATGAAGAATTTTTCGAGTATGCAGATAGAGAACTGCTGGATTTTGGCGAAAAATGTGCCAATGAAATCGATCAGCGCGCCAGGTTCACCGACCGCGAAGGCCAGCCGAAGCTGATTAAATTCGATGCCTATGGCGATGATATTTCCGAAGTATGGGTAAATGACGGCTACCGAAAAACGGTGGAGGATTCCTATAAAACAGGAATTGTCGGCTATGTTCATAAGGAAATTCCTGAATTGGGGCGTCGCGGAAACTACCTTTATTCTTATGCACAAGGGTATCTCCTGTCCCAAACGGAGCCTGGCTTTTACTGCCCGGTTACATTGACAATGGCTACTGCTTATTTATTGGATCAGTATGGATCTGCAGAGATAAAAGCGAAGTACCTGCCTCATGTTTTATCAACTGGGGAAACAACTTTATATGAAGGTGCTACCTTCTTGACAGAACGGCAGGGAGGATCAGACGTCGGCGCAAACGTAGTGCAGGCAATCCAAACAGCAGATGGGTACAGGATTTACGGAGAAAAATACTTTGCCTCAAACGCAGGAATGTGCGGCGTCGCAATGGTTTTAGCAAGAAAAGAAGGAGCCTCATCCGGAACGAAAGGGCTTACATTATTTGCTGTGCCGTGGAAACGGGAAGACGGAAAACTGAATGGGATCAAGATTCGAAGGCTAAAGGACAAACTGGGTGTCAAGGCAGTTCCATCCGCCGAAGTCGAGTTCGAAGGTGCAGAAGCCTATGTCGTAGGAGATCCAGCAAAAGGTTTTTATTACATGATGGAAGCTCTAAACCTTTCTCGCGTCTGCAACACCGTTGCCTCACTCGGGATCATGCGCCGCGCCTATCGCGAAGCTCGAGAGTATGCGACGAAAAGGGACGCTTTCGGCAAAAAACTTTCAGACTTCCCTATGATAAAAGATTCACTCGTTAAAATGGCCGTAAAACTTGAAATTGAAACCCGAACAGTATTCAAGTATTTGCCGCTGTTTGAGAAAGTGATGCGAAACGAACCAGGAGTTACAGAGGAAGAAGTGATTCTAAACAGACTCTACATCGCCCTTTTAAAAAAAGAAACTGCAGAACAAGCCGTCCACTTCGCACACGAAGCCATCGAAATGCATGGCGGAAATGGATATATCGAGGACTTCGTTACGCCTCGATTATTGAGAGATGCACAAGTCCTGACCGTTTGGGAAGGAACGGCGAATATCCTCGGACTTGAAGTGCTGAGATTGATCGAGAAGTTCGGTGCCGGCGAATTGTTTTTACAGGAAATGAACGAGCGGATTGCTGGAATGAACGGAGCGTATCCCGAACAAGTACGCGATGGAATAGCGCAATTGGAAAAATTGCTGGGGTCTCTACAAACCGCATCACCTGACCATAAGACATTTCACTCGAAACGGGTGGCAGAATTAATGGCAAAGATTTTTGAGAGTGTGAATGCGCTGGAATATGGTGCTAGTAAGGATAAAAGAGCGGAAAAAGTGATGGAAGTGTATATAGATGAGGCATGGAAAAGCCAATATGTTTTTCGATCAACCATGAAATCCGTCGACTATTTTAAAGAGATTGTCCATTTATCCGAGATGGCAAAAAGCTTTTAATGAATTCCCGTCCATGTTTTTTTCGACATGTTTCGCTTAATTCATCAAAAACGATGTGGAATTTAGTAATTTTTTAGAGTAGTTGGGAAGCAAATGCTCCAAAATCCACCAAAAGCTGATAGTACATGTCAGTAAATGCAAAACGAATTTGCTTGTACCACTCGAATTTTCGGAATAGTATGTAATTACGGCCGTAATAAAGAAAAGGGAGGGAATTATTTGAAAAAGCTTTTAAAGACAAGTCTATCATCAGTTGTACTTGCGGGCACCCTATTTGCGGGTTTTCCTGGTACGTATGCACCAATGGAAGCGGATTTTTTACATAAGGCAAAAGCCGAACAAGAGAATTCGCAAACCGCACTCGATTTGGCAATCATCAATGATGAAAAACTAATGGAGTCCTTTATCAAAAGAGGACTTTTGCCAAAGGATGCCACCGAAGCAGAAAAGCAAACGTTCCTAAAAAACTATCTAGCTTTAAAGGGGAAAGTGACAGATAGCAAAGAATCAGACCCGCTTGCTGCAAAAGTAAAAGCGGCTGAGGCGGAAAAACAGAAGAACTTCAAAAATTACAACAATGGGTTGCTGAATGGCAAAGGCGAAAAGAAAGGGCATTTGAAGGGAAATCCTGATCCTGTAAGCGAAATCGCCTACAATGGAGAAAAAAGAGAAGATAAAGTTCTTGTTCTCTCTGTAGAATACTCTGATTTTCCGCATAACAATATCAAACCGGGCGAATCGGATAATTACTATGAAGATTACCCTCTATCACACTACGAAGATATGATTTTTGGTGTTGATGGTGTGAAAGGTCCGAATGGGGATCAATTAGTTTCCATGAAGCAATTCTATGAACAGCAATCTGGAGGAACGTATTCCATTGAAGGGAAGGCTTATGGCTGGCTGAAGGTGCCGGGTACCGCAGCCTTTTATGGTGCAGACCGAGCAAATGGAGGCCATGATAATGTTAACCCAGGCGGCTCTAAGCAATTGGTAGTGGACACCTACAAGGCTGCACTTGCTGCAGGTATTCCATTAGAGGATTATGATCTGGAAGATCCTCATGATTTAGATGGAGACGGAAATTTACAGGAACCGGATGGATTGGTCGATCACATGATGATTATTCACTCTGGTGTTGGGCAGGAAGCAGGCGGCGGTTCATTAGGCGATAATGCAATCTGGTCTCACCGGTCCGCAAAATTTGTCGATCTAGACGGACTAGGAAATGGGAAACCTGGTTTCTATGATTACACAATGATGCCGGAAGACGGAGCGACCGGAGTATTCGCGCATGAATATGGTCATGATCTAGGACTTCCAGATGAGTACGACACGATATACTCCGGGACTGGTGAGGCTGTTGCCTATTGGTCGATTATGGCAAGCGGTTCATGGGCGGGAAAGATCCCAGGGACTGAGCCGACAGGATTCTCCCCATTTGCCAAAGAATTTTTTCAATCTTACTTAGGTGGGAATTGGGCGAATGATACGGTAGAAATCGATTGGGAAGATGTATCTACAAAAGGAACGCAATTATTACTGGATCAGGGGAATTCACCTAACGGCAAGAATCCAATTGCTGCCAGAGTAAATCTTCCTCAAAAAGCAATGCCGATAAACACACCGGCAGCAGGGGAATTTGAATATTGGGGTGGACAGCAAGACGAAATTGATACAAACATGGAAACAGACGTTAACTTAACCGGAAAATCATCTGCTGCATTAACATTTGATGCCTGGTACGACATTGAAGAACAATGGGACTTTGCGTTCGTTCAAGTTTCAACGGATGGCGGATCCACTTGGAAATCATTAGGGAATGGCAATACTCGTTCAGACGTAGTTCCAGAAGGATATCCAACGATTCTCACGTCGATGCCTGGATTCACAGGAAATTCTAATGGCTGGCAACCACAATCCTTTGACCTATCTGAATATACAGGTCAAACTATTAAGCTGCGTCTACGCTATGCTACAGACTGGGGAACTACCAATACTGGATTCTTCGCCGACAATATCAAAGTTGTCGCCGATGGCCAAACTATTATCGAAGATGGAGCAGAAACTACATCGGCATTTGCTTTAAATGGATTCGTAAAGTCCGACGGAAATAAGTATTCTGACCATTATTATCTGCTAGAATGGCGTAACCATAAAGGTGTCGACACCGGCCTCGCCAATATTCGCCGCGGAAGCTCGTTAATGAGCTACGATGGCGGGTTAGTAGTTTGGTATGTTGACCCAACCTACACCGACAACTGGACAGGAGTGCATCCAGGCGAAGGATTCCTTGGTGTAGTGGACGCACATCCGCAAACTCAGTTGAATTGGAGCTCCGGAACAGCAGCATCGACTCGTTATCATATTGCCGATGCAGCATTTGGCTTAAATCCAACATCTGGATTAGATCTTATTTATCCAGATATGTCACTAAATCTTGACACTCAAGAGAGAGTGACATTGTTTGACGACAGCAATAACTTCCTTAACCCATTCATGCCAGATGCTGGGCGTGCTATTGACAGCTATGGCTTAAAGGTTCGGGTTAACGGCCAGGCCAAGGATAAGTCAGTTGGAGCGATCGTTATTTATAAGTAAAGCTCTTTTTTGTCGCTTCTAGCTCGATGTTTGAACCATTCGCAGGTTGAAAACTTTTCGTGTGAAAAAAAAGAAAAAGCTGTCCGAACTAGTATAAACGTTCGGACAGCTTTTGTGTGCAAAGACGTGACCATAAAAATTTTTTAAAAATAAATTTCTGTGAACATGTTGACACTTGCAAAAAGAGATGGTATTTTAATCATATGTTCTGTATAAAGAACGAAACGATTCTTTATTAAGATGTTTGATAGCAGGAGGAAAAGATGAGCGCAATTGCAGGCATCATTCAGTTACGAAAAGAGATGGTTCCCTTTGAACTTGGAAGGAACATTATGAAAGCCCTTGAAAAATTCCCGGCAGATGATATCCAAGTTTGGCACAAACACAATGCCTTCATTGGGAATCACGCTCAATGGATCACGCCAGAATCCGTCGGAGAGCAGCAACCATTTTATGATTCCGAGAGACAATGCGTGATCACAGCCGATGCCATCATCGATAACCGAGAGGAACTGTTTGCAAAACTGCAGGTCGAGCGATCAAAACAAAAGCATATGCCCGACAGCCAGCTCCTTTTGCTAGCTTACTATAAATGGGGCGAAGAATCTCCTAAGCATCTAGTTGGCGACTTTGCTTATATGATCTGGGATGAGAGAAACCAGAAACTGTTTGGTGCAAGGGATTTCTCTGGGTCCAGAACTTTGTATTTTTACAGGGACGAAGAGAGATTTGCGTTTTGTACAACGATCATGCCGCTGTTTACATTGCCTCGGGTTAAGAAGGAATTGAATGAACAGTGGATGGCTGAGTTTTTGGCGATTTACGGAACAGTCGATGCAATAGACACCTCCATTACTGTTTATAAAGCAATAAATCAATTGCCGCCATCGCACAGTATATCCATTAAAAAAAATAAGATCAGCATGACAAGATATTGCCACTTAGAGCCTGAGAAAAAGCTCCATTTTAAAACAAATGAAGAATATTTGGAGGCTTTCCGTGATGTTTTTCAATCAGCAGTATCCTCGAGGCTGCGAACGCACCGAAAGGTTGGTTCCCATTTAAGTGGTGGACTAGACTCAGGATCAGTAGTTAGTTTTGCCGTAAAGCATTTAAAGGCAGAAGGGAAACAGCTACACACCTTTAGTTATGTCCCAACCGATGATTTCGTAATGGATTTTGTGCCCGATAACAGGATTGCTGATGAGCGGCCATTCATTCAATCTACGGTAAACTACGTTGGAAACATAACGGATCATTACTTGGATTTTAAAGGAAAAAGCCCGTTCACAGATATCGATGCTGTGTTGGATACGATGGAAATGCCGTATAAGTTTTTTGAAAACTCTATCTGGTTAAAAGGAATATTTGAGAAAGCCCGCGAGGAAGAGGTAGGAGTTCTCCTGAATGGGGGCAGAGGGAATCTCACTGTTTCATGGGGTTCTGCATTAGATCATTATGCAGCGCTATTAAGTAGATTGCAAATAATTCGTTACGCACGAGAGCTAAAAAAGTACAGCAAAAGAGTTGGCGTTAAACAGTATGAATTATTTTTATATACTTGAGTCTTGCATTTTTTGAAATATCACCTAAAAAAGGCCGCACTAAAATAAGGTTAAAGCTATGTGGTTTTTAAGCCGACAATTTTAGACAT
>NZ_JAUSUN010000016.1:0-81112 GCF_030814065.1 Mesobacillus stamsii
TCTGTTGGCAAAGAAATATGTCAACAAGTACGCTCTGTTCCCAAGAATCTCCCACTTCAACTAGACCGTAAGGTCAGTAAGTGGGGGTAGTTCAATAGGAATATTTACTTTCCATTTATTTTTAATTTTCAATAGATATTCCTGTGAACAAGTTGTTTTGTCACTTTTTAGACGAACAATGTTCACACAAAAGAAACAGACATAGATATGGGGGTATGGGTATAATTCATTTGTAAGGTAATTTCATTTAAAAAGATACTAGGAGGAAATAAATTATGGAACAGCAAACACCATCTTTAGCGGTTATTTTAGTATCAGAAGATCTTGAGAAATTGCATGCTGGGGCTCTTGTTGGATCGGTAGCATCCATGTCAGGAATGACGGTTAATGTATTTGTGACAATGAACGCTCTTAAATCATTCCGCAAGGACAGCTTCGAAAACGAAGACTTTTTGACCGGCACAATCGGCAAAGAACTGCTTGCAAAGAAAATCCCACTATTTGATTCGCTTCTGCAGGAAGGAAAAGAAATGGGCGTATTGAATATTTACGGATGCGCCTTAGCTATGGACATCATGGATTGGAAAGAAGAAGATATGCTGGATGTATTCGACGGCATCATCGGGGTAACGAAATTCCTTGGAATGACTCAGGGAGCAACAGTCATTTCCATGTAAAAACCAGGAAAGTGAATTTGGCGTGCAGGCCTTTCCCACTTTCCCCTTTATGCAAATATAAAAAAATCTTTTCTTATTTTAACACAAACCAGTAACTTACAGGAGGAAAAAATCATGAGTGAAGTACTAGTAACTAAATCAATCGATGCAAGAGGAGCATATTGCCCAGGACCATTAATGGAATTGGTAAAAGGAATTAAAACAGCAAAAGTCGGAGATGTAGTGGAAGTCCTTTCCACTGATAAAGGATCAGCAGTGGATATCCCAGAATGGGTTAATAAAATGGGTCACGAGATTGCCTACATCGAAAGTGAAGGCGATGAATTCAAGATCGCAGTTAAAAAGGTAAAATAATTGATCGCTGTTAGACACAGGCTCTTTACGGTGATTTCAGCGTTCAAGCCGTAAAAAAGTCCAGAAGGAACAACAGCCTTGATCAAAGAATCCAGTAAAGAGGTGGACAATATGACAAAAAAAATCGTGATTCTTGGAGCAGGAAGCGCGGGTACAATGGTTGCAAACAGGTTAGCCCGCCAGCTTGGCGAAGAAATTAAAAAACAAGAAGTCGAAGTAACGTTGATTTCCAATACAGAAAAGCATACTTATCAGCCAGGATACCTTTTTATCGCGTTTAATGAAAAACCGTCCGAGCATTTTATCAGAAAGCAGGATTCGCTTGTCCACAGACATGTGAATCTTGTATATGATGATGTCGAGAAAATCGATGTAGAGAAGAAAACGGTGAAAGGCAAAAAGCAATACCAGTATGACTATCTAGTCATCGCAACTGGTTCCCATCCTGACTTTGACAGTGTTCCAGGTTTGCGTGAAGGTGCGCATAACTTCTATACTCTCGATGGAGCAGAACGCCTTCGTGATGACCTTGCAGTGATGGAAAAGGGCAGAATCCTGATCACCATCGATGTACCGCACAAATGCCCAGCTGCTCCACTTGAACTGGCATTGATGCTGGATGACTATTATCGCAAAAATGGCAGACGCAAGGAAATTGAAATCAAATACGGCTATCCGATCGGCCGTGTTCATTCATTGGTTCCGGTTGCCGAATGGGCACTGCCACAGTTTGAGAAGCGCGATATCAAATTTGAAACATTCTTCAATCTCGAAGAAGTGGATCCTAAACGCAAGGTTGCGATCACGATGGACGGATCGGAACACGAATATGACATGCTGATTACAATTCCGGCACATACTGGCGCGAAAGTAGTGATTGATTCAGGTATTGGCGATGAGTCCGGCTTCATTCCAACAAATCGTACATCATTGAAAATGGCTGGCCAGAACGATGTCTATGTAATTGGTGATGCAACCGACTTGCCAATCAGCAAAGCTGGGTCAACAGCACACTATCAATCAGAATCCCTGGTTGCCAATATCATCAGCAGAATATCCGGCCGCCCGGAAACGGCTGTATATAACGGCAAGGTGGCTTGTTTCCTTGAAAACAGCCTAGATGATGCCAGCATGATTACATTCGACTACAATAACCCACCGCAGCCAGCAGAGACTTCTGACCTTCTGCACTGGTTCAAAGCGGTATACAATGAGCTTTACTGGTTAAATGCCAAAGGGATTTTATAGAAGGGGTGGTTGAGATGGCTACAGAAACACCTCAATTGCAAAAAACGGAACAACATAAGCTTGTTGGCTTCACGGATGCAGCCATGGGGGCAGTAACCGGGGAAATGGTCTCGACAATTGCCGAAACGGGTGTCAAGATGATTGAGATGGCCGATGATTTGCTTCAGCCGGAAACACTCTCTCTATTAAAGGCCCTGCCTGAAGTAGCCGAGAACCTCGAGCGGACTTTAATGGAAGTAAAACGCATGGAAGAAACCGGTGTGCTGAAATCGCTGATGCAGCTTGCGGATATGGCTGCTGCTATGAAGGGAGCGATGACAGGACCAATGGTAACCGATATGGTGGAAAAGGCAATCAAAGGTGTAGAACTTGCAGATTCCTTCGTCCAGCTTGGTGCCATCGACCTGGTGGACGGTATGCTAACAGCGTTCCATCATGCTCAGGAGGAAACAAAAGACAAAGAGCCTCTGACCTCCATTCAGCTAATGAAGGCTGTTACACAAAAAGAAACAAGAGAAGGAATGACCTTGATGATTTCCTTCCTGCAGAACCTGCCAAAGCAATTGAATAAATAGAAAAAGAGAAGGGAATTCCCTTCTCTTTTTCTATTTATAAAACAATGCAAATATTAGAAATTTTGGAAAAGTAGCATTATAATGAAAGGGATAGATATACGAGGGGGAATAAAAATGACAAATACATATTCTGATGTTTGGGATCTTGAGGTGTTTTTTAAAGGGGGAAGCAGTTCTCCGGAATTTGCAGATCATCTAAAGGCAGCAAGCGAGGAAATTGCAATATTTAAACAAGAGGTAGCGGATTGGAAACCAAATGCTCAGCCGAACCAGAGTTCAAAGCTGGAATATCTAGTGGAGCGGTTTGAAGGAGCGGCGAAAAAAGTAAGGCAGGCGGGTGCATTTGTGAGTTGTTTGCACGCACAGAACACAGATGATAAGAAGGCTGGCCAATTGAAAGCGACGGTCACTGAACTTAGTGCTTCCTTGCAAACTGCACTGACCATTTTCGATCAGAAGCTATCCAGTTTTTCTCCTGATGTTTGGAACGGGCTTTTGCAGGATGGACTGTTGAAAGAGCTCCGTTTTGTGCTTACTGAGCGACGAAAACGGGCGGCGGAAAGGCTTTCGGAAAAAGAGGAATCTGTGATAAATGCCTTAAGCGTGGACGGGTACCATGGGTGGGGACAGATGTATGACCTTCTTGTCGGAACTACAAAAATCCAATATAAAGAGGAAAGCCTTTCCGTCGGCCAGGCTGCCAATAAAATGTCAGATACTGACCGTTCAGTCCGAAAGGGGATTTTCAAGGCATGGGAAAAAGCCTGGGAAGAAAAAGAGGATTTTTACGCTAAGACACTCAATCATCTCGCTGGCTTCCGCCTGAATGTCTACAAACTGAGAAGCTGGGAGGATGTGTTGAAGGAGCCGCTTGATATCAACCGAATGAAACGTGAAACACTCGATGCGATGTGGGAGGTTATTTCCGAAAACAAAGAGCCGTTTGTCCGGTTTCTGAATCGAAAAGCTCATCTTCTTGGACTTGAAAAACTGAGCTGGTATGATTTAGATGCGCCAATTGGCAGTGCTGAATCAAAAATGTCCTATCAGCAAGGAGCTGATTTTATTGTTGAGAACTTTGCGCAATTTGGCACAGAAATGGCTCGCTTTGCAAAAAAAGCATTTGAGGATCATTGGATTGAAGCGGAGGATCGGCCAGGCAAAGCACCTGGCGGCTTTCATACGTTCTTTCCTGAATCCAGTCAATCAAGGATCTTCATGACCTACTCCGGTTCGCCAGCCAATGTCTCTACATTGGCACATGAACTTGGACATGGTTTCCACACATACGCAATGAGGGATCTGCATCTGCTGAACCGAAATTATGCGATGAATGTTGCAGAAACTGCGTCTACCTTTGCTGAAATGATTGTTTCGGACGCGGCTGTGAAAAATGCGCAAACCAAGGAAGAAAAGCTTGGTTTATTGGAGGATAAGATTCAGCGTTCCATTGCACTCTTGATGAATATTCATGCCAGATTTCTGTTTGAAACCCAGTTCTACGAAGAGCGAAAACAGGGAGTAGTCAGTCCGGAAAGATTAGCAGAATTGATGAAACACGCACAAGAAGAAGCATATGCTGGTGCACTCGAAGAGTATCACCCGCTGTTTTGGGCGTCCAAGCTGCATTTCTTTATAACGGGAGTGCCGTTCTATAACTTTCCATATACATTCGGCTATTTATTCTCTGTTGGCATTTATGCGATGGCCCTGGAGTCAGGTAAAGGATACGAAAAAAAGTATATTGCCATTTTGAAGGATTCGGCATCAATGACCGTTGAGGAACTCGCCCAGAAACACCTGAATGTCGACCTCACGGAAAAGGATTTCTGGGAAAAAGCGGTTCGCATGTGCGTCGAGGATGTAGAGGAATTCTTGGCTTTGACAGAATAGATTTTTGCATTAGTTGCAAACAAACGAAACCCCAGCCTTTTTTAGGATGGGGTTTCCCTTTTCTTAAAACAGATTTATAAAAAGATCTTTACCGAAAAGAACTAGCACAATAGGACATTATATAATACTATATAGTTCTAAGCAAAATATGCATTTTCTTAAAAATTTCTTTTTTGGCGCTTTAACCCAATCACATAATCGGAGGTATGTTCCTTGCTTCAGTCTATCTATCGCCTGCTTATTGAATTGACGAATGGAAAATGGACGTCGGCCATGCTGCATAAATTCGCAAATTCAAAGAGCAGCAAAATAATCATCCCTTCGTTTGCAAAAATTTACGGGATTAGTCAAGACGAAATGGAAAAACCGCTTGAAGAGTATGAGAGTCTGCATCACTTTTTTATTAGGAATCTGAAACCAGGATCAAGAACGATCGAAGAAGAGCCTTTGTCAATTGTCAGTCCTGTAGATTCAATCATTGAAGATATTGGGGAAATTTCCGCGGCTAAAACGATTACCGTAAAAGGGAAGGTGTATTCGATCTCTGAGATGCTCGGGAATGAGGAAGCAATGGCCCGCTATGAACAAGGCAAATATATGATTTTTTACCTTAGTCCAAGTCATTACCACCAAATTCACAGCCCAGTTGCAGGCGATGTCATTAATCAGTGGACGCTAGGAAGGAAGTCCTACCCAGTAAACAAGCTAGGGCTAACATATGGAAATAACCCATTGTCCAAGAATTTCCGTAAAATAACGGAAATCAAGCATCATTCTGGCACGATGGCCGTTATAAAGGTGGGCGCAATGTTCGTCAACTCGATTGAAACCACATATACTGGAACAAGTCTTAAGAAAGGCGAGCGTATGGCGTATTTTACCTTCGGCTCGACTGTGGTACTCCTGTTTGAAAAAGGAACTGTGAACTTGCTGCCAAACATTACTCTGCCATATCCGATTAAATATGGCGAAAAAATCGGTACCCTCGTTGGACAAGAGTGACCTGACAGGCACAGGATGAATCTGTGTCTTTGACTTTGCATATGAATGTAATTCCAAAAAGAAAAGCCCTTTTTGGGCTGTTAAGAAGAAACTTTGATTCGGTTGGACAAAGACCGTCGGTGGATTTCCGTTTCTATTAAATGGATAAACTCATTGCTAAGGTTCAATTCTCTTGCTTTGAAATAGGATTCAATCAATAGGTCGTCCGATAGCTTGCGCATTCAGTCATTCACCCCCAAAAGCTTCTAAATCAGATTTTGACTGCATATAATTGTAGGTTGTTCGTTTCTACCCTTACTCTAGCAGATAGAAACTTGCAGAACAACCGTTCTGGTTATCCACAATCATCGGTGGGTAACCTGTGATTAACTTGTTTATAAACTCGATATTCGTAATAAAATCAATGTGTATATTGTGCATAAGGTTATCCACAGGATTGAAAATCGCTGAATTTTGTCGAAAAGTTTTTTGGAATTCTATGAAAAAAACCAAAAAATGCCGGTTGTTGTCATTTTTTATCATCAATTGGCTTTGAGGTTTGTATGTTTGTTTTGAATACGTTGCTAAAATTAGGTATGATGTTAACGATGTGATCGGAATTTACTTAATGAGGTGTTAAAATTGCTAAAGCATTTTTTACCTGACCAGCATGTGAAAAATATATTTGAAATTGATCCTGATGGGCTAAGGGAGAAAGGTGTCAAAGGAATCATAACAGATTTGGACAATACCCTCGTAGAATGGGATCAGCCCACTGCGAGCCCTAAGCTAATCGAGTGGTTTGATAATATGAGAAGAAATGAAATACTCATAACGATTGTTTCAAATAATAATGAGCAAAGAGTCAAAGCTTTCTCTGACCCGCTTCAAATCCCATTTATTTTTCAAGCGAGAAAGCCAATGACCAGGGCATTCAATAGGGCGCTCAAGCAAATGGGCTTGCGAAAAGAAGAAACGGTTGTGATTGGCGATCAGCTGCTAACGGATGTCCTTGGCGGGAATAGGAGCGGATTCCACACCATTCTCGTCATTCCGGTTGCCCAGACAGATGGATTTGTGACCCGATTCAACCGGAAAGTGGAAAGAAGGATTTTAAATTGGTTTAGGAAACAAGGAAAGCTGAATTGGGAGGACTAAATTTGAATGAGCAATTGATCTGTACCGGCTGTGGTGTGAAAATCCAAACTGAAAATCCCGAAGAACTGGGTTTTGCCCCTGCTTCCTCACTGGAGAAGGAAGTTGCTGTCTGCCAGAGATGTTTTCGTTTAAAAAACTATAACGAAATTCAGGATGTCAGTCTAACGGACGATGATTTTTTAAAAATCTTGAATGAACTTGGAAACAAGGATGCACTGATTGTCAAGATTGTCGATATTTTTGATTTCAATGGCAGCTGGCTGCCTGGTATTCAACGGTTTGCCGGAAAAAATCCGGTATTATTGATTGGGAACAAGGCTGACCTTGTGCCGAAATCGGTCAAGCAGCGAAAACTGATCGACTGGATGAAAAAGGAATCAAGGGAACTGGGACTAAATCCAATTGACGTCTTCCTTGTGAGTGCCGCAAAAGGGCATCATATCAAAGAAGCTTCAGCGGCAATCGATGAATATCGCAATGGCAAGGATGTCTATATTGTTGGTTGCACAAATGTCGGGAAGTCCACTTTCATCAATAGAATCATCAAGGAAGTGACTGGTGAAGGGGATATCATTACAACTTCCCATTTTCCAGGAACAACTCTTGACATGATTGAAATTCCGCTTGAAGATGGAAAAGCAATTGTCGATACTCCTGGAATCATCAATCATCACCAGATGGCCCATTATGTAGATAAGCGCGATTTGAAATATATTACACCTAAAAAGGAAATCAAGCCCAAGGTGTATCAGCTGAACGAACAGCAGACCTTATTTTTCGGTGGCCTTGCCCGTTTTGACTATCTATCAGGCGGCAGAAGATCGTTTCCTTGTTATATTCCGAATGAAATCAATATCCATCGAACTAAGCTTGAGAATGCAGACGAGCTGTATAAGAACCATGCAGGTGAAATGTTGACTCCGCCACGGCGGGAGCAGATGGATACATTTCCAGAGCTTGTCCGCCATGAATTCACGATTAAGGAAGCCAAAACGGATGTTGTTTTTTCCGGGCTTGGCTGGGTAACAGTGAATGATGTAGGTGCGATAATTGCCGCATTTGTTCCTAAAGGGGTTCATGTGATGCTCAGAAGGTCGCTGATTTAAACTAGCTGGCAATCTAAACTTGGAAGGAAAGAGCGGAAGAAAAATGAAAAAATTGTTCGGCGTCATCGGGGATCCAATTGGGCATTCAATGTCTCCTGAGATGCATAATAATCTATTTGACTTTTATGGAATCGATGCAGTCTACCTGCCATTTCATGTCAGCAAACAAAATCTTGAGGCGGCAGTAAAAGGGTTGAAAGCATTGGGTGTTAGTGGCTTCAATGTGACAATTCCTCATAAAACAACTATCATGGACTTTCTCGATCAAATTGATCCTTTGGCAAAAGCAATCGGAGCTGTCAATACAGTCCAAAATGAGAACGGCTGTTTGACAGGTTACAATACGGACGGCCCTGGCTTTGTCAAAGGGCTTGAATCCATGGGTGCTGATCTTGGTTCAAGGTCAGCTTTGATAATTGGTGCTGGTGGGGCTTCGAGAGCGATCTATTTCTCCATGGCCCAGGCAGGAATCAAGCAAATCGACCTATACAACCGGACAGCTGATAGGGCCGAGGAATTGGTTCGTACCTGCCCATTCAAGGTTCGCTCAAAGGTGCTTGACAGAGAAACAGCTGAAAAGTCACTGCATGAATATCAATTGATCGTCCAGACCACTTCGATTGGAATGTTCCCTAATCTAGAGGGTTTGCCGCTTTCGCTTGACCAGCTTTCTCAGGGCACAATTGTCAGTGATATCATTTATAACCCTCTGAAAACAAAGTTTTTAGAAGAAGCTTCAAAAAAAGGAGCAAAAATTCAAAATGGCGTCGGAATGTTTGTTTTTCAGGGAGCACTTGCTTTCGAGAAATGGACCGGGATTTTTCCAGACACCGAGACAATGAGAAGGAATGTTTTAAGAAATTTAGGAGGTTAACATATGTTAACAGGTAAGCAAAAAAGTTTTTTAAGATCAAATGCCCATCATCTTACTCCCATTTTTCAAGTTGGCAAAGGAGGGGTAAATGAAAACATGGTCAAGCAAATCGCAGAAGTTCTGGAAGCGAGAGAGTTGATCAAGGTGAGCATCCTAAAGAATTGTGATCAGGATAGAGATACCGTAGCAGAGCAGCTTTCCCGCGGAGCAAAAGCTGAACTTGTGCAGGTAATTGGCAATACCATCGTTTTATATAAAGAGTCACGCGAAAATAAGCAAATCGTTCTTCCAAGATAAAAAACAGGGAGGTGCCGGATTGAAGAAGGTTGGCATTCTCGGCGGTACCTTTAATCCGCCGCACACTGGACATTTGGTTATCGCGAATGAGGTGCTTCAAACGTATGGGCTCGATGAGATATGGTTCATGCCCAATCAGGTTCCGCCGCATAAAATAGTCGACTTGCCGATCAGCAATTCTGACAGATTAAGGATGATTGAGCTTGCGATTGCTGATAACCACAAATTCAGGCTGGAAACAAAGGAACTTGACAGAAGTGGCCCTTCCTATACGTATGAAACGATGAAAATACTGAAAGATAACAATAAAGACATTGATTTCTATTTTATTATTGGCGGCGACATGGTGGAGTATTTGCCTAAATGGCGTAAGATTGATGAGTTGCTAAAGATGGTCAAGTTTGTCGGGGTAAGCAGGCCCTCTTACTCGATGGAAACAAATTATGATATTCTTTTTGCTGAAACACCGCAAATGGATATCTCTTCAAGAATGATTAGAGAAAGAGTGAAGGCAGGCAGAAGCACTCGCTATTTGCTGCCGGAATCTGTAAGGATTTATATAGAGGAGCATGGTTTATATGGAGCGTGAACAAGCACTTCAGATGGTGAGGCCGCAACTGACTGAGCATCGCTATCTGCATACACTTGGAGTGATGGAGACTGCCATCAGACTGGCTGAGAAGTACGGTGCAGATGGCAAGAAAGCGGAATTGGCAGCCATTTTCCATGATTATGCCAAATTCAGGCCAAAGGATGAAATGAGGCAGATCATTAAGGAACAAAAGATGCCAGCAATCCTGCTGGAGTTCAACAGCGAGCTTTGGCATGCACCGGTAGGAGCCTTTCTAGCTGAAAAGGAAGCAGGCATTCAAGATGGAGAAATCCTTGATGCCATCCGTTTCCACACTTCTGGCAGGGTGGGCATGACCCTCCTTGATAAAATCATTTATCTGGCTGATTATATTGAGCCAGGTCGTCATTTTCCAGGTGTAGAGGAGATAAGGGAGATGGCAGGAAATGATTTGGATGCGGCGCTGATCCAGTCCATGAAAAATACGATCCAGTTTCTTATGAAAAAAAATCAGCCAGTCTTTCCAGATACGTTTCACGCATACAACAGCTTGGTAAAAAATAAGGAGGGTGATTGAATGAACGATCGACAATTATTAATGACAGCTGTCAAAGCGGCTGATGATAAAAGAGCAGAAGATATCATGGTATTGAATATGAGAGGGATCTCACTGATTGCCGATTACTTCATAATCTGCCACGGAAATTCAGATAAGCAAGTGCAGGCAATAGCCCGTGAAGTCAGGGAAAAGGCAGAAGAACAAGGGAATACGGTAAAGAGAATGGAAGGGTTCGATGAAGCAAGATGGGTTCTAATTGATATTGGCGATGTGGTTGTTCATGTCTTCCATAAGGAAGAAAGAAGCTATTATAATTTAGAACGACTTTGGGGAGATGCGCCAATCGAAAACGTACAAAGTGAGCTGTATTAATGTCATACGAACGATTTGCTTATTTGTATGATGAGCTTATGAAGGACGTTCCCTATGACAACTGGGTGAACCTTACCGAAGCCTATAAGCAGAAATTTCAAGTAGAGGGAACGAGGCTGCTTGATCTTGCATGTGGAACCGGCGAACTATCCGTTAGATTTGCACAAAAAGGATACGAAGTGACCGGAGCAGACTTGTCTGACGATATGCTTTCCGTTGCCCAAAGGAAGGCACAGACACGATCTTTGCCTATCCAATTCTTCCAGCAGGATATGACAGAACTAGATGATTTAGGTGAGTTTGATATCATCGGCATCTATTGCGATTCTCTAAATTATTTAGAGAATGAACTGGCAGTCAAGCAGACATTTGAAGGGGTATACCGTCTATTGAAACAGGGAGGCTTGTTTATTTTTGATGTCCATTCCCTTTATAAAATGGACGATGTTTTTGCGGATGCAACATTTACTTGGGATGAGGAAGAAATCACCTATATATGGAACGCCTTTAAGGGCGACGAACCGCATAGTGTGGAACATGAACTGACGTTTTTTGTGCTCGACGAAAAAAGCGGAAAATATGATCGTGTCGATGAAGTACATCGCCAGCGTACCTATCCAGAAACAAAATACGTAGAGTTGCTGAAGCAGACAGGCTTTGATAATATGGAAATTTCCGGAGATTATTCCCTCCAGGCTCCTGAGTCCACAGCTGAACGATTATTTTTTGCGATGATCAAATCTAAATAGGGTTTATCCCCCATGCAGAAAAAGTCTCCCGTTTGACGGGAGACTTTTTTGTACTTTTTTTGTCACAATTTTTAGAGAGGATTTTCATGTTAAATGGCGAAAATTTTTAGAGACCGAATTGCTCCTTTATTCTTTCCAATTCTGTTTCATATTTTTTCTGTGTCGCCCGGAAGACCTGTTGAAACATATCTCCCGTTTCACGATCCAGCACTTTGATCCCTTCTCCTGTTATGCCGCCTAGTACGCAAACCTTTTCCTGCAAAGATTGTAATGTATAATGATTTTGACTCAAAAGTTCACCTAAACCAATTAACATCTCGCTTGTTAGTTTGGTGGCAGTATTTTGATCAATTTCCGTTTCTTTGACAGCTCCATTGATAAAGCTCTGGACAAGGTGACTAAAGAAAGCTGGGCCACAGCTGACAATATCGGATGCTACTCTTGTGATCTCCTCTTCTATTTCCAGCGGGACAGATATTTTTTTGAAAAGAGTAAATAGGGTTTCCCTCCATTCCATCGTACATCGAGCTCCAAACGAGAAAAGGGAAACTCCTGCAAGTGCCCTGTTTGTAATGCTTGGAATGATTCTCATCACAGAACAATCCACTTTGCTTTCAATTTGGTTGACACTGATTGGGCTGGTTATGGAGATTACGCATTTATTTCTGCTAAGTACAGGATTGATGGTTTCGAGGACGCCTAAAACATCATGGGGCTTCACACATAGGAAAATCGCATCCGCGTTTTCGGCAACTTCTGTCGCATTCCTTCCAAGTGTTAAGTCTGGATATCTGTTTTGAATCTCTAAAGCTTTTGACAATGTCCTATTTGTAATCATCATGGAAGAAGGAGAAACGGCGTTCCCGTCAATGAGAGCTTCAGCGAGTATTCTCCCCATATTCCCTGTGCCTATTATCCCTATTTTCATAACCCTTCCCTCCTTCGTACAGTTTATTCTCCTATATTCATATGATTTTCATTTCTATTTTATGTCATGAAAGAAAGGTGTTGATGCTACTTGGAATGGATCAAGGAAAACAAAATCATCGTATTTGCAGGGATTGCTGTTTTGGTATTTTTTCTTTATTCCTCCCTAAATAAAGGAGATGTGGTGCTGACGGAAAAAAATCCTGAATCCCTCGGAATGGTGGAAGATTGGAACGCTAAGAAAGACGAAGTTGTTGAGGAGAAACCAATCATCATGATGGCAGAAATAAAGGGGGCAGTTACTCAGCCTGGCGTGTATGAGATAAAAGAGGGCGGAAGGGTAATTGATTTGATTGAATTGGCCGGTGGGCTTAAAAAAGAGGCAGACGCAGCTGCAATTAATTTTGCGATGTATGTGCAGGATGAAATGTCCATTTATGTGCCGCGCATCGGAGAAGAAGCTCCTGCATCTTTACCTGTACAGGAAGCCGGGGAGGCGTCTAAGGGAAGCGTGGATCTGAATTCTGCAGAATCAGCAGAACTAGAAACACTGCCGGGGATTGGTCCGGCAAAGGCGGAAGCGATCATCGAGTACCGTAAAACAAACGGACCGTTTAAAACGATTGAAGATTTAAAGGAGATCAGCGGAATTGGTGAAAAAACTTTTGAAAAACTAAAAGACCTGATTTTGGTAAAATAGCAGAGTGGAAATTGAACTCTTGTGACCAAAGACGTAAAATGAGGGATATATAGGTTGGCATAAACAATATACGGAGTAAACGAAAGGGGGAATACGGAATGGAGCGAAAGAGTTGGGATGAATATTTTTTGGATATTGCCGAAGAAGTTGGCACACGGTCTACCTGCCCAAGGTTGCATGTCGGCTGCGTCATTGTCAAGGACAAGCATATCGTTTCCACCGGTTACAATGGATCGATACATGGTCATGACCACTGCGAGGATGTCGGCTGCCTAATTAACGAACAGGGGCGGTGCATTAGGACGCTGCACGCAGAGGAAAATGCGGTTCTCCATGCGGAAAGAGGAATGCTAAAAGGAGCAACGGCGTTCGTTACGCATGAACCTTGCGAAAAATGCTCCAAGACGCTAGCACAATCTGGGATTTCGAGGATTGTTTATAAATTTGCCTATCCTAATAAATACAATGATCTTTTCCTAAGGGATGTAGAGGTTGTCCATTTGCCTTAATAAATCAAAAGGACCAAAAAAATGAAATTTATACAGATTGCATCCATCAGAGGGCGGCTGGTTTACTTTGCCGCTGTCTCGCTGATGGGCTTGCTGACTATGAAAGAAAATGCCCTAATCTATGGAACGGTGTTTTTGCTCGCCATCTTCTGGTTGCATAAAAGAAAGAAATTTCCGGAATCGCTCCTCGTCCTTTTGACAGGTTGTTTTGCTTTGTTTATGGCAGCCGGGTACTTTGATGAGGTTGACACAGTCTATAATGGTAGCGAAAAACACTTTCTTATTTTATTTGATGATGAAATGAACATAGACGGTGATACGCTTTCTGCTTATAGCACATCCAAGCCTGCCAATGAAAAAATCCTCATCAAATACAGAATCAAAACAATTGCTGAAAAAGAACTCATTCAAAATCATCTCACCCCCGGAACAGCCTGTTCTGTCTCCGGAACCCTCTCAAGTCCGTCGCCTGCCACCAATCCAAATGCCTTTGACTACAAAAGATTCCTTGAACGAAAGAAAATATCCTGGATTCTTGAAGCCGATCAGCTATCTTTGGAGACATGTCAACATAAGCCACAAAGTATGGTAACTATGCTTAAAGGCTTCCGACAACAAGAAGTGCTGAAAATCGATCGGATATTCTTTGATGAGACTTCGGCGCTTATGGCAGCATTGCTTTATGGCGAAAGAGATTTATTTAACCCTGAAACCGAACGATCCTACCAAAAAATCGGAATCGTTCATTTATTGGCGATTTCAGGATTGCATGTAGCACTGCTAGCGGGAATGTTCTACTTCATTAGTATTTGGCTTGGGGTGACGAAGGAAAAAACGGAGATGATGATGCTTATTTTCCTACCGGTGTACGCAATTTTGACAGGACTCGCACCACCTGTCGTTCGATCAGTTGCTATGCTGCTTCTATTGATTGGTTCAAAACGCTTTTCGGTCCAGTTGAATCCTTTAGATGCCATCTCAGCCGCATTCATGATGATGGCATTATGGCAGCCAGCAATCATTTATGACGTAGGCTTCCAGCTGTCATACAGTGTCAGTTTTTCTTTAATTTTTTCGGCGCCAGTCATTCTGAAAACCTTCAAATCGTTTGCAGGGCAAACTGCTGCGGCTTCGTTGATCGCTCAAATCTCCAGTCTCCCAATTATTATTTGGTCCTTCCATGAAGTCTCAATCCTATCCATTCTCGCTAATCTTTTTTTTGTTCCTTTTTTCTCGTTTGGATTGCTTCCACTCTTGCTGTTCTCCTATATCA
Source organism: Mesobacillus stamsii (assembly GCF_030814065.1). Lineage (NCBI taxonomy): Bacteria > Bacillati > Bacillota > Bacilli > Caryophanales > Bacillaceae > Mesobacillus > Mesobacillus stamsii. Next base: position 14,824 of record NZ_JAUSUN010000016.1, read on the forward strand.
TTTTCTTGTTTGGATCCCCTCCTCCGGTTTATTTGCTTTTTTTGGAGACACTGATCCACTATGTCAACCTTTTTGCTACCTGGCTTTCCGGTCTTCCGCTATCGACACTCGTCGTTGGCAAGCTGGAGCCAATCCTGGTGATTTTGCATATTCTATTGCTTCCGCTTTTTTTTCTCAAGTGGGAAGAATTTGTAAGCAGGAGATCCAAGCCCCCAATGTGGATCTTCACGCTTCCTTTTCTGCCGCTTATTATGCAAATGGTTTTGCCTTATATGAACCCATATGGAAAAATCGTGTTTCTGGATGTTGGCCAAGGCGACAGCATTTTCATCAGGTTACCTTATAACCAAGGAAATTATTTAATCGATACCGGTGGTGTGCTCCTTTTTGCAAAGGAAGATTGGCAGCTGAAAAGGAGTTTGTATGATCCAGGCGAAAAGATCGTCGTTCCATTTTTGAAAAGCGAAGGAATTAGGAGCCTGGATAAACTGATTTTGACGCATGGGGATGCAGATCATATTGGAGGCTCTTTAGCAGTATTCAACGAAATCGGTGTCAAACAGCTGCTAATTCCGCGAGTCCCTGACCGCTCGGAATTGGAAAACAGGATAATGGAAATTGCGAACAAAGAGGGAACAGAAATCCATGAGGCAAAAATAGGGACGAGTTGGAATGCGGGTGAAGCAGATTTCCTCATTCTTAACCCCAATCAGATTCCTGTTGAACGAAATGACGGTTCGATTGTGTTGCTTGCCAATTTTGGCGGAAAAAAGTGGCTTTTCACGGGAGATCTTGGAATAGAGGGCGAACGTTCCTTGGAGCTGACCATCGAAAAGCTGGACATCGATGTATTGAAAGTGGGACATCACGGCAGCAAATATTCCAGTTCGGAAAGCTTTCTGGAATGGACAAATCCGGAATTCGGGATTATTTCTGTCGGGAAAAAGAACAGGTATGGCCATCCAGGCAAAGAGGTACTGGAGCGATTGGAGGAAGCGGGAGCAGCAATTTACAGGACAGATGAAGATGGAGCTATTATTTACAAGTTCAAAAGTAATTCAGGAACCTTTACGCAACAAGTGCCATAATATAGAACAAATAGCAATTCAGATGATAAGAAAAGAGACTGCATCGAAAAATGCAGTCTCGATAATTTTATTCTATGTAGCCGTGATTAACTTCCAATCAACTGTACAACGGTCGCAATAACAAACATTGTTGCAAAAAATCCAAAAGAAACGATGAATCCAACACCTGAGTCAACAGCGTCATTGCGATTGCTTTGGACATTCTTTTCGAATTGATTCACAGTCAATCCCCCCTATTAATTCTCTAATAGTATAAGCGATTCGATTGAAAAAATCCAGTCTTCTCTTTCTGTTTACCTATTTCTTAACAGTTGTGGAGCAAATGTCAAGAGTTGACACAAATACTTTTCCCGCTAAAGGCTAAAATAAGTGTAACTTCTGATGCACCGCTGCCTTATAAGTATCCTAGGCCTTATATTGCAGCGTTCATTATAGATAAGGGAATTGGCCGGATAACCGAAGCCAATTCCCTTACAATGCTTGTCAAAATGTCCAAGCTTGTTTACGATAGACAAAGGGGAAACTAGAATGAACGGAGCGGAAAAAAGTGGTATTGGACATTTGGAAAAAGATAAGCAAAAAGCAGGTAGATCCTGTCTATTTATTATATGGAACAGAGGCTTTCCTAATAAATGAAACGAAACAGCTGCTAGTGGACAATGTTTTGGAAGAGGAAGAAAAAGATTTCAATTTCTCGGTATACGATCTTGAAGAAACGCCAATCGAGGAAGCATTGGAAGATGCAGAGACTTTTCCCTTTATGGGGAAGAAACGTTTGGTCATCTTGCAGAATCCTCTGTTTTTAACGTCTGAAAAGTCAAAAGGAAAGATAGACCATCAGCTCGCCAAATTGGAGTCTTACTTAAAACAACCGGCTCCGTACTCCATCCTCGTATTTTCGGCTCCTTATGAAAAATTGGATGAACGCAAAAAAATAACGAAAGAGCTAAAGCGGAATGCAACCGTTGTAGAAGCCAAAAAACTGACCGAGCAGGAAACAAAAGCGTGGGTAAGAGAGCGCGCTGTCACGCACGGTTCTGGGATTGAAAATGATGCAATCGAACTTTTATTGGCACTCGCAGGAACAAATTTATTCATGTTGACATCTGAAATTGATAAGCTGGCGCTTTATGCTGGAGAAAATCAGCCGATTCGCAAAGAGATGGTGGATCATCTGACTGCAAGGTCTTTGGAGCAAACTATTTTTTCTCTTGTTGATAAGGTTGTCCATAAGAATGTGGAAGCTGCCTTGAGAATTTATTATGATCTCTTGAAGCAAAATGAGGAACCAATTAAAATTCTTGCAGTGCTTACAGGACAATTCAGGCTGATATACCAGGTAAAGGAGCTTGCACGGAAGGGATATGGTCAACAGCAAATAGCTGGCACGTTAAAAATCCATCCATTCAGGGTTAAGCTTGCTGCAGGACAAGCAGGGGCATTTTCAGATGAAGAATTATCTAGGATCATCATGCTTCTCGCAGATGCTGACTATCAAATGAAAACTGGCGGCATGAAAAAAGAAATGCTGATTGAAATGATCTTGTTTCAAATGAAAGGCAGGTAACTACATAATTGGGAATAAAAAAACGACCATTACAGGTCGTTTTTTTATTAGCATTATGAAAAAAATTAGCCGTTAGCGTTCAATTTTTTCATAAGACGGGCTTTTTTGCGGGCAGCTTTATTTTTATGGATCAGACCTTTAGCTGCTGCTTTATCAAGCTTGCTAGCTGCAAGAGCGAAAGAAGTTTTTGCTTCTGTGTCATTGTTCACGATCGCTGCTTCAGCTTTTTTAACTGCTGTACGCATAGTTGATTTAACAGTAATGTTTTGAGCTTTGCTCTTTTCACTTGTTTTAACGCGTTTAATTGCAGACTTAATGTTTGGCATTCCGTTCACCTCCTAAAAAAGCATCGAGATTTTATGGAACTCGACATTTCCAGTACATTTCTTTTTTTATTGAGAACATATGATATTTTATCAAACAGGGGTCAAGAATGCAATACTCTGCTTTAATTATGTCCAGAGTACTTGAATGTTTTTTTAGATAAAAGGAAAAGATAGGCAATAGTATGCTGTTTGGGAGGAATGCGACAATGAAGGAACAAATCGACTTGAGCATGTATTCAATCAGGACGGACCTGGCTGTGGAAGCGAGGGAGATGGTGCTAGCAGATCATGCAGAAACCGTCCGTACAAAGGAAAATCTCTCACAAATAGAAGGCGTCATGATAAAAGAAAAAGAGGAAAATGATATAAAAATTTCGCTCGTCGAGGTAACCGCCGAGGGGGAGAAAAACCTTGGGAAAAAACAGGGACAGTATTTGACCATTGAAGTTGTCGGAATTCGCCAGCAGGATACCGAGCTTCAAGGAAAAGTAGAGAATGTTTTTGCTAATGAATTTGCGCAATTTATCAAACAATCCGGCATCAAAAAGGATGATTCCTGTCTTGTAGTCGGGCTTGGAAACTGGAATGTGACGCCTGACGCCCTCGGACCGCTCGTCTGTGAAAATTTACTCGTGACCAAGCACTTATTCGATCTGCAGCCAGAGTCTGTCGAGGATGGGTACCGCTCAGTCAGTGCACTTGCCCCTGGTGTGATGGGATTAACGGGGATCGAGACATCGGATATTATCTTTGGCGTAGTAGAAAAAACGAAACCGGACTTTGTGATTGCGATCGATGCGCTGGCATCACGCTCGATTGAGAGAGTAAATTCAACCATCCAAATTTCCGATACAGGGATCCATCCAGGCTCTGGGGTAGGAAATAAAAGGAAGGAACTAAGTAAAGAAACCCTAGGAATACCAGTCATTGCCATCGGCGTACCAACAGTTGTTGATGCTGTTTCTATTACTAGTGACACGATTGATTTTATATTAAAGCATTTTGGAAAGGAAATGAGCGAGGGTAACAAGCCTTCGAGGTCACTTGTGCCGGCAGGGATGAGTTTTGGCAAGCGAAGGAAGCTAACGGACGAAGACATGCCAGAAGCAGAAAAACGCCAAACCTTTATGGGGATCATTGGCACGCTCGAGGATGAAGAGAAAAGAAAGCTCATTTACGAGGTTTTGTCACCATTGGGTCACAACCTGATGGTAACCCCAAAAGAAGTCGATGTTTTCATCGAAGATATGGCGAATTTAATCGCCAGCGGTCTTAATTCTGCGCTGCATTCGAATATCGACAAGGATAACACAGGAATGTACACGCACTAAGTATTTTTCAAGGAATTAAACGAAATTATGGTTCTATCTTCTCTAGCAAAGTCATAACATTTACTAGACTTGCATGAAGAGGTGGAACAATGAGAATTACGAATCGATCAGGAATTATTGTAGCTGTCCATGGGACTCAAGTTGTAAAAGCCGCGCTAGCGTTTGTTTTTTTTCTCATTGGGATTTTTTCGATAAGTGGAGCTATGACGACACTAAGGCCAGAACTGCGGATATCGTCCGATTCCGTTCATCAGGCTGCTACCAATTTAAGTGGCGAACTGCTATTTAGTTTAATGGGCTCGGAGAATCATCAATTTCTGCAGTCCCTCCCAGAGGAATATGAAGCACCCAGGCTGACAAATGTACTGTTTACGCTAACTACGAATATCAATTTAGACGATCCAAGAAGCCTATTAGGAAGAGAGTTGCCTGGCTTCCCACTTTTTGATGGAAAAATTTTAGTTGCGGGAGAAGGGACAAATTATACGAACATGCCAATGGAATCTGCTCCTCCGTTTGAAGTGTTAAAGGCAGAACAGGAAGCAGCTTTGCAAAACACTGAAGATTTTCAAGATGCTTCACAAGGTGAGGCGGGAGATCCGCCAATATCAACTGGCGATCGAAAAGCGGTGTATATTTATTTTACCCATACAAGAGAATCGTATCTTCCCTACCTTAAGGGTATAACCGACCCTAACCAGGCGTATCATTCGAAGGTGAACGTCACCAGGATTGGTGATCAGCTAAAAGCAGATCTTGAACAGCGTGGAATCGGAACGACGGTGGACAAAACCGATGTCATGGAAAATCTGTCCAAAAAAGGACTCGGATTTGGAAAAGCCTATCAGGAAGCACGCCCAGTGGTGGAAGCAGCCATGACAGGAGACCGGAATTTGCAATACTTTATTGATATCCATCGAGATGGGTATCGCAAAGATAAAACAACTATTCAGATCAACGGAAAATCCTATGCCAAACTCGCCTTTATCATTGGCGGGGAAAATGCGAATTACGAGAAAAACCTCCAACTTGCTCGAGAATTGCATAATCTCCTTAATGAAAAATATGGAAAGGGTTTAAGCAGGGGTGTCATCGAGAAAAAGGGTGCCTCAACAAATGGAAAATTCAACCAAGATCTGTCAGGTAATGCATTGTTGATCGAATTTGGCGGCGTCGACAATACATTTGAGGAATTGAACAGGTCCGCGGATGCACTTGCAGATGTATTTAGTGAATTCTACTGGCAGGCAGAAAAGGTAGAAGCTCCAGCAATTCTGCCTCCCGACAAGAAATAAAATAAATCAGGTGATCGAGTTGAAGATGTTCATGCTAAAAAGCTTGATGCTAGCTTCTCTATTGTTTATATCCGTATTGTTCGGCATGCAACAGGCGAACGAAGGAATCCAAAAAATGAAAGGCTATGAAGATCCGAAATTCAAAAGTGCCTTCAGTATAAAAGAAACGGAAAGCGGCACCTTAGAAACCGCTATCCTCGGCAGAGACATCTCTAGCCATGACCTTGAACAAAAACAGAAACAGCTAGAAAAAATGAAGGCATTCAACCTCTTTTCATCGATGGGCAAAAAGCTGGCAAACGGAATCTCCTCTGTAATGGAGAAAGCAGTAGAATTGATTACCGGGAAGTAGCGAGAACAGCGGGCTTGTGGCCTTCTGTTTTTCATTTGTGTGGCGTTTTTGAACGATGAAATACCAGTTAATGGTGTATGCCGTCGCCAATAGGTTGTATTGGAACACCGAAACACCAGAAATTGGGAAATGATGTAACCAATAGAGCGTATTGGAACACCGAAACACCAGAAACTGGGAAATGATGTAACCAATAGATCGTTTTGGAACACTGAAACACCAGAAACTGGGAAAAGGAGTCGCCAATGGATCGTATTGGAACACCGAAACACCAGATACTGGGAAATGATGTAACCAATAGAGCGTATTGGAACACCGAAACACCAGATACTGGGAAAAGGAGTCGCCAATAGAGCGTATTGGAACACCGAAACACCAGAAACAGGGAAATGATGTAACCAATAGATCGTTTTGGAACACTGAAACACCAGAAACTGGGAAAATGAGTCACCAATAGAGCGTATTGGAACACCGAAACACCAGAAACAGGGAAATGATGTAACCGATAGATCGTATTGGAATACTGAAACACCAGATACTGGGAAATGATGTAACCGATAGAGCGTATTGGAACACCGAAACACCAGAAACAGGGAAATGATGTAACCAATAGATCGTATTGGACCACCGAAACACCAGAAACTGGGAAATGGTGTCACCAATAGAGCGTATTGGAACACCCAAACACCAGATACTGGGAAATGATGTAACCAATAGAGCGTATTGGACCACCGAAACACCATAAACAGGGAAATGATGTAACCAATAGATCGTATTGGAACACTGAAACACCAGAAACTGGGAAATGATGTAACCAATAGAGCGTATTGGAACACTGAAACACCAGAAACTGGGAAAATGAGTCACCAATAGAGCGTATTGGAACACCGAAACACCAGATACTGGGAAATGATGTAACCAATAGAGCGTATTGGAACACCGAAACACCAGAAACTAGGAAATGATGTAACCAATAGATCGTATTGGAACACTGAAACACCAGAAACTGGGAAAATAAGTCACCAATAGATCAGATTGGAGCCCTGAAACTCCAGATACTTGGGAAAGAGGTCACTAATCAAGCTGATTACCAATACAAAAAAATTGGTCACCAATGAAACTCATTGGTGACCAAAAATTCATTCATAATATGACCATTGGCCATATCCTGAAACGATTAAATTCTCCTTCAATGTCTGTCCGATGGTTCTCTTGGAAATTAACTCGCCACTCCATTCATAGATTGTGTTGGTTGATAACTTTTCAGATGGAAATAAAGTTTGGTACTCCTCAATACTTCGCAATAGCGCGCTTTTAGTATTTACAGGTTTTCCGCATTTTGGGCATGTTAGGATCAGTGAATGATATTCTGCTATACCCGTTCCGCATGTCTGACAAAATACACCTTTTCGAAGCTGTGAATAATCATAATGGGGTACCTTGCTGTAAGGGGATTTCGTAATATGGGATGCTAATAATTTCTCGGACAATCTAACATGATATTGGTTCAATGCAGAAATCCGCTTATTTATTTTTTCGATGAAACGGTTAAGATTTGTTGGGAGGATGATACGGCTGTCCAGAGGGGCCTGGTACAAAGTGAAATCGGGATTGACAAAAATGAGATAGGGCTCAATGGGGATTTTAATTCCGATACTATTTAAAAGTTGCCTTAGGAGTGAAACATTCCTTTCTAATTGAAGTAATGGATTTTTAATCTCTGTCCCGTTAAGCTTCTTCAATTTGTCACCATCAAAATAGTACTCTCCTTCAAAGTTTTTCACCTCGAATAGTTTAATTAGCTGCTGCAAGATCATGATTGAATCGATTTGGAAATGGGAATGGCTCCATTCAAGCAGCAAATCATTGAGTACAATAGTTTGTATTCCCACTTGGTGCAAATACCCATCAAACATCACCTCCCCTTCAAACCCTTTTTGGAGATTTAAATAATATTGATTTTCTTTTTCTGGTAAATCCAATCGTGTTTTCAATACTTTCAGAACTTTTAACTCATCCGACTCATAGCGCTCTTTTAAAAACATAATTCATCTCCCTTCTTACACTCATTTTACCTAATAGATTTCCAATATTCTGTGAACGTTTTGTGGACGCCCCCCAACTACTCTTCCACCATTATTTATTGAATCTTGATATTCCTGCTGATATAATCAACAATAGTGTACATGTGCGAGTATAGTAGGAGTGAACGCAATGAGCAGAGAAGATAGACTTAATAGACAAAGCAAAATACGGAATTTTTCCATTATCGCTCATATTGACCATGGAAAGTCCACGTTGGCTGATCGGATTCTTGAAAAAACGAATGCTTTAACTGCTCGTGAAATGAAGGACCAGCTATTGGATTCGATGGATCTTGAACGTGAGCGTGGGATCACGATAAAGCTTAACTCAGTACAATTAAAGTACAAGGCGAGAAATGGAGAGATCTATACTTTCCACCTTATCGATACACCGGGACACGTAGACTTCACCTATGAAGTTTCGCGAAGTCTAGCAGCATGTGAAGGTGCCGTGCTTGTCGTAGATGCAGCCCAAGGAATCGAGGCACAGACGCTAGCTAATGTCTACCTTGCAATCGATAATAATTTGGAAATCGTGCCGGTTATTAATAAAATCGATCTTCCCAATGCGGATCCAGAACGTGTTAGAAATGAAATTGAAGAAGTGATCGGTCTGGATGCTTCTGAAGCTGTCTTGGCATCGGCAAAAGCAGGAATCGGGATTGAAGAAATCCTTGAGCAAATCGTCGAGAAGATTCCGGCTCCTCAAGGAGATCCTGATGCACCATTAAAAGCATTGATTTTTGACTCCTTGTATGACGCATATCGCGGAGTGGTTACGTATATTCGGGTTGTCGATGGAACGGTCAAAGTCGGCGACAAAATCAAAATGATGGCGACAGGAAAAGAGTTTGAGGTAACAGAAGTCGGAGTATTCACTCCAAAGGCAACTCCTGTTGTTGAGCTGAATGCCGGTGATGTAGGTTTCCTGACAGCGGCAATTAAGAATGTCGGCGACACGACGGTCGGTGACACGATTACAAATGCAAAAAATGGAGCTGTCGAGGCACTTCCTGGATACCGTCGCTTAAATCCTATGGTGTATTGCGGTCTTTATCCGATTGACACAGCGAAATTCAATGATCTAAGAGATGCGCTTGAAAAACTCGAACTTAATGATTCCGCGCTTCAATTTGAGCCGGAAACATCCCAAGCACTAGGCTTTGGATTCCGCTGCGGATTTCTTGGACTGCTTCATATGGAAATTATTCAAGAACGAATCGAGCGTGAATTCAAGATCGACCTGATTACGACGGCGCCGAGCGTAATCTATGATGTCATCATGACTGATGGCACGGAAATCAAGGTAGACAACCCATCCAATTTGCCTGATCCGCAAAAGATCAACCGTGTAGAAGAGCCGTATGTAAAAGCAACGATGATGGCGCCGAATGATTATGTCGGAGCAATCATGGAGCTTTGCCAGGAAAAACGCGGTATCTTCATCGATATGCAGTATATGGATGAATCGCGCGTCAACATTGTGTATGAAATTCCCTTGTCTGAAATCGTCTATGATTTCTTTGACCAGCTGAAATCAAACACGAAAGGCTATGCTTCCTTCGATTACGAGTTGATTGGCTACAAACCCTCCAAGCTCGTGAAGATGGATATCTTGCTGAATGCGGAAAAGGTCGATGCGCTAAGTTTTATCGTTCATAATGATTTTGCCTATGAACGCGGCAAGATTATTGTGGAAAAACTAAAAGAATTAATCCCTCGTCAGCAGTTTGAAGTACCAATTCAGGCGGCAATTGGGCAAAAAATTGTGGCGCGTTCCACCATTAAGGCGATGCGCAAAAACGTTCTGGCAAAATGTTATGGCGGGGATATCTCGCGTAAACGGAAACTTCTCGAGAAACAAAAAGAAGGTAAAAAGCGCATGAAACAGGTAGGTTCAGTCGAAGTGCCACAGGAAGCCTTCATGGCAGTGTTGAAGATGGACGACAACCATACAAAGAAATAAACCTATCGGGGAGGCTGGATGCTTGTTAGACCAAGCGATTCTGGCCTCTTTTTTCAATAAATCAAGGAAGTGAAATTAATGAAATCAGCTTATATTCATATTCCGTTCTGTCATCATATTTGTCATTATTGTGATTTCAATAAAGTTTTTATGAAAGGGCAGCCTGTCGATGACTATCTTGATGCGCTTGCAAACGAAATGAAGTTAACGGTAAAACCGGAGCAAGATGTTTTTAAGACGATTTTTGTGGGCGGCGGCACCCCGACTGCATTGGATGAAAGGCAGTTAAGCAAATTAGTTGAGTCGATCCAGGAACTGTTAAACTTCCATCAAGAAATAGAGTATACATTCGAAGCAAATCCAGGGGATCTGTCAAAAGAAAAACTTGTCATCCTGAGAGATGCCGGGGTGAACCGGCTAAGTTTTGGAGTACAGACTTTTCATGATGAACTTTTAAAAAAAATCGGTCGCAGTCACCGGGCAAAGGATGTATTTGAATCGATTGAAAATGCGAAAGCAGCAGGCTTCGATAATATCAGCATTGATTTGATTTACAGCCTTCCAAGCCAGACAAAAGAGGATTTCATCGATTCAATCAAAACAGCCCTGTCCTTAGGCCTAGTTCATTACTCTGGTTATTCTTTGATCATTGAACCAAAGACGGTGTTTTATAATTTAATGCAAAAAGGAAAACTGCCAATTACTAGCGAAGATACAGAAGCGCAAATGTATGATACGCTCATCGACCAAATGGAAAAACACGGACTGCATCAATATGAAATCAGCAATTTTGCTATTCCAGGATACGAAAGCAGGCATAATCTAACCTACTGGAACAACGAAGAGTACTATGGTTTTGGTGCAGGAGCGCATGGTTATGTGCAAGGGTTGAGACGAGCGAATTATGGGCCTTTGAAAAAGTATATGGAACCTGTCAACAATGGAGATTTGCCTATCATGAGTGAACATAAAGTTACCCGTGAAGAACAAATGGAAGAAGAAATGTTTCTCGGATTAAGGAAAACAAAAGGCGTGTCCATTCGACATTTCGCAAAAAAATTTGGCATCAATCCAACGGAATTTTTCGCGGAACAAATAAAGGATGGAATAAGAAAAGGCCTATTAGAAACCAATTCAGACCAGATCTTCCTGACGAGACAGGGGCGGATGCTTGGCAATGAAGTTTTTCAATCGTTCATTGGGGTATCAAATCATTGACATCTTTATCGATTACTGATAAATTATTTTTAGAATTAGCACTCGTTATTATAGAGTGCTAACAGAGGTGAGGATGTTGTTAACAGATCGTCAGGAGCTTATTTTGCAGGTGATTGTTGATGACTTTATTCGTTCAGCTCAGCCGATCGGTTCGAGGAGCTTGTCGAAAAAGGAAGAAATTAAGTTTAGTTCGGCGACAATCCGGAACGAAATGGCTGATTTGGAGGATATGGGCTTTATTGAGAAGACTCATTCATCCTCAGGAAGAATTCCTTCCGAAAAGGGTTATCGATTTTATGTGGATAACCTTCTATTGCCCCAAAAAGTGAACCGTGCTGATTTGGTGACAATTAAATCGATTTTTGCGGAAAGAATTTATGAGCTGGAGAAAATCGTTCAGAAATCGGCAAAGATTTTATCGGAAATGACCAATTATACATCCATCGTTTTAGGGCCAGCAGTAAAAGATAATCGGCTGAAAAAGCTGCAGATTGTTCCGTTGAATAAGGATACGGCAATCGCCATTATCGTGACGGATACAGGCTATGTGGAGAACAGAATGTTTCATTTCCCTACGAGCATTGACCCTTCTGATGTAGAGAAGATGGTCAATATCCTAAATGAACGATTGGCCGGTGTTCCGCTCACGAACTTGAATTCCAAGATTTACAAGGAAATTGCTATGCTGCTGCGTCAGCATATCAGCAGTTATGACACGCTCCTGAATACAATCATGGAGACTTTGAATATGCCAGCCCATGAAAAGGTATTTTTTGGCGGCAAGACAAATATCCTTAGCCAACCGGAATTCAACGATGTCGAGAAAATTCGTAACTTGATGAATATGATTGAGCAAGAGGATGGATTATACAACTTAATTAGGAAAAATCCAGCGGGAATTAATGTCAGGATCGGTACCGAGAACGATAATTCAGCAATGGAAAATTGCAGTCTGATTACTGCCACTTATTCCATAGGGGAAGAAAAGCTTGGATCCATTGCAGTTTTAGGACCGACAAGGATGGAATACTCTCGGGTGATCGGTTTGCTTCAACTGATTAGTACAGATTTGTCCAAGGTGCTCACCCTGCTGTATCAAAATAAATAAGCTTGGAAATAGTGAGTAAGGGTGGAGCCGCCTGCTCCATCCTAAATCATTGTGTGTTTTCACCTGAAGCGAATACGCTGCAGTGAAATATATCCAGATCAACCTGGACAAAGCGGCTTTTGTTCCTTGCCGCGATCCTTAGAGGAGGTGAGTTTAACGTGACAGAAGAGAGAAACAACGCTCAGCAAGAATTGGACAGCCAGAGAGAAGCAGAAACGGTAGAAGAAATTTTTGCCGAAAAGGACGCTTCTGAACAAAGTGGAAATATTCCGGCGCAAGAGGAAGAACAAGAGGATTCAACGGAGCAGAAAATCGCCGAATTGGAAAGCAAGCTGGAGGAAGCGGACAACCGTTACTTGCGCCTTCAGGCAGATTTTGACAACTTCCGCCGCCGTTCAAGGATTGAACTTGAAGCGAGCGCTAAATATAGAGCCCAAAACATTATTACAGAACTGCTTCCGGCAATTGATAATTTTGAACGGGCATTGAAGATGGATGTGGATAATGAACAAGCCAAATCTCTGAAACAGGGAGTAGAAATGGTGTACCGAAGCCTGCTTGATGCTCTTAAGAATGAAGGTGTCGAAGCAATTGACGCAGTAGGCAAAGAATTTGATCCACATCTACATCAAGCAGTGATGCAGACAGAAGATGAAACTTACGGCCCTAATATTGTTGTTGAAGAGCTCCAGAAAGGCTACATGCTAAAGGATCGAATCATTCGTCCAGCAATGGTAAAAGTCAACCAATAACAGTGTTTACAGGGCTCTTTTCGGGATGATTTCTGACAATTTATGCTTAATGCAAGCACAAAGTTTGCGAAAAGAGCCTACATAAAAGAACTAGGAGGTAGAAGGAAAATGAGTAAAATAATCGGTATTGACTTAGGAACCACAAACTCTTGTGTAGCTGTATTAGAAGGCGGCGAACCAAAAGTAATCCCGAATCCAGAGGGCAACAGAACGACTCCTTCCGTCATTGCGTTCAAAAATGGCGAACGCCAGGTAGGGGAAGTGGCGAAACGCCAGGCAATTACTAACCCAAATACGATCATCTCCATCAAACGCCATATGGGAACAGATTATAAAGCGGAAGTGGAAGGCAAAGAATATTCGCCGCAAGAGTTATCAGCTGTAATTCTTCAATATTTAAAGGCATATGCTGAAGACTATCTTGGTGAACCGGTAACAAAGGCAGTCATCACTGTTCCTGCTTACTTTAATGATGCTGAGCGTCAGGCTACAAAGGATGCAGGCAAAATTGCTGGACTTGAAGTGGAACGGATCATCAATGAGCCGACAGCAGCAGCACTTGCATACGGCTTAGATAAAATGGATGAAGACCAGACCATCCTAGTTTATGACCTTGGCGGCGGTACTTTCGACGTTTCCATCCTTGAACTAGGTGATGGCGTATTCGAAGTTAAATCCACTGCAGGGGACAACCGTCTTGGCGGTGACGATTTTGACCAAGTGATCATTGACTATTTAGTAGAACAGTTCAAGAAAGAAAACGGGATCGACCTTTCTAAAGACAAAATGGCTCTTCAGCGTCTTAAGGATGCAGCGGAGAAAGCGAAGAAGGATCTGTCTGGTGTAACTTCCACCCAGATTTCGCTTCCATTCATTACTGCAGGGGAAGCTGGACCGCTTCACCTTGAATTGAATCTGACTCGCGCTAAATTCGAAGAGCTTTCTGCTGGATTGGTGGAACGCACGATGGGACCTACCCGCCAAGCATTGAAAGATGCTGGCATAACCCCATCTGATTTGGATAAAGTCATCCTTGTCGGTGGTTCTACACGTATCCCGGCGGTACAAGAAGCAATCAAAAAAGAAACCGGTAAAGAACCACATAAAGGCGTGAACCCTGATGAGGTTGTCGCAATGGGTGCTGCCATCCAGGGCGGCGTTATCTCAGGTGACGTTACAGACGTTGTTCTTCTTGACGTTACTCCGCTTTCCCTTGGTATCGAAACAATGGGTGGCGTATTTACAAAGCTGATCGACCGTAATACAACCATTCCTACATCTAAATCACAGGTATTCTCAACCGCTGCTGACAACCAGACGGCAGTCGATATCCACGTGCTCCAAGGGGAGCGTTCAATGGCTTCTGCCAACAAGACGCTTGGGCGTTTCCAGCTAACGGACATCCCGCCGGCACCGCGTGGAATACCTCAAATCGAAGTTACTTTCGATATTGATAAAAACGGGATAGTGAACGTTCGTGCAAAAGATCTTGGTACTAACAAGGAACAACAAATCACCATCAAGTCTTCAACAGGCTTATCTGATGAAGAAATCGAACGCATGGTAAGAGAAGCGGAAGAAAACGCTGAAGCGGACAAGAAGCTAAAAGAAGAAGTAGAACTTCGCAACGAAGCTGATCAATTAGTATTCACTGCCGAAAAGACTTTAAAGGATCTGGAAGGGAAAGTGGATGAAGAAGAAATCAAGAAAGCTAACGAAGCGAAAGATGAACTGAAGGCTGCAATTGAAAAAGGTGAAATCGAAGAAATTCGCACTAAGAAGGATGCGCTTCAAGAAATCGTTACAAACCTGAGCGTTAAGCTTTACGAGGAAGCGGCCAAGCAACAGCAGGCACAGCAAGGGGCAGAAGGGCAAGAAGGAACAAAGAAAGACGACGATGTTGTCGATGCAGAATTCGAAGAAGTTAAGGACGACAAGTAAAACATTTATAAGCAAGCAAAAAGTCAAAGTCAGGTATTACTTGGCTTTGGCTTTTTTCATTCTACAAAATTTAACTAAAAAAAGACAATTAACTTAGCACATAACAGATCGTTTATCTATTGCGACGGATATGCGGGAATGGTACAATTACCTTTATGTGAAAAGAATCGGGAGTGGTAATCATGAGCAAACGGGATTACTATGAAGTCCTCGGGGTCAGCAATTCGGCCACGAAGGATGAAATAAAGAAAGCTTATCGCAGACTTTCTAAAAAATTCCATCCGGACATTAACAAAGAGCCGGGAGCAGATGAAAAGTTTAAAGAAGCAAAAGAAGCATACGAGGTCCTTAGTGACGACCAGAAGCGCGCTCAATATGACCAGTTTGGCCATGTGGATCCCAATCAGGGCTTTGGCGGCGGAGCTGATTTTGGCGGAGGGTTTGGCGGTTTTGAAGATATTTTTAATTCGTTCTTCGGCGGCGGCGGCGGAGGCAGACGCCGTGATCCAAACGCACCTAGACAAGGTGCTGATCTCCAGTACACTATGACTCTGAAGTTCGAGGAAGCTGTTTTCGGCAAGGATGCAGATATTGAGATTCCTCGAGAAGAAACATGTGATACTTGTGATGGAACAGGGGCGAAGCCTGGTACGAAAGTGGAAACCTGTACCCATTGTCATGGAAGCGGTCAGATCAGTGTCGAGCAAAATACTCCTTTTGGACGCATTGTTAACCGCCGGGTATGCCATTACTGTAATGGAACGGGCAAGGAAATCAAAGAAAAATGCACGACCTGCTCCGGTACCGGGAAGGTTACGAGAAGGAATAAGATTCATGTGAAGATTCCAGCTGGAGTCGATGATGGCCAACAGTTAAGAGTGGCTGGAAAAGGGGAAGCAGGAATCAATGGCGGACCTTCAGGTGATCTCTATATTGTGTTCCACATTAGGCCGCATGAATTTTTCGAGCGTGACGGGGATGACATATATTGTGAAATGCCAATTACATTTGTCCAGGCGAGCCTTGGGGATGAAGTGGAAGTCCCTACCCTCCATGGCAAGGTCAAACTTAAAGTCCCTTCTGGAACGCAGACTGGTACTAAGTTCCGTTTGAAAGGCAAAGGTGTTCCGAATGTCCGGGGATATGGAACAGGAGATCAGCATGTTATCGTGAAAATCATCACTCCGACAAAACTGTCAGAAAAACAAAAGCAGCTCCTTCGCGAATATGCGGAAATCAGCGGACAAACACCGCTAGGCGAGCATGAAGAAAGCTTTTTTTCGAAAGTAAAACGAGCCTTTAAAGGTGATTAATCGAATGGAGTTGGTATAAATGAAATGGTCCGAACTCAGCATTTTAACAACAAATGAAGCGGTTGAGCCGATTTCAAATATCCTGCACGAGGCAGGGGCGAGCGGTGTCGTGATTGAAGATCGACTGGAGCTTGAGAAGGAAAGAGAGGACCAGTTCGGCGAAATATACCAGCTAAATCCTGACGATTATCCGGAAGAAGGCGTCATCGTAAAGGCATATCTCCCTGTAAACAGCTTTCTAGGGGAAACAGTCGATGAAATCAAAGAAGCAATCAATAATCTAATTATCTACAATATTGATATTGGATTGAACAAAGTATCAATCAGTGAAGTGAATGAAGAAGAATGGGCAACAGCCTGGAAAAAGTATTATAATCCTGTGAAGATCTCCGAAAAGTTTACGATTGTTCCAACCTGGGAGGAGTACACTCCTGTCAATACCGATGAGTTGATCATCGAACTGGACCCTGGCATGGCCTTTGGAACTGGAACCCATCCGACAACCGTGATGTGTATCCAGGCGCTGGAGAGAACAGTTCGCCCTGGCGACCGGGTCATCGATGTTGGAACAGGTTCTGGCGTGCTTAGTATTGCTGCGGCTAAACTTGGTGCAGGCAAAGTAGAGGCGCTCGACCTTGATGATGTAGCGGTCCAAGTGGCCAAACTCAACCTCAAGCTGAATAAAGTGCACGGTATTGCATCTGTTTCACAAAACAATCTGCTTGATGGAATAGCTGAAGGAGCGGACATCGTAGTCGCAAATATCCTTGCCGAGGTCATCCTGCGTTTTGCGGACGACGCAGGCCGAATTGTGAAAAATGGCGGTTCCTTCATTGCATCCGGAATCATCCAGCAGAAGAAAGAAGTCGTCAAGGAAGCAATAATGGACGCCGGCTTCGAGATAGAAGAAATTATTACGATGGAAGATTGGGTTGCAATCATCGGGAAAAAGAAATAATGGAGAAAAAAGGGGAACCGCAAAAGCCCCTTTTTTCTGTCTATTTATAGCTCTATTGGGAAGCAGGTGCTCGGATGCAGCGTTACTTTACGGAGGAACTCGTTAATCCGGATCATTTTCATCTTACTGGCGAGGATTATCATCACATCGTTCGTGTCATGAGGATGAAGGCTGGGGATGAAATCATTTGTGTCACTTCCACGGGAAATAGTGCAATTTGCCAGATTGCAGAAATTACCGCTGAAATGGTTGTGGCAAACGTTGTAAAATGGGAAGAAGGAAACAAGGAGTTGCCAGTCTTTATTGTCATTGCGAGCGGTCTGCCCAAAGGGGATAAGCTTGAATGGATCATCCAGAAAGGTACGGAACTAGGTGCCCATGAATTTGTCCCCTTCACCGCATCCCGCTCGATTGTGAAATGGGACAGCAAGAAAGCTGGAAAAAAGATAGAACGATGGCAGAAAATTTCCAAGGAAGCTGCTGAACAATCTCATCGGAATATTATTCCGTCCGTTAGAGAACCAGTCAGCTTAAAACAATTGACCACTCTTGCAAAAGACTATTCTTTTAAGCTTATTGCCTATGAGGAAGAGGCGAGGACAGGAGAGGCATCCGTTCTGTCTGAGACTCTTTCAAAAATGAGTGCGGGTGAAAGTCTGTTGATTGTTTTTGGACCGGAGGGGGGATTGACTCCTGGGGAAGTCAGCCTTTTAACGGAAAATGGATTTTTGGCCTGTGGTCTTGGACCGCGAATTTTACGTACGGAAACCGCGCCGCTCTATGTATTGTCTGCGGTTTCCTATCATTTTGAACTATTGAGGTGAAGATCATGCCTGCAGTTGCTTTTCATACATTAGGTTGCAAGGTTAACCATTACGAAACAGAAGCCATCTGGCAATTATTCAAAGAAAAGGGTTATGAAAGAGTGGATTTTGAATCTATCTCTGACGTTTACGTTATTAACACATGTACGGTTACCAATACTGGGGATAAAAAAAGCCGCCAGGTCATTCGCCGCGCTGTCCGCAAAAATCCGGACGCTGTTATTTGTGTAACCGGCTGTTATGCTCAGACATCGCCTGCAGAGATCATGGCGATTCCTGGAGTTGATATTGTAGTCGGAACTCAGGATCGTGTGAAAATGTTGGATTATATTGAGCAATATAAGCAAGAGCGACAGCCAATCAATGCTGTTGGCAACATCATGAAGAACCGTGTATATGAAGAGCTTGATGTACCGGCCTTCACGGATCGTACAAGAGCATCGCTGAAAATTCAGGAAGGTTGCAATAACTTCTGTACTTTCTGTATCATTCCATGGGCACGCGGATTAATGAGATCCCGCGATCCGCAGGAAGTTATTCGCCAGGCTCAGCAGCTTGTTGACGCTGGCTATAAGGAGATTGTCCTTACTGGAATTCATACCGGCGGTTACGGCGAAGACATGAAGGATTACAATCTCGCTGCATTGCTTAGAGATCTAGAGGCGCAAGTGAAAGGCATCAAGCGCCTTCGTATTTCCTCTATCGAAGCAAGTCAGATCACAGATGAAGTGATCAAGGTAATAGACAAGTCAAACATCATTGTCCGCCATCTGCATATCCCGCTTCAATCCGGTTCGGATACCGTTTTGAAGAGAATGCGCCGGAAGTACACAATGGAGTTTTTCGGGGAGCGTCTTGATCGCCTGAAGGAAGTATTGCCGGGTCTGGCAGTCACTTCTGATGTCATTGTGGGGTTCCCTGGAGAAACAGAAGAAGAATTCATGGAGACCTACAACTTTGTAAAAGAGCACAAGTTCTCAGAGCTTCATGTCTTCCCATACTCAAAACGGACAGGCACACCTGCTGCAAGGATGGAAGACCAGGTCGATGAAGAGGTAAAGAACAAACGTGTTCACCGCTTGATAGAACTATCTGACCAGCTTGCAAAGGATTATGCTTCCCAGTTTGAGGACGATGTACTGGAAGTAATTCCTGAGGAACCTTACAAAGAAGCATTAGAAAGCGGACTATACGTAGGGTACACTGACAACTACTTAAAGGTTGTCTTCCCTGCTACTGAAGATATGGTCGGAAAAATCGTCAAGGTGAAACTTGCTAAAGCAGGATATCCATACAACGAAGGCCAATTTGTAAGAGTGCTCGAAGATGAAAATCAAACAGAACAAGCAGTTATATAATAAAATCAACAAAAAGAGCTGGCCAAATGCCAGCTCTTTTTTCTTGGTTACCAGGAAATTATAAAATTATATAGTTGTGGATAACTACTTGTGGTTTTCTTAATCCAGCTCCAGCGCCTAGCCCCTCGAGTCGTGTGTCTAGTGTCGCCTCCTAGAAACTCCGAAACTTCAACTTCACCAGCAGAAGCAAAAAGCGCTTCTTCTGGTGAAGTCTCCAGTTTCAGCGTTTCTGGGCAGTCGGCTATACTTTTCGGTTTCGGTCCTGCCAATGAAGTCAAAGAACGACTTCACCGGTCGGCCCTCCGAGGCACAGGATGTGCTAGACCCGCCAGCCACAGGACGTGGCGTTTTAGGCGGGCAGCGCTTGTCGGGGCTGTTCGAGGCGCTTACGCTTTTTATTTCTAATCCTTCCCATGTATCATTTCAATCATGCTTCCAAATTTCTCGGCAACAGGAAGAACCAGCAATGATGCGAATAGGTTATAGATGACACTGACATGGGCCAGCTGTACGTCCGGCTTGGCTGCAGTTATCGGGGCAAGCGCGGCTATTTCGTTAATGAAAGGGAAAAACACTGCTGCTCCTGCGATGTTAAGCCATATATGTGCAAATGCCGTCAATCTTGCCTCTTTGCCGGCCCCAATCGAGGCAAGCAAGGCAGTAATGCAGGTTCCAATATTGGCTCCAAGCATAGCGGCAATGGCTGCGTCCATCGATAACGTTCCTTCTGACAGAAAACCCATCACAATTCCCGTCATCGCCGTACTGGATTGGATTATTGCTGTCAAAACGGTACCAGTAAATAGGCTGATCCAATGACTGGTGTTTAAATGGGTTAGTGCATTTTCCACTAAAGGCAGACTTATAACAGGGGTTGCGAGAAAGGTAAAACCGCGCATGGCGGCAAAAATAGCTGAGATACCGAAAGAAATTGCGCCAATATTGTGCCATGTCTTGTTGCGAAAAACCAATAAAATCGCCCCAATGACGGCGAAGGGCACGATGAATGCATCGATGTTGAAGGTGATGATTTCGAGAGTGAAGGTTGTCCCGATATTGGAACCAAGAATGATGCCGATGGATTGCGAAAATTTTAGCAGCCCAGCTGAAATGAAACCAATTGTAATAACCATGACAGCAGAACTGCTGTGTAAAAAAGCGGTCACGATCATTCCGGCGATCATGCCCTTTATTGGGGTATCTGTCATCAAAGCCAGCCAGTTTTTCATCCTGTCTGCGGAAAGCTCGAATAACCCTCTCCGGAGCAGGTTCATCCCTCCGATAAATACAGCTAGGAAAAGAATAAATAAAAGCAAATAAACCATGGACATCATCCCTTCATTTTAAATGTATGAAAAGACAGTACGGACATGCATGTATTTTGTTTTTAAAACAAGAACCAAATACAGTTGACCTCCTGCCGGTGATATATTATAATTGCAAGGTACATGGTTTCCCATGTGTTTTGGTGTTAGTGTGTTGTGCTCGGAGGGAGGGAAAGAGAATGTCTAAAACTGTCGTTCGTAAAAACGAATCGCTTGAAGATGCTCTTCGACGCTTTAAACGTACTGTATCTAAATCAGGTACGATCCAAGAAGCTAGAAAGCGCGAATTCTACGAAAAGCCTAGTGTAAAGCGTAAGAAAAAGTCTGAAGCTGCTAGAAAACGCAAGTTCTAAGAGAGGGTGGAATTAAATTGAGCCTGCTCGAGCGTTTAAATAATGATATGAAACAAGCGATGAAGAACAAAGAAAAGGACAGACTCACGACGATTCGGATGATCAAAGCATCCCTGCAAAACGAAGCGATTAAGTTTGGCAAGCAGGAATTATCTGAAGATGAAGAGTTAACTGTACTTTCTCGAGAAGTGAAACAACGCAAAGATTCCCTCCAGGAATTTGAAAAAGCAGGTCGCGAAGACCTCGTTGAAAAGACACAAACAGAACTAAAGCATGTCGAAGTGTACATGCCACAGCAGCTTAGCGAAGAAGAAGTGACGGCAATCGTCAAAGAAGCGATCGCGGAGACCGGTGCGGCATCGAAAGCCGATATGGGTAGAGTAATGGCTGTCCTTATGCCTAAAGTAAAAGGCAAAGCAGACGGATCTCTCGTTAATAAACTTGTACAACAACACCTTTCATAAAAAGCTCGAAGGCCGCAGGATGCTCTTGCGGCCTTTTTAGCTGATATCTAACTCCGCAAAAAAGATTGAAACCTTTTGGTGTACTCATGCGTAGTACCACTATGGCCTTATTTTTATGATTGGAGGTGCCTTATTGAAAATCAAATCAGTGATTGTGATTCTCGTCATTCTCCTATCACTGGCCACTGTGGGAACCCCTTTCCCTGCAGCTGCTGTTCAAAATGTCGTCTATGTAGTGCCGATTGAAGAAACGGTGGAAAAAGGCCTGCTCGCCTTCCTGAAAAGAGCGGTGGGAGAGGCGGAAGAGGCTGGTGCTGAAGCGATCATCTTTGATGTGAATACACCTGGAGGAGCGGTTGATGCCGCTGACGAGATCGGAAAATTATTGACGGGGACTGACTTGAAAACAGTTGCTTTCGTCAATAAAAAGGCATTGTCTGCAGGGGCCTATATATCCTTGAATACGGATGAGATTTACATGGTTCCCGGAGCAACGATGGGATCAGCAGCCATTATTGACCAACAGGGCAATACTGCTGGAAAGAAGGCGGAGTCTTATTGGTTTGCAGCCATGAGAGCTGCGGCAGTTGAAAGTGGAAGAGATCCGACATACGCTCAGGCGATGGCGGATGAGAGCATCGATCTTCCTGAACTAGGAGCACCTAAGGGAAAATTGCTAACGCTTACGGCGGAACAGGCACTTGAAGTAGGTTATTCAGAAGGAACCGTCAAAAACCTCGATGAACTTATAAATCAACTGGGATATAAAGACGCTGAAATCAGGAATGTGAACGAAACTTTTGCTGAAAAGCTGGCAAGGTTCCTTACTCATCCTGTTATGACCCCGATCCTCATGACAGTCGGCAGTGTGGGGCTGGTGCTTGAACTTTTTTCTCCCGGCTTTGGTCTGCCAGGAATTGCTGGGCTATCCGCGTTGCTATTGTTCTTTTATGGACATCTGGTCGCCGGACTGGCAGGGTTTGAAACCTTGATTCTGTTTGCGCTAGGCGTAGGGTTGATTGTGCTCGAATTGTTTCTTCCAGGTGGAATTATTGGCGTCATCGGTTTACTGGCGGTTATCTCGAGCTTTTTCATGGCATCGAATAATGTCGTCTATATGGCAATTTCTTTATTAATTGCCTTAACAGCGTCCATTGTGTTATCTATTTTGATGATAAGGGTGTATGAAAAAAAGATGAATTTTTTTAAGAGAATCATCCTAACCGATTCAACAAGTACCGAAAAAGGCTATGTGTCGAACAAGAACCGGCTCGAACTGATTGGGGGCGAAGGGGTGACGCTAACACCTCTTAGGCCTTCAGGAACCATCGTTGTCGAGGATGAACGCATTGATGTGGTGAGCGAGGGTGGATTCGTACCAAAAGGAAGAAAAGTAAGGATTATCAAAACAGAAGGTGCAAAAATTGTCGTACGAGAGTTGGAATGATGTTTTTTCTACTGCACTGAATAATCATCATAAAAAAGTTGATCAAGATCAAAAGTCTGGGAAATATATTTTTAGGAGGCAGTTTAAATGGATGCAGGTACAGCGTTTCTCCTTATAGCGATCGCACTTGGGGTCATTCTCCTTGGTGTAGTGCTGACATTCGTGCCAGTGATGCTTTGGATTGCAGCATTGGCAGCAGGTGTAAAGGTCAGTATTTTCACGTTGATTGGAATGAGATTAAGAAGGGTTATTCCAAGCAGAGTGATTAATCCGATGATCAAGGCACATAAAGCCGGTTTGAATGTTACGACAAACCAGCTCGAAAGTCATTACCTGGCAGGCGGGAATGTGGATCGGGTCGTTAATGCCCTGATTGCTGCCCATCGTGCCAATATTGAACTAACATTCGAAAGAGCGGCTGCGATTGACCTGGCAGGCCGTGACGTATTGGAAGCTGTACAAATGAGTGTAAACCCTAAGGTAATTGAAACTCCCTTTATTGCTGGTGTCGCCATGAATGGAATTGAAGTAAAAGCGAAGGCGAGAATCACAGTGAGAGCGAACATCGATCGACTTGTCGGGGGTGCCGGAGAAGAAACGATTGTTGCCCGTGTTGGAGAAGGGATCGTATCGACAATCGGATCTTCTGAAGATCATAAAAAAGTGTTGGAAAATCCGGATCGGATTTCACAAACTGTTCTTTCAAAAGGTCTGGACGCAGGAACAGCTTTCGAAATTCTATCGATTGACATTGCCGACGTGGATATCGGCAAAAACATCGGTGCTGAGCTGCAAACGGAGCAGGCGGAAGCGGATAAGAAGATTGCCCAAGCGAAAGCGGAAGAACGCCGCGCGATGGCAGTTGCACAAGAGCAAGAAATGAAGGCGCGTGTAGAAGAAATGAGAGCGAAAGTCGTCGAAGCAGAAGCTACTGTACCACTCGCAATGGCAGAAGCGCTTCGTAAAGGCAATATTGGCGTGATGGATTATATGAATTTCCAGAACATCGGAGCGGACACAGAAATGAGAGGCTCCATCGGTAATCTGTCCAATGGGAATAAAGAAGATAAGAATAATCAGTGATGAGAGAACCCGATAACAGAAAGGCGGGCTCCACATGCAAATTTTAGGAGAATTATTCAGTAATCCAATCGCTTTGTTTATTCTAATCGGGGTAATCATAAGTCTGTTCACTAAAAGGAAGACGGATGGCAGTCAGCAACAACAGCGCCGTCCTGTCCTGCCCGGACCTGTCCAGCAGCCACAACCTGTGCCAGCGAGAAGGCAGCCGGCAGAAGCGAAAACAGCGCCGTCTCGACCCCGGATGAAAACAGATGAGGAGAACCAAAGAGCGCAAGATCGAAACGGAGATAGAAGAAGGAACAGCCCTGTCGAAGCGGCAGAAGTCCTGACGGATATTCAAAAGAAATATTCAGAACAAAAGCATCAAACGTCAGCGAAAAAACAGCAAACTGGCAGAATGTCACCTAGTCAATCTTCTGGGCGGTTGAATCAAAAGAGAGAGCAGATACAATCCGATGTCGTTTTCCAGCCGAAAAAAGACACTCTCGTGGAGGGATTAATCTGGGCAGAAGTCATTGGTAAGCCACGTGCCAAAAACCCTTACAACTCGTCGAGGAAATAGGAAAAGGCAAAGGAATTTGTGGGTTGGAAAGAATGCTTATGATAAAGTGGAAAATGGTGCTAGAACCCCTTTTTTTCTCATACATATGAGATGAAAGGGGGTTCTTTTTTTTATGGCAAAAAAATGGGGTCTGTATGTACGCAAATGGTTGACACAAAAAATGGATCTTCCACAGGATGTCATGATGGATCTCCCTAGAATCACGATGATCGGGCAAGTCCATATTTATATTGAAAACCATCGGGGCCTGCTTGCTTTTTCAGATGGGGAAGTGAGGCTGATGATCAGAGGCGGTCAGCTTTCGATCAAGGGCCAAGCGTTTGTGATTAAGACAATATTGCCTGAAGAGATAGTGCTCGAAGGGAAAATCGAGCAGGTCCTATATATAAATGATGGAAAGGGAGGGGGAGTTACATGAAAAACCAATGGATTCACATCTTTTCTGGTACTGTGAAAGTCAAATTGACAGGCAAGGGCATCGAAAGATTCCTGAACCAGCTGACACGTAATGGAGTGTCAATTTGGAATGTGAAAAAGCATGGTTCAGAGGCGGTTACTTTTTACGTCGATCTGCAGGATGTAAACAAACTAAGGATCCCGGCGAGGGAGAATCATTGTAAAATTAGATTTTTGGAAAGGGCAGGAGGTCCTTTCTTTTTAAAAAAGTTATGGACAAACAGTGGGTTTTTGGCGGGGGCAGTTCTTTTTTTTGCTTTGATTCTCCTCCTGTCCAACATGGTATGGGGAATTGAAATAAATGGGGCTAGTCCAGCAACTGAACATCAAATCCGCAAGCAATTGGACAAGATGGGAATTGGTGTCGGTAAAATGCAGTTTTCAATAGACAGTGTCGAAAGCATCCAGAAGGAATTGACCGATCAGGTAGGTGCTTTGACTTGGATCGGCGTGGAGCTGAAGGGGACAACCTATCATTTTCAGGCTGTCGAGAAAAGTGAACCGGAAAAAGTCGAAGCAAACAGTCCGAGACATCTTGTAGCGAAAAAGAAAGCGGCCATAGTCAAGATTTTTGTGGAAAAAGGGGATCCAGTTGTGGAAGTGAATGAACTGGTGAAGCCGGGTCAGCTTCTTGTATCAGGAGTATACGGGAGTGAAAAAAAGCAAAAATTGGTAGCGGCAACTGGAGAAATCCTTGGGGAAACATGGTATTCAACCGAGGTAGAACTGCCTTTGAAAAGTACCTTTCAAGTTTTTAACGGCAATGAAAAAAGAACGTATTCGCTGAAAATCGCTGGAAAATCGATAGTTCTATGGGGTTTCGGCAAGACTGAATTTAAAGAGTATGAAACAGAAGTATTTGAACAGCCAGTGAAATTTTTTAAGTGGGAGCTTCCGGTAAAAATAGAAAAGACGACAATTAGGGAACGGGAACAGGCGACTCGAATCTACACGCGAGAAGAAGCGATTAATAGTGCAAAAGAACTTGCCAGGAGTGATATAAAAAATAATCTTCCTGAAAATGCTATTATTAAAGGGGAAAAAATTTTACATCAGTCAATCGAGAATGGTAAAGTAAGACTAATCATACATTTTACAATCATTGAAGATATTGCGGAAGGACAACCAATTATCCAAGGAGACTGAGAATGACAGAAGACTTAAAAACGACTGAAATTCATCTAGCGAATCCAACTGAAGCCATTTCCTTATTTGGAAATGCAGATACCAACCTAAAATTAATTGAGCGGGAACTTGGAGTCTCAATTGTGACGCGTGGCGAGAAGATAGCGATCTCTGGTCCTCTGGAGCAGGTTGCGCTGGCCCAGGCTGTTTTGGAAAACCTGCTAGCTGTGATCCGTAAAGGCATCAGCGTCAGCCAAAGAGAAGCTGTTTATGCTATTCAAATGGCTGTGAAAGGAACTTTGGAATATTTCAGGGATCTATATGATGAAGAAATCAGTAAAAATGTAAAAGGGAAATCGATTAGGGTTAAGACGCTTGGTCAAAGACATTATGTGAATGCGATGAAAAGTCGCGATCTAGTATTTAGTATCGGGCCGGCGGGTACGGGAAAAACGTATTTAGCAGTCGTCATGGCTGTCACGGCATTGAAAAATGGAACTGTGTCGAAAATAATTTTAACAAGGCCTGCTGTTGAAGCGGGAGAAAATCTCGGTTTTCTCCCCGGCGATTTGAAAGAAAAGGTCGACCCTTATCTCCGGCCGCTGTATGATGCTTTGCATGATATTCTCGGTTCTGAACATACGTTGCGTCTGATGGAAAGAGGCACGATCGAGATTGCTCCTTTGGCTTATATGAGGGGAAGGACTCTCGATGATGCGTTTGTCATTCTCGATGAAGCTCAGAACACAACACAGGCGCAGATGAAAATGTTTCTGACGCGTATGGGATTTGGATCGAAAATGATCATAACAGGTGACACCTCGCAGATTGATTTGCCAAAAGGCGCAAAATCCGGCCTGGTTGAGGCAGAAAATGTTTTGAAGGATGTTTCCGGAATCTCATTTGTCCACCTTGAACAAGCAGATGTAGTTCGCCATCCGCTTGTCGGACGGATTATTGAAGCATATGGAAAGAACGAATAAAAGCAACCTCAGTCCGCTCCTAAAAAAATAGAGAGCGGACTTTTATTTGCAACACAAAATGGTCCGGTTTTCGCGTTAGTATCAAATAAGGATGAAACTTTCGTAAAAAACTGATATGATGATACAGAAAGTCAGTTGATTTCCCAATTATTCTCAAACTGGCTTGATTTCTTTGTGGGAGGGCTGTATGAATATGGAAAAGCTGCAGGTCCAATTAACTGCGATATTGAATTTATTAAATATAAAGATATTTCGTATTTTGTTATTCTTGCTGATTGGAATTATCATGTACTCTGCTATGTACAGCAATGTTAAACCTGAGAAGCTTAATCTCGAATTATTCTCTGTATCGGAGAAAACGATCCGGTCGCCTGTTACCATTGAAGATAAAGAAAGTACAGAAGCAAACCGCAGAGAAGCGGTCGAACAAGTCAATGATGTGTATCGGGTCAAGAAGGAATATGCTCAAAACAGGGTGGATCTTGTTACCTCCATATTTGATTCTGTATCTGAAGT
Organism: Mesobacillus stamsii; assembly: GCF_030814065.1. NCBI lineage: Bacteria > Bacillati > Bacillota > Bacilli > Caryophanales > Bacillaceae > Mesobacillus > Mesobacillus stamsii. The sequence goes on from NZ_JAUSUN010000016.1 coordinate 42,619, forward strand.
GAATACAGAAGCACAGGAAAAAATGGATCAATTGAAAAAGTCGGCGGCAGAAGATACGGCTGCACCTCAAGTCCCGACGATCGAGGAAAAAATTCAAATACTGAAAACAAAATTGACCGATAATGAAACGAAAAGTTTGTCAGACGACGTATTCATCGCTTTGCTGGAAGCTCCAAAAGAAGAATGGCAGATCGCAAAGGATCTCACTGTTACAGCGGTTAATAATACTATGAAACGCAGTGTTCCCGCTGATGAAGTGGAGAATGCAAAATTGAATGTAGAGGAAGAATTGAAGTATACCAGTCTAAACGGAAGCCTGAAAAGGGCTGTCATTGAAATTGGACGTTATGCAGTCGTCCAGAATGAATTTTATGACCCGGATGCCACTGATGAACTGCGCCAGCAGTCAATGGACAGCGTAGAACCAGTGAGGATCCTGGAAGGGCAAATTCTTGTGAGTGAGGGACAGCTAATCAGCAGGGATATTTATAAGAAACTCCAGCTAGTTGGCCTGTTGAAAAGTGGAAATTCATCCAAGCCATTCATCGGGCTTGGCATGCTCACAGCACTGATTTTGTTTGGACTTTATGTCTTTTTTAAAGAAATGGACAATGCTGAAAAAAAACAAAAGAACCTATTGCTTTTCAGTATTATTTTTATAACTTCCATTTTATTAATGAAATTGGTTAGCTTGTTCGATAATTTTGAATATTCTGAAATAGGGTATCTTTTTCCTGCTGCGATGGGTGCGATGCTGATTAAGATCCTAATCAATGAAAGGCTAGCGTTATTGCAGGTGGTGATTCTTTCCATAATCGGCACGATCATATTCAACGAAGGTATTACTGGGACATTGAATGTTTCTCTTGGCATTTACATTTTATTGAGCGGTTTGGCGGCAATCCTATTTTTACAAAAGCAAAATCGAAGAACGAAAATCCTCCAGGCAGGATTATTTGTGTCAGTGATCAATCTTATTGTTATTTTCTCCATTTTATTCCTGAGAAATAGTCAGTATTCTGGATTGGAATATGGGTTTTATCTCACTGCCGCATTCATTTCCGGAATAGTCTCCGCAGTGCTGACGATTGGTCTTCAGCCATTTTTTGAAGCGGGATTTGGGATTCTTTCCACCATGCGGCTGATCGAACTGTCCAATCCTAATCACCCACTCTTGCGAAAGATTCTTACGGAAGCACCGGGAACATATCATCACAGTGTGATGGTCGCTAATTTATCGGAAGCTGCTTGTGAGGCAATTGGCGCAAACGGCCTTCTTGCAAGGGTTGGATGCTATTATCATGATATCGGCAAAACGAAACGGCCACAGTTTTTTATCGAAAACCAGATCAATATGGATAATCCTCATGATAAATTGCCGGCATTGACAAGCAAGAATATCATCATCGCCCATGCAACTGATGGAGCGGAAATGCTCCGAAAACATCGGATGCCTAAAGAAATAATTGACATTGCTGAACAGCATCATGGAACTACGTTGCTAAAATTCTTTTATCATAAAGCAACAAAAAGTGGCCACGAAGGCAAGGAAGAAGATTTTCGCTACCCAGGGCCAAAACCGCAAACAAAAGAGGCTGCCGTTATTGGGATTGCTGACAGCGTGGAGGCGGCAGTTCGGTCGATGAATCACCCGACCCATGAGCAAATCGAAACATTGGTTGCTAAAATTATTAGAGATCGGCTTCAGGATAACCAGCTAAGTGAATGTGATATTACCTTAAAAGAGCTGGACACGGTTGCGGATACTTTATGTGAAACATTAAAGGGAATTTTCCATTCCAGAATTGAGTATCCAGAAATGAATAAACAGAAGGTGAAGCAGGGATGAGTTTAGAAATCGACTTTTTGGATGAGACAAATGAGTTGGCAGAAGATCAGCTAGTTACGATTGAAAAGCTGTTGAATTATGCTGCGGGAAAGGAGAATGTGCAGGACGGAAGCGAGCTTTCTGTCACTTTCGTGTCAAATGAACGCATTCAGGAGATCAACAGAAACTATCGGGATAAAGACCGGCCGACAGACGTCATCTCGTTTGCATTGGAAGAAATGGGCGAAGGGGAAATAGCGATTGTCGGGGAGGACATCCCCAGAATCCTTGGTGATATTATTATCTCCATTCCAAAGGCAAGGGAACAGGCAGAGGAATACAACCATTCTTTCCTAAGAGAACTCGGCTTTCTTGCGGTCCACGGTTTCCTGCATTTATTGGGCTATGATCATATGAATGAAAAGGATGAAAAACTGATGTTTGACAAGCAAAGAGACCTGCTGGAAGGATACGGCCTTGGACGCTGAAAAACGGAGGAAGCATCCGTTAATTTCCTCCTTTCAATTCGGGTTTGAAGGAATTGCAGCAGCAGCGAGGGAGCGAAATGTCCAAATCCATTTCGGCATTTCCGTATTTGTTATCCTGTCTGGCTTCCTTTTTGAAATCAACAAATACGAATGGATTGCCGTGATCCTTTGTATTGCTGGGATGGTTTCGTTGGAAATGATGAATACGGCAATCGAAAGAACGGTGGACATGTATACAGAAGAGTTCCATCCACTTGCGAAACAGGCGAAAGATATTGCTGCAGGTGCTGTGCTTATTTTTGCGATTGCCAGCGTTATTACCGGTCTAATCATCTTTTTGCCGAAAATTTCAGCATGGTTTAGATAGTTGTCCGCATGGGCAACTTTTCTTTTTACTGATTCCTGACACGGTATCTAGTGGGCCGATTTGAAAACGGGGAAAAACTTAAGTAAACTATCATTACAGTGTATAACTATTCCTTGGATGTTTTTAGAAAATTTAAAATTTATATTTCATTTTTGCGACAAACGATGAAATTACACTGAAAATAAGGTAAAATAATGTGAAGAAGGGAATGAAAGGATGAACTTTCATAATCAAGACCTAAATAATAAATCGTACAAATCAGGATTCATTTCCATTATTGGGAGACCAAATGTTGGGAAGTCAACCTTTCTTAACAAAGTGATCGGGCAAAAAATTGCGATTATGAGTGATAAGCCGCAAACGACCCGGAATAAGGTACAGGGAGTTTTAACACTCGATGACGCTCAGTTGATTTTCATCGATACTCCAGGAATTCATAAACCAAAACACCGCCTTGGCGACTTTATGATGAAGGTTGCTCAAAATACGTTAAAAGAAGTCGATTTGGTGTTGTTTATGGTCAATGCCCAGGAAGGATTTGGACGCGGCGAGGAATATATTATCGAAAAACTCCTTAATGTAAAAACACCTGTTTTCCTTGTCATCAATAAAATTGATCTTATTCATCCAGATCAACTGATGAAAGTGATCGGGTCTTACCAGGATAAATTCGATTTTGCTGAAGTCGTACCGATTTCCGCGCTGGAAGGAAACAATATTGATCGGCTGCTTCAGCAAATTAAGGAAAGGATGCCGCAAGGGCCCCAGTTTTATCCAGCCGATCAAGTAACTGATCATCCGGAACGCTTCATCGTGTCTGAACTGATCAGGGAAAAGGCATTGCATCTGACTAGGGAAGAAATTCCCCATTCCCTTGCAGTCGTGATTGAGAAAATGGAACGTCAGCCTGAAAAGCAAATGGTGCATGTAATGGCGACGATCATTGTGGAGAGGGATTCTCAGAAAGGCATTATCATTGGCAAACAGGGAGGCATGCTGAAGGAGATTGGCAAACGAGCACGTCATGATATTGAAAGTCTCCTTGGTTCAAAGGTGTTTTTGGAATTATGGGTCAAGGTTCAGAAGGATTGGAGAAACAAAGCCACACATCTTCGGGATTTCGGGTTCAGGGATGACGAATATTAAGCCTTTGGCAAATGCCCATCTATAATCTATTAACGTACCTGCAAATATTATTCCTAAACACGATTAACAATTTTTGCGTAACATGAAAATCTGATTGACAGGCTATGATAATTATAAGGATTTGGGATACATGCGTTGCTAGTGAAAAAATGAAAGGTGGGGTTTTCGATGTTGGATTTTACCTGGAAGGTGTTTTCACAGACAGGTAATATTGACACGTATCTTCTCTTTAAGGAATTAGAGAAAGACAATCAAGAAATACCCGGTTATCAGGAGGATGAGCTAGCAGAAATTGATTTTCCAATCTCATAGGTTTGTCTGTAGTAATGGATGGTGACCGAGGATGCTGCAGAAATGCGAAGGCATTGTCATTAGGACAACGGATTATGGCGAAAATAACAAAATTGTCACTTTATATACAAGGGAATTCGGAAAAGTTGGTGTGATGGCAAGAGGTGCAAAAAAGCCCAGCAGCAGGCTCGCTGCCGTCACCCAGCTTTTTACATATGGCCACTTTCTTTTCCAGGCAAGCTCTGGCTTGGGAGGATTGCAGCAAGGAGAGATGATTTCCTCTATGCGGTCGATTCGTGAGGATCTTTTTTTGACAGCCCATGCCAGTTTTATGGTTGATCTTACGGATAAAGTGACTGAGGATAAAAAGACGAATCCTTTTCTGTTCGAATTGCTTCTTCAGACCCTCAATTATTTGAATGAGGGCTATGATATGGAAGTTCTTACATTCATTTATGAAATGAAAATGCTCAATATCCAAGGATTGTATCCTGTTCTGGACAGATGCACCAATTGCGGCAGCACCGAGGGAGAGTTCCACTTTTCCATTCGAGAAGGAGGGCTCCTTTGCCATCGATGCTTTGAAAAGGATCCATACAGATTCAAGGTATCCCCGGGAACAGTCAGATTGCTGCGACTTTTTTACTTGCTGGATGTAAGCAGGCTTGGCAATATTTCGGTTAAACCGGAAACAAAGGCGGAATTGAAGAAGGTAATTTCCGCTTACTATGATGAATATTCAGGACTATATTTAAAAACAAGAAAGTTCTTGGATCAAATGGATTCATTTAGGGATATGCTCTAGCTATTGACAATGCCGTTGCTTTTCGCTATTCTCAAATCAAAAGCATTTGTGGTTGCGGAAGTGACCATTAAATAGGTTGCGGTGAAGGAAAGGGTACTTGACTCCCTCTGCATTAGCGAGTCCGGGGATGGTGTAAGCCGGATGGCAGAAAGCAAGGAAGGCGTTCTGGAGCGACATTATTTTTAAAGTGGCTGCTTTCTGGCAGCAAATAGGGTGGAACCGCGGGTAAACTCTCGTCCCTATGCATGACGATGCATAGGTGGCGGGAGTTTTTTGATTTTAAAATTTCGGAGGTGGAAACATGAATATTCAAAATATGATTTTAACTTTGCAAAAACACTGGTCTGAACAGGGATGTATCCTGATGCAGGCTTATGACACCGAAAAAGGGGCAGGCACGATGAGCCCATATACCTTTTTACGAGCGATTGGTCCTGAACCTTGGAATGTTGCTTATGTAGAGCCGTCGCGCCGCCCTGCAGATGGCCGATATGGCGAGAATCCGAATCGACTGTATCAGCATCATCAATTCCAAGTGATCATGAAGCCGTCTCCAGACAATATTCAGGAGCTTTACCTGGCTTCGTTAAAAACGCTCGGAATCGATCCGCTGGAACATGATATTCGTTTTGTCGAGGACAACTGGGAAAACCCGTCATTAGGTTGCGCTGGGCTTGGATGGGAGGTGTGGCTAGATGGAATGGAAATCACCCAGTTCACCTATTTCCAGCAGGTGGGCGGGCTAGATTGCAAACCAGTTTCTGTTGAAATCACCTATGGAATCGAACGCCTTGCATCTTATATTCAGGATAAAGAAAACGTTTTTGACCTGGAGTGGACAAACGGTTTTACGGTAAGAGATATCTTTGGCCAGCCGGAGTACGAGCATTCCAAGTATACATTTGAAACATCTGATAAGGATATGCTTTTCCATCTTTTCACTATTTATGAAAAGGAAGCGAATCGCCAAATGGATGAAGGGCTTGTCCATCCAGCTTATGATTACGTGTTAAAATGTTCGCATACATTCAATGTTCTTGATGCCCGGGGTGCCATTTCCGTTACGGAAAGAACGGGATACATTGCTCGTATTCGGAATCTTGCCAAGAAAGTAGCGAAGACGTTTTATGAAGAACGAGAAAAACTAGGTTTCCCAATTTTGAAAAGGAAGGAGCAGGTTGAAAATGACTAAACGGAATTTATTGCTTGAAATTGGCCTAGAAGAAATGCCTGCAAGATTCATTCCCGACTCGATTAACCAGCTGGCGTCCAAAGTAGAGAACTGGTTTCATACGAATAGTATTGGATTTCAAGGCATCAGCGTTTTTTCTACACCTCGCCGGCTGGCCTTGCTTGTTAGGAATGTAGAGGAGCGACAGGAGGACAGGGAGGAGGAGGCAAAGGGACCGGCTAAAAAGATAGCCCTAGATGAGAACGGGAACTGGACCAAAGCATCGATAGGCTTTACCCGCGGCCATGGAATGTCGGTCGACGATATCTATTTCAAGGAAATCAACGGGATCGAATATGTCCATGTAAAGAAATTCATTAAAGGGCAGGACACCTCTCACCTGCTCGCAGAGCTAAAAGCAATTATCACAGGCTTATCCTTCCCAAAAAACATGCGTTGGGCGAATCTTGACCTTCGTTATATACGTCCGATCAAATGGCTTGTGGCGATGTTCGGCCATGAGATCATTCCTTTTGAAATAGCAGGTGTCCGAACAGGCAATACGACAAGAGGCCATCGCTTTCTTGGAAAAGAAGAAATTGAGTTATCAGCTCCCGAAGAATATGAAGAAGCTTTATTACGTCAGTATGTGGTTGCAGATGCACAAAAACGGAAAGAAACGATTTTAGCCCAGCTTAAAAAAATCGGAGACGAAAATGATTGGGTAATTCCGATGGATCAAGTCCTGTTGGAAGAGGTTAATAATCTGGTTGAATATCCGACAGCCTTGTCCGGCCGTTTTGAAGAAGAGTTTCTGGAAATTCCGAGTGAAGTCCTGATCACCTCGATGAAGGAGCACCAAAGATACTTTCCTGTTAAGTCGCAACAAGGGGAACTGCTTCCGCGATTCATCACCGTAAGGAACGGTGACGACCATCATATTGAAAAAGTAGCACGTGGAAATGAAAAAGTTTTACGAGCAAGATTGGCTGATGCTGCATTTTTTTATAAAGAAGACCAAAAGATGGAAATAAAAGCGGCATTAGAAAAATTAAAGAATATTGTCTATCACGAAGAAATTGGAACAATCGCCGAAAAATCGGATCGTGTTCGTAAACTTGTCGCTTTGATTGCCGAAAGACTGAATTTCGCACCGGAAATCGTAAGCACAGCAGACAGAGCAGCAGAAATCAGCAAATTCGATCTGGTCTCCCAAATGGTCTATGAATTTCCGGAACTCCAGGGAATAATGGGAGAAAAATACGCTTTGCAAAAAGGCGAAAGCCGAGATGTTGCCATTGCAATCAACGAGCATTATATGCCTCGCAATGCCGATGATTCTATTCCCGGATCACCTGCTGGTGCACTGGTTGCAATTGCCGATAAACTGGATACCATTGTTGCGTTTTTCTCACTGGGAATTATACCAAGCGGCTCACAGGATCCTTATGCGTTGCGGAGACAGGCTGCAGGTATTGTCCAGACGCTTAGTGAAAAGCAGTGGGGAATCCCCGTAGAAAGCCTTGTCGGCTTGGCGCTTTCCTTAGTTTCTCAAGCAGGAATCAGCAAGCGCTCTGAAGAAGAGATATACTATGATCTGATCCAGTTCTTTAAGCTGAGACTAAAACACATGCTGCAGGAGCGGAGCATTCGATACGATCTTATTGACGCTGTACTTGGAGGGGAGATCGGAACCGTATTAAGCGTAGTCGATAAAGCAGCGGCACTTCAGGATGCCAGCGGCAGGGAAGACTTTAAGGAAAATATCGAAGCGTTTAGCCGTGTCCTGAATATTGCCAGTAAAAAAGAAGTGCATGGCGAAATCGAGCCGGACCGCTTCGAAAATACGTATGAGCAGATGCTATATAAAAAATACCTAGAACTTGGCAAGAAGGCTGAAGAGGGCATGGACACAGCTGCCTACTATCAGATGCTGGCTGACATAAAGCCGGAAATCAATGCCTATTTTGAGCATACCATGGTCATGGCAGAAAACCCTGATGTCCGCGAAAACCGTTTGAATCAAATGGCCGCTTTAGCAGTACTAATCATGAAACTTGGCAAACTGAATGAGATCGTTGTAAAATAGTCCGCAAATGAGGCCATCTTAAAAAAAGTAGAAAACCAATAACACGGGATCTCATATCCCGATAGGTGGTGAGGACAATCGAACTGAATAAACGGCAGGAGCAGATCCTGCAAATCGTGAAGGAAAACGGACCGATTACCGGAGAACAGATAGCAGAGAAACTCCATTTGGCAAGAGCTACCCTCAGGCCCGATCTTGCAATCCTGACAATGTCGGGATTTTTAGATGCCAGACCCCGAGTCGGGTATTTTTATACAGGGAAATCAGGTAACCAGCTAATGTCTGAAAATCTGAAAAAAATCCTTGTCAGTGACTATCAATCGATACCGGTCGTCGTCCCTGAAAATGTATCGGTCTATGATGCGATTGTTACGATGTTCCTTGAGGACGTAGGGACGTTATTCGTGGTAGATAAGGCATCGAAACTTGTAGGTGTTCTATCCAGGAAAGATTTACTGCGAGCAAGCATTGGGAAGCAGGAGCTGTCCACGTTGCCAGTCAATATTATTATGACTAGAATGCCAAATATAACAGTTTGTCGGCGAGATGATTTGCTTATAGATGCTGCGAAAGAATTGATTGAAAAACAAATCGATGCGCTGCCAATCATCAAAGATGCCGATGGAGGATATGAAATTGTTGGAAGATTAACCAAGACGAACATTACAAAGGCTTTTGTTGCCTTGGGTGAAGAATAAGAATGAAGGCAGAAAAGGGGATGATTTTAAAAAATGGGGAAAACACCAATTATTTATGTAGTATCTGACTCTGTCGGCGAGACAGCGGAGCTCGTTACTAAGGCTGCCATCAGTCAATTCGAACATTTAGCTGTATCTCTAAAAAGATTTCCTTATGTGGAGGATAAAATACATATTGATGAAGTCATCTCCATGGCTAAGCATGATGGCGGAATGATTGCTTACACTTTGGTTAAGCCAGATATAAGCAATTATTTGCTGGATTCAGCCAAGAAAGAGGGAATCTATGCATGTGACATCATAGGTCCGCTTATGCAGCAGATCCAGGAAGTTAGCGGGGAGGCACCGTTATACGAACCGGGGCTTGTCCGTAAACTGGACGAAGATTATTTCAAGAAAGTGGAAGCAATCGAGTTTGCGGTAAAATATGATGACGGACGGGATCCAAGAGGCATTCTCAAAGCGGATATCGTTCTAGTGGGAGTTTCCAGAACCTCTAAAACTCCTTTATCCCAGTATTTGGCCCACAAGCGATTTAAAGTGGCAAATGTGCCGATTGTACCTGAAGTGGACCCACCGGAAGAATTATTTCTTGTTCCAAAGGAAAAATGCTTTGGCCTTAGAATTACTCCTGATAAGCTGAATCAGATCCGGCGTGAAAGATTGATTTCCCTCGGATTGAATGACCAGGCAATTTACGCTAATATCGAAAGGATTAAAGAAGAAATCCAGTATTTTGATGAGGTTGTTGAAAAAATCGGATGTCCAGTAATCGATGTGACAAATAAAGCCGTAGAAGAAACGGCCAATGTCATCCTTCATACGATCCGCAGTAGGCAGATGAACCGTTAGCACATCTTTCGTATGTGCTTTCTTTCTTTTTTTTCAATAAATGATGTTTTCCAAATCTTTCGCTGTAAAAAATGCTTTGTTTTCGAGTAAAAATAATGGAAAAATAGGCTTTCTTATACTATAATAAAAAATTGTGATAAAAAAGTATCAGATTAGGTTTAGACTAGACTGATTACGAATAAACTATTTACTATCAGTTGTCAAGATGTGGGTCACAAAAAAATTCGACAAAATTCCCTGCAAAAAAAACATTCCTCAAGAAGGAATATGCGGAGTGATGTAGAATTAATACTAGTAAAATCAACAGTCAGACCCTTTTTGTGGATGCGGACTCCTGCCCGGTCATAAAGGAAATTGTCGAAATTGCTTCGAAGTTTTCCATCGAAGCTGTTTTTGTGGCTTCATACGCACATATGAAGAATGATCTTCAGGGGCAAAACTGGGTTTTTGTCGATTCCTATAAGGAGGCTGTAGACCTTTATTTAATGAATCACGTTAAGAAAGGTGATTTTGCAGTGACGCAGGACATTGGCCTTGCATCTACCCTCATTGCGAAAGAAGTTTACACCATCTCCCCGAGGGGAAGTTTATACGAAGAAAACGGAATCCAGACCGCGCTTGAGCTAAGATATCTTTCTGCCAAGGCGAGACGGCAGGGTTTCTATGGGAAAGGCCCAAAACCTTTCACAAAAAAAGACAGAGAAAAATTTATAGAGGAATTGAACATACTTTTGTCGAATTTTAAGATATGTTCAAGGAATCACAACTAATTAGAGGTCATGCATATGGCAGAGAGGATTGCCGAGGAGAAATTAAATGAAATTCGGCAGGCGGTTGAAATAGTCGATGTCATTGGTGAGTATGTCCAATTGAAAAAGCAAGGCAGGAATTATTTTGGGCTTTGTCCGTTTCACGGAGAAAATTCCCCCTCTTTTTCGGTTTCGCCTGATAAGCAGATTTACCACTGTTTCGGCTGTGGAGCTGGAGGGAATGTGTTTTCCTTCCTGATGGAGATCGATGGACTGTCTTTTCAGGAAGCAGCAGGAAAACTTGCCGAAATGGCAAATATCGAATTGAATCTAGAAGGCCCAGCAGCCAGCAAAAATCTACAATTGCCTGAAGGTTCGAAGCAAATGGTCGACGCACATGAACTCTTGCGTAAATTTTATCATCATTTGCTGGTAAATACAAAAGAGGGTCAGGATGCGCTGGAATATCTTTTGAATCGAGGATTCACAAGGGAATCGATCGACAGGTTCCAAATCGGCTTTGCCTTGCCATCTTGGGATTTTGCAGTAACACTGCTGGAAAAAAGAGGATTCTTGCCTGAAGTGATGGCAAAGGCAGGACTTGTCATTCAAAAGGAAAACGATGAGACCTACTTTGACAGATTCCGGAACAGAATAATGTTTCCGATCCTGGATCACCAGGGGAATACGATTGCGTTTTCAGGGAGAGCAATGGGGACGGATGAGCCCAAATATTTAAATAGCCCTGAGACGCAAATCTTTCATAAAAGCAAAATTTTATATAATTTTCATCTTGCACGCGGCTCGATTCGAAAACAGCAGCAAGCTGTTCTGTTTGAGGGGTTTGCGGATGTCATCTCCGCTAACCGTGCAGGCGTAGAAAACGGAGTTGCCTCGATGGGGACTTCGTTGACAGATGACCATATTTCTTTGCTTAAAAGAAATGTCCAAGCGGTAACGATTTGTTATGATTCCGATAAAGCCGGCATTGAAGCGGCTTTCAGGGCCTCGAATATGTTGTCGAAGGCAGGATTGGCTGTCAGGGTCGCCATCATGCCGGATGGGATGGACCCGGATGATTTCATAAAGGTGCATGGGGAGGAAAAATTCAGAAACGATATCATTGGATCGAGCTCCACCTTGATGGCTTTTAAATTACTCTATTATCGTCGGGGAAAAAACCTTCAAAATGAAGGAGATCGCCTTCAATATATCGAAGAAGTACTGAAAGAAATCAGCAGGCTTGATAAGGCAGTCGAAAAGGATTTGTATTTGCGACAGCTAGCAAATGAATTCTCGCTGTCGCTGGATGCTCTAATGCAACAGCTAAACGAGCGGAAACAGACTTCAGCTCCTAGAAAACAAAATCAGCCTAAACCAGCGGCTTACACCAGGAAAACAGAGCTAAGGCCCGCCTACCATACAGCTGAGAGGCGCCTCATCTATCATATGATGCGAAATGCAGACGTTGCCTATAAGGTCCAGGAATTGCTGGCAGGGAGCATGATGAATATTGATGAACACCAGGCTATTATTACTTATTTATTTGCATACTATGAAAAAGAACATGACCCCGATCCAAGTGCGTTCTTAAATTATCTTCAAGATAATAAGCTAAAAAGGGTCGTTGCAGATATCGAAATGATGGCTCTGAACGAGGAAATCAGCGATCAGGAATTAGCTGATTATATCAAGCAGGTCTTGAATTATCAAAAAATGTTAAAAATAAAGGAAAAAACGGCAGAACAAAAACAGGCAGAACGTCAAAACGACTTTTTGCGCGCTGCGACAATCGCAACCGAGATTATCCAATTGCGCAAGACTTTTTAAAGCTTATGCTAATTGTTTTTGATTTTTGGAAGGAGGGGGACATATGGCTGAAAAGTCAGCCCGTTCTAAAGAAGTCACTGAAAATGAAGTGACAGTTGAACAAGTAAAAGACCAGTTAACGGCACTGGGCAAGAAAACAGGTATCCTTGCTTATGATGATATTGCAGAGAGGCTGTCAAGCTTCGAACTAGACTCCGAACAAATGGATGAGTATTATGAGTTCCTCGGTGAACAAGGAATTGAACTTGTCGGCGAAAGTGATGAAGTGGAAGATCCAGATATCAAACAGCTCGCTAAGGACGATGAAGAATTCGATCTGAATGATTTAAGTGTTCCTCCGGGGATCAAAATCAATGATCCGGTAAGAATGTATCTGAAGGAAATTGGCCGAGTAGATCTTCTTTCTGCAGAGGAAGAAATCAGCCTTGCAGAAAGGATCGAGCAGGGCGATGAAGAAGCCAAAAGACGGCTTGCCGAAGCAAACCTTCGACTTGTCGTTAGTATTGCGAAACGATACGTGGGCAGAGGCATGCTCTTCCTTGACCTAATTCAGGAAGGAAATATGGGCTTGATCAAGGCAGTGGAGAAATTCGACTACCGCAAAGGCTTCAAGTTCAGCACCTATGCTACTTGGTGGATCCGCCAGGCGATCACTCGTGCGATCGCTGATCAGGCGAGGACAATCAGGATTCCGGTCCACATGGTTGAAACAATTAACAAATTGATCCGCGTCCAAAGACAGCTTTTGCAAGACCTAGGGCGTGAACCAACACCTGAGGAAATTGGGGAAGACATGGATCTTACACCAGAAAAAGTTCGTGAAATCCTAAAAATTGCCCAAGAGCCGGTATCCTTAGAAACACCAATTGGGGAAGAAGATGATTCCCACCTTGGTGATTTCATCGAAGACCAGGATGCTACCTCTCCTTCCGAACACGCAGCATATGAGCTTTTGAAGGAACAGCTGGAGGATGTGCTGGACACACTTACAGACCGTGAAGAGAATGTTCTGAGACTGCGCTTTGGTCTAGATGACGGTCGCACACGCACGCTTGAAGAAGTGGGCAAAGTATTCGGGGTTACACGCGAACGAATCCGTCAGATTGAAGCCAAGGCTCTGCGCAAGCTTCGTCATCCAAGCCGAAGCAAGCGATTGAAAGACTTTTTAGAGTAGGATTACTAGGGAATAATGTACTTTTTAAAAAGTACATTATTCCCTTTAAAATTGTCCTGGATGCTAAGGCTTTCCACTTGGTATTTTATTTTATTTTACTGAATGATTCCTGTTTTTGCAAATCGGATTATTAAAATATCACAAAAATTTTTTAAATGTTGAGAAAATTGTCTATTCGGCTATATAATAATTGTATACGCATTCAAATCCATTGAATCGATGAAAAATCGTTTGAAGCCCAAAGAATAAAAAGAGAAAACCTCATCAATTTTTGTCGTAACTTTGAACATCTGTGACAAAGTTTGCTTTTTTTGCTTTCCCTGTAAACGTTTTTCAAGTAAAATAATATTTGTGTGAAATCATTATTTAGTTGGTGTTGTACATAAAGGAGGGTATATGATGAATCGTAATCCAATTATCCCGTTTGTATTGATTATGGTAATGGGGATCGGCTTGATGTTCCTGCTTTCTTTTAAGGGGCTTGGGGACGCTAAGAATGTTGCAAAGGAACAAGCAGGCGGTGGAAAGACAGAAGAAACTACTCAAGTAAACCCAGAGGAGTTTTACCAGCAGACTTGTGCCGGGTGCCACGGCAACCAATATGAAGGAGTGTCTGGTCCCTCATTAAAAGGTGTAGGCAGCAAGTATTCCAAAGATGAAATCAAAGGTATTCTGACGAATGGTAAAGGGAATATGCCCGCAGGAATGGCTGCAGGCAAGGAAGAACAAATGGCCGACTGGATCGTAACTGAATTGAAGTAATGTGGAAAGGCCCTTGTTTACTGCAGGGGCCTTTTCCTATTTTTAACAGAAAACAAAAAATCCCCGATGATTGGACAAGGGGCGTTAGATTTTCATATACTTATGAAAGCAAACTTTCAAGAAGTAGGTGGCTTTAATGAATGCTGACAAGCTCTCTGATCGGCTCAATGCCGTTGCAAATAATATTCCCAATGGAGCGAGGCTTGCCGATATCGGATCCGATCATGCTTATCTTCCTTGTTACATGGTAAACAAGGGGATGATTCCGATGGCGATTGCCGGAGAGATCGCCGAGGGACCGTTCCAATCTGCCCTTGAGCAGGTTCAGGAGGAAAGCCTAACAAATTTAATCACCGTTCGGAAGGGAGACGGACTCGAAGTGATTGCTCCCGGCGAAGTGGATTGCATTACGATTGCCGGCATGGGCGGATCATTGATTTCCTCCATTTTGGAAAAAGGGAAATCAAAGCTTGTAGGTGTTCGCAGGCTAGTATTACAGCCGAATGTTGCAAGCTTTGCAGTGCGCCGGTGGCTGATTGACAATGGGTGGGAGCTCTTGAATGAAGAAATTTTGAAGGAAGACAGAAAGATCTATGAAATTCTTGTTGCGGAAAAAGGCGAACCTTTAAAACCATATAAAGGCATCGATCTTGAAAGTGGCATGCAATTTGGTCCGATTTTATTGCGAGAAAAATCGGACGTATTCATGGAAAAATGGAAGGCAGAGAGGAGAAATTGGCAGCGAATCCTTATCCAATTGGATGGAGCTACCCAAAATGAAGAAACGGAGATTAAGAAGAAGGAATTAAAAAAGAAACTGAAAATGGCAGAGGAGGCGTTCCAGTGAAGAAAGTAAATGGACATCAACTGATTCAGCTTTTTGAGCAATTCTCACCAAAAGCATACGCGCTCGAAGGCGACAAGGTTGGCTTGCAGATTGGAGCGTTGAATGGGACGGTTGAAACCGTCCTCGTCGCTCTCGATGTGACAGAGGAGGTGGTGGAAGAGGCAATTGCTAACAATGTTCACTTAATCATTGCTCATCACCCGCCAATTTTCCGGCCATTGAAAAAAATCATGACCGACACACCAGCAGGCAGAATGATTGCTAAGCTGATCAAGCACGACATTGCCGTTTATGCTGCACATACGAATCTTGATGTGGCAAAAGGAGGAGTAAATGATCTCCTTGCTGAAGCACTTGGGCTTAAGAATCCCCAGGTTCTAGTTCCAACCTTTGAAGACCACCTGAAAAAATTGGTTGTGTTTGTTCCAGAGGAAAATGCCGAGCAAATCCGAGAAGCATTAGGAAATGTTGGGGCCGGGGCGATCGGCAACTATAGCCATTGTACCTTCTCAGCCTCGGGCAAAGGGAGATTCCTGCCAGGAGAAAACACGAATCCGCATATTGGCGAACGAGGAAAGCTCGAAGCAGTCAATGAAGTAAGGATTGAAACGGTTTTTCCACAGAGTATCGAAAAAAAGGTAATCCAGGCGATGATCAAAGCCCATCCTTATGAAGAGGTAGCTTATGATCTATATCCGCTTGAAAATAGCGGCGAAAACCTTGGACTTGGCAGAATTGGAAGCATTGAAGAGACGACGCTGGCAGAATATGCGCATTTTGTTAAGCAAGCGCTTGGCGTTGGGAATGTGCGAGTAGTTGGAGACTTAAATGCAAAAGTGAAAAAGGTAGCTGTTCTTGGAGGAGATGGGAATAAGTACTTCTCTCAGGCAAAGTTTCGCGGAGCAGATGTGTACATAACAGGGGATATCTATTATCACACGGCACATGACGCACTGATGGAAGGCTTGAATATGATCGATCCGGGCCATAATGTAGAAAAAATCATGAAAAAAGGAATCGTCCACGTAATGGAGAAGCGATGTAAGGAAAAGGGATATGATGTCCAATTCCTGGCTTCAGAAGTCGACACAGATCCGTTTACTTTTATCTAAAAGATGGATTGGATGCAAAGCAGAATCAGCTAATACGAAAAGCAGCCCAATTCAATTGGACTGCTTTGATCTTACACACTTGCTTCTGTTTTCTTAACCTTTGGCAGAATTTTCGAGAGCGGTACTTTTTTCTCCTTTGCCCAGGTTGCTTCGTTGTGTGGATCAAACTGTTCAAGGAAAGTGATCACTTCTTTTGTGATTGGTGTAGGGGTCGATGCGCCGGAAGTGACGGCTACTGTTTTCGCATCCTTGATCCAATCGATTTCAAGCTCGCTGATATCTGCAATTCGATAAGCTTTGGTGCCGGCTACCTCTTGTGACACTTGGGCAAGGCGGTTGGAGTTGTTGCTCTTTGGATCGCCAACAACAATCAGGATATCCGCTGCTTTCGCCTGCTCGGCCACTGCTTCCTGGCGTACTTGTGTCGCCATGCAGATTTCCCTGTGCACCTCTGCGTGAGGATATTTTTCTTTTACCTTCTCCATAATTTCAGCTACATCCCATTGACTCATCGTTGTCTGATTGGTGACAATTAATTTTTCAGCCTGCAGGTTTAATGCTTCCACATCGGCTGCTGTTTCGACTAGATGGACGATCCCAGGAGCCACTCCAACCGCTCCTTCTGGTTCCGGATGGCCTTTTTTGCCAATGTAAATGACTTCATAGCCATCCTTTTCCTTTTCGTGTATCAGGTTATGGGTAATCGTAACATCCGGGCATGTAGCATCGATCGATACCAGGCCTTTTTTTTCGGCAAGCTTCCTGACCTCAGGAGAGATTCCATGCGCAGTGAAAATAACTGTCCCTCCCTCAACTTTTTCGAGGATTTCCTTGCGATTGTTTCCGTCCAAAGTGATGATGCCTTCTTCTTCAAAAGCATCGGTAACATGCTTGTTATGAACAATCATTCCAAGTATATAGATAGGTCGCGGCAAGCTTTTGTCCAATGCTGCATTGCGGGCAATGACCATTGCGTCAACAACGCCGTAGCAATAGCCGCGAGGTGATATTTTTATTACATTCATTCAATTATCCTCCTAAGAATGCCTTTCATCTCTTTCTTTTATTATATAAAACTTATAGAAAGATTACAAAAGAGGATTTCGAAACGAAGAATGAATGGTTGGAGACTAAATGAAAAGTTTTGGTGTTGATGTTCCGTTCGTCCGCTTCTTCTTTTCGGTTTGTTTGCCTGAAGCAGTCGGCTTTTCGGTCTTTTCTGACTTTATTCTATTTTTGTTCTTATTCTTGTTCTCATTTTTTTTCTCATTTTTGAGTTCGTTTTTTTCCTTGTTCTTGTTCTTGGTATCGTGCTTTTCTTTTTCTGGCTCTGCCGTTTGTTCATCTGCATCTGGAAGATCCTTCAATCCTCGATAAAGCTTCCACATTGATGGCAAATTACGGACAAGTGGACTATACTGCTGAACCATCGGACCGAACTGCTGCGCCGTGTTCAAAACTTTTTGTGTGTTTGACAGAAAACCGTTCAATGCAGATGGATCTGCAATTGTTTTCAGGATTCCGCCACCTGTGCCGCCTCCCCGTGTTGCGGGATTGGCTCCAGAAAAAAAACCTGCTGGGGAACCGTTTCGTTGGCCGTCACTACCCTTTCCTAATATCTTGGAGAGCAGTCCGCCGCCTGGTGGTTTTGAGCGCATATTCCCTGCGCCCATTCGCGGCACCTGGCCTTGAGGCATCATTGGCCGTTGGGCAAAAGGCTGCTGCATCGTACGCCGGCCTATCCCTGGGCCCCCCATCATGCGTGGAGCGTGGAAGCGATTTGGCATTCCTCCTGGATTCATATGGGGTCCTGGTAGCATGAAGACCCCTCCTTTCCAAATATTTCATCTCCTATTAGAATATGCGGGAAGTTCGGAATGGTTTAAGAAAAGTAAGTCGTGAGAACATGTTTGTTTTTTCGGCAGGTTAGGTTAAGATAGTAGTGATTGGAGTTTTTCTGCAATCTTTCATATAATTACAGGACGAACCTGAAAAAGAGCAGCTTACGGAACAGGCTGTTTTCCGGTAATACACGAACCGGACAGAGGATAAGAAGGAGTTTTCCAATGAGTGAATCAAAATTTACACGTTATGAACTAAAGCCGTTCATTATAAATGCAATTAATCAATTAGGTTTTATTGAGCCGACTGAGATTCAAGAACGATTGATCCCGACTGTGCTAAAAGGGGACAGCGCCATCGGGCAATCACAGACGGGCACTGGAAAGACGCATGCCTATGTACTGCCAATTTTGAACAAGGTGGATTCATCGCGCAATGAAGTACAGGCAGTCATCACGGCGCCGACACGGGAACTTGCCAACCAGATTTATCATGAAGTACGGAAAATTGCTGAACATGCGACAGATGGAGAGCAGATTACTGTCCGCTGTTATATTGGCGGAACAGACAAGCAAAGAACGATTGAGAAACTGAAGACACAGCCGCAAATCGTGATCGGAACGCCAGGCAGAATTAACGCTCTTGTCCAGGAAAATGCATTATTTGTGCACACCGCCAAGTTACTAGTAATCGATGAGGCCGATTTGATGCTTGACATGGGATTCATTGAGGACATTGACCAGTTTGCGTCGCGCATGCCCGAAAAACTGCAAATGTTAGTATTTTCGGCGACGATTCCCGAAAAGCTGAAACCGTTTTTGAAAAAATATATGGAAAACCCTAAATACATCCAAATTGAACCGAAACAAGCCACAGCCGCGAATATTGAACATATTCTCCTTCCTGCGAGGCACCGGGATAAAATAGGCCTTGTGCATTCGGCTCTGCTGGCCTTTAATCCATATTTAGGAATTATATTTGCGAATACAAAGAAAAAAGTGGATGAAATTGCGGATGGATTGATTCAAAAAGGCATGAAGGTGGCCCGTATCCATGGTGACTTAAGCCCGCGTGAGCGCAAACGGGTCATGAAGCAAATCAAAGACCTTGAATTCCAGTATTTAGTTGCGACAGACCTGGCAGCAAGAGGAATTGACATCCAGGGAATTAGCCATGTGATTAACTATGAACTGCCTACAGACCTTGATTTTTATATCCACAGGGTAGGAAGAACGGCACGTGCTGGCTCATCTGGAGTTGCTTTGACCATCTACGAGCAGAGCGATGAAGATGCGTTAGTACGCATTGAAAAAATGGGAATCACTTTTCAAAACATTGATTTGAAAAAGGGTGAATTAACGGAGTTAGAAGAGCGCAACCGACGTCAGAACCGAAAAAAGAAGGAAACGGCAGGCGAGACGAAGGCAAAGACGCTTGTAACCAAGCCTAAAAAAGTAAAACCCGGCTATAAAAAGAAGATGAAATACGAAGTCGACAAAATCAAAAAACGGGAGAATCGTATTCAGAAGAGAAATAAATAAAGGGATTTAGGAGAGATCTAGATGTTACTTGGTTCGCATGTTTCGATGAGCGGCAAGAAAATGCTGCTTGCAGCTAGTGAAGAAGCTGTCTCATATGGTGCAAATACTTTTATGATCTATACGGGAGCACCTCAGAATACTAGAAGAAAGAAAATCGAGGACCTGAACATTGAAGCAGGGCGGCTGCATATGGAGCAGAATGGTATCAATGAAATAGTTGTCCATGCTCCCTATATTATCAATATCGGGAATACGCAGAATGCTGATACCTTTGATTTGGGAGTGCGGTTTTTGCGGAGTGAAATCGACAGGACCGAAGCCCTTGGTGCCAAGCAAATCGTTTTGCATCCGGGTGCGCACGTCGGTGCAGGTCCAGATAAAGGAATTGAAAAGATCATTGAAGGCTTGAATGAGGTGCTTCGTCCAGAAGACAAAGTCCAAATTGCTCTGGAAACCATGGCGGGAAAAGGATCGGAATGCGGCAAGTCTTTTGAGGAGCTGGCGATGATCATCGACGGTGTCAAATACAATGACAAGCTTTCGGTTTGCTTTGATACTTGCCATACTCATGATGCCGGTTATCCAATCGTGGAGGATTTCGATGGCGTATTGAACGAATTTGATAAGATCATCGGCGTGGACAGACTCAAAGTGATGCACATTAATGACAGCAAAAATGAGTTCGGGACAAGGAAAGATCGCCATGAGAATATCGGCTTTGGGCATATCGGTTTTGAGGCAATAAATTATATCGTCCATCACCCGCAACTGACGCAAATACCAAAAATCTTAGAAACGCCATTTGTTGGACCTGACAAGAATACGAAAAAACCACCTTATAAATACGAAATCGCGATGCTAAAAAATAAACAATTCGAAAAAAATTTGCTAGACACCATTATGAACGGCTGAACCTGAACGAAAGCTGCGGACCAGTTCCGCAGCTTTTTTCTCAGAAAAAAGTGTCCGTCATTACGATCAACACGCCTATCCTATTTCATAAAGTTCACAAATAATTTATTAACTTCCCTCGCTGTTTCCGGATTGGTGATTTTAGCGATTTGCTTGATGAGTTCCGTTCTTTCTGAATCATGAAAGATATTGACTTTTTTTCCGCGTAAGTAACCGGCGATTTTTTCTGCCTGCGCTTTTGTTATTGATATTTGGAATTGAGAAGCGTATTTAAGCAGCTCATCTGTTGTAATGCTGCCTATTTTATGGTTAATAATATTTTCAAAGATAGCCAAAGATCATCACTCCTTCATAGTAAGGTATGTGCTTTGTGCTCGTTTTGTGACAATTTTCTTGGCAAGGAAGTTCTTTTGTTTACTTTACGGAAAAAAAGAGCTATACTCATAAGGTAAATCGGAATGATTCTTATTTTGGTAGGTGATAATGTGAATACAAATGATTACATCGTTCAGGTACAGGATGTATATTACCGATACGATAAAGAGAATGTACTTGAAAATATAAATCTGTCGATACACCGAGGGAGCTTCTTGGCCATCGTTGGTCCTAATGGATCTGGAAAATCAACGCTGCTGAAGTTAATACTTGGTCTCATCAAGCCACAAACAGGGACGATCCGTCTGTTTGGACAGGATATTAATAAGTTTAGGGAGCAGCATAAAATCGGATTTGTGTCGCAAAAGGCAAATTCCTTTAACACAGGCTTCCCGGCAACTGTTTTTGAGGTGGTCGCCAGCGGGCTGACAAAAAAACTTGGGCTGTTTCATATTTTAAAGAAAACGGACCATGTAAAGATTAAACAGGCAATTGAATCTGTCGGAATGGGGAATTTTCTCGACAGAAATATCGGGGAGCTTTCTGGAGGCCAACAGCAAAGAGTGTTCATCGCGAGAGCCCTGGTCAGCGAACCTGAATTGCTGATCCTTGATGAGCCAACAGTCGGGGTCGATGTCCAGAATGTAAACTCCTTTTATGAAATGCTCGAAACACTTAATAAGAAGCAGGGGATTACGTTGCTTATGGTGACGCATGATATTGGTACGATCTCCGAAAAAGTCACGAATGTTGCTTGTTTGAATAAAAATATGTATTTCCATGGAAGTGCAGACGAATTTGAACAACTGAAACTGAATGATGTGTCAGAAATTTATGGGCATGATGTGCAAGTTTTAACTCATGATCATCACGAGGGAGGTCATCATCATGATTAGTGGCCTGATGCAATATGAGTTTTTACAAAATGCTTTTTTGACCGGCATGATTATCGGTGTGATCGCTCCCCTTCTCGGTGTTTTCATTGTAGTCAGAAGGCTGTCCCTTATAGCTGATGCCTTGAGTCATATTACCTTGGCTGGGATCGCATTAAGCCTTTTGCTTGAGAAAAAGTTTCTGGTGTTAAGCGGCCTTAACCCACTTTATATGGGAATGGTCTTTTCCGTTGGTGGATCGTTATTCATTGAAAAGCTTCGCACGGTTTATAAGCATTATCAGGAACTGGCTATTCCAATCATCCTTTCGGGTGGAGTTGGGCTTGGCGTTATTTTCATTTCACTTGCGGATGGTTTCAATACGGATTTATTCAGTTATTTATTTGGGAGCGTCAGTGCAGTAAGCAGGGCGGATTTATGGACCATTCTGATTATCAGTATCTTTGTGATCACAATCGTATCTTTCCTATACAAAGAACTGTTTCTATTATCGTTTGATGAAGAATATGCAAAGGCAACTGGAATTGCAGCCAAGTCTTTGCACTTTATTTTTATCGTCATGGTGGCACTGGTCATCGCGGCGTCTATGAGAATCGTTGGGATTCTGCTTGTTTCCTCACTGATGACTTTGCCAGTGGCAGCTAGCATCCGATTCGCTAATGGATTCAAGCAGACAATCTTCTTTTCCATCCTGTTCGGTGAAATTTCCGTGCTAGGGGGACTATTCCTGTCCTATTACTTGAACCTCGCTCCTGGCGGGACGATTGTCATGATTGCTATATTCATCCTTGTGCTGGTGATCTGGCTAAAAAAACGCAGTGCAAAAAGAGCTATTTTAAAGAGGTGATATCATGAATGTGAATGAGGCAATGAACTTGCTGAAGGAACAGGGGTATAAACATACCGATAAACGTGAGGATATGCTCCAGCTGTTTTCTGACCATGACAAATATTTGACGGCACGTGATGTACTTGAACAAATGAAAAAAAATCATCCTGGGTTGTCGTTTGATACGATCTATCGTAATTTAAGTGTGTTTGTCGAGCTGGGAATTTTGGAGATGACAGAACTGTCTGGAGAAAAACATTTCCGGTTTACCTGTTCCCAGACGGAGCATCATCACCACTTTATTTGCCTGAACTGCGGAAAAACAAAGGAAATTGACACCTGTCCAATGCGGAATATCGAATCAAATTTTAAAGGTTATGATATTTCTGGCCATAAATTTGAAATATATGGAAGATGCCCAGATTGTCAACTCTAGGGCATTTCCTTTTTTAAAAAATTTAAAAAACGGCCATCAATAAATGATGGCCGTTTAGCTATTTTTTAGCCAATTTCGTACCCAATTATTTGCTTCCTGCCAATTGTTTACTCGAATGACGCCATCGGGAATTGGCTCCTGGTTATACGGGGTGTCAAAGAGGATGACAGGAATATTTAGTTCTTCATGCAGATTGACTGCATTATCATGCTTGTCCTCGAAAAAGATTTCAACACGATAATCTCGTGCTGCCTGGATTTTATCATGCGAACCTATTAAATGGATATGATGATAGCTAAGATCATTGGCAGAAAACCAATCTTGCGTTAGTCCCAGTAAATGTGTGCTCCGGGCGCTGATAAAATACAATTCATGCTCCTTTTCCCAGCTTTTCAGGATTTCCTTTGCACCGGGGGCTAAAGGAGACTTAGAATAGATCACTGGTTCCATTTTTTTAAACCAGGCAGCAAACGCTTGTTCACTGACGGAAACAAGCGGCAGAAAATCATACTGCTTGATATCATCTAAGTTAAGCTGTAAATCGAATGCTTCGTTTAAATAGGGTACAAATGTAGCGGGAGAAGTGACTGTTCCATCAATATCTATGCCAAAACGTCTTTTCATCGTCTGCTCCTTAAACCATAATCTCTTTTCATTTTAGCAAAAATAAATTGTCCAGAAAACCTTTACTTTTAGATATTAGTTAAACATTGCCATGATGAAAAACCGCTCCGCCGTAAACAATACTAAATGCTCCACTTAAGAAAGCGAGGGATTAAAGTGGCAGACCAAGAACGACAACAGATTGATACCGGATATAGCACTGAATCTAAGCAGGACGTCATTCCGTTAACAGAGGAATGTGACAACCATTACCAAGAGGAAGCTGCTACTGCGGTAGCGGAGCATTCTCAGGAAATGATAGCGGATCGTGAGGAAAGTTATCACGAGGAGGCAGCGGCAGAAATTGCTGCTCCTGTAACCCCTGCGTTTAGAAGAAGGTCAGCAAAAGAAAGTACAACTGAAGGACGGGGCCTTGCATACTCGGCTCTTGCCCTATCGATCTTGTCGCTGTTTATTTTACCTGTTCTCTTTGGGGCAGCTGGAATTGTCCTTGGATTCATTGCCCGTCGCCGCGGTTCCGCAATCGGCAATTGGGCGATTGGCATAGGGACAATCGCCATTCTGGTAGGCATTTTGATTCTGCCGTTCTTTTGACGGAAAATGCCAAACAAAAAATGCCCGGAATTCTCCGGGCATTTTTTAGCTTATTTCAGGAGGGCAGCTTCTTTAAGCTTTTCAGCTGCAAGTATATCGATTTCCTTCTTTAATTCCTCTACCATTGTTGCTTCAGGTACTTTACGGACTATTTCTCCTTTGCGGAAAAGCAGGCCTTCCCCTCTGGCGCCGGCAATGCCGATGTCGGCTTCCCGCGCTTCGCCAGGACCGTTCACAGCACAGCCGAGCACGGCCACTTTGATCGGTGCCTTGATCTTAGAGATATATTCTTCGACTTCATTGGCGATGCTGATTAAATCGATTTCGATTCGGCCGCAGGTAGGGCAAGAAATCAATGTTGCAGCATTCGCAATCAGGCCGAAAGCCTTCAACACTTCCCTAGCAACCTTCACTTCCTCAACTGGGTCTGCACTCAGTGACACCCTTACCGTATTTCCGATTCCTTTGCTGAGAATGGCACCTAGACCAGCGGCGCTTTTTACCGTTCCAGCAAATAAAGTTCCGGATTCAGTGATTCCAAGATGCAGCGGATAATCGAACGCCTTCGCTGCTTTCTCGTATGCTTCCATTGCAAGGCTCACGTCAGATGCCTTCATAGAAACGATAATGTTATGGAAATCAAGATCTTCAAGGATCTTAATATGGTGCAAAGCACTCTCTACCATACCATCTGCAGTAGGATAGCCGTATTTGTCGAGAATTCGTCTCTCTAGTGATCCGGCATTAACACCAATCCGAATTGGTATTCCTTTTTCCTTTGCCGCTTTAACAACCGCCTCTACCTTTTCGCGCTTGCCAATGTTTCCAGGATTGATCCTAATTTTATCTGCTCCGCCTTCGATTGCTTTAAGCGCCAGGCGGTAATCAAAGTGGATATCAACAACCAGAGGGATATTAATACGTTTCTTTATTTCAGAAATGGCATCTGCCGCTCTTTCATCCGGACATGCAACACGAACGATTTGACATCCTGCTTCTTCAAGACGTTTAATTTCAGCAACCGTCGCTTCGACGTCATGAGTTTTTGTGGTTGTCATACTTTGAATGATTACTTCATTATTTCCACCAATAGTTAGATTGCCAACCTTGATTGGACGGGTTTTGGTACGATGTATTATATCACTCAACAGTGGTTCGCTCCTTTAAAAAATGGAATTTATCCTTACAGTTCACAACCCCATTTTATCAAGCTTTTCATCAAATTGACAAGGAAAGACTTTTTTTGTTAGTCTTTGTTAATTTTTATGGCTATAATCCGGGAATTTATAGGTATTGCCAAATTGAATCTTTTTCGGATCCATCCCCTCATTAAGCTGTTTAAAGTCTTCTACCAACTGTGAAACCGGGACGGAGAGAGGTTTGTTTGAATTGCTGTCGAGTACAGAAAGGACTGTGTCGCCAGGCTTGACTTCATGTTCGAAATAAGGAATTTTCTTTTCGGTGGGGTTCCCTGATTCTTCCGCTTCTGCTAAAACTGATTCTGCCGTTCTCAAAGCGGGAAGTGTTCCTATGCTTAAATCATTGTAAACAGCATACGTCAAAACTAGGAAAGCCAGTAACCCTGCCAATTTTTTCATAGGAACTTCCTCCTCTATCTGCTTATATCCAATATTTATGCAGAAAAAATAGAGTTCAGAACCAAATGGTAGAAAAAATAACTAGTAATTTGTTCAGTTAGCTAGAATTGGTTTAAAAAAATCGCGCTAGTTCCAGTGCCTAGCCCCTCACCTGACGCCCCGCGGAAAGCGAGAGTGTCAAACGTTCCAATCAACAGCCCCGATTATCCACCAAACGAAAAAGGACCGGGCGAAGTTTGTCCGGTTTTTCTTATAGTATCAGAATTTATATTTTTGTGAAGCCGCAACACAAACCATTCTTAGCTTTAGAAGAAGCTAACCCATTATTCTAAACGAAAAAAGAGGCTAGCCTAGGTACTATTTATTCCCTTGACAGCTCTTTTAACTTACCTTATAACAAACTGAACAAGAAACCGATCACGACAATTGCCCCAATGATCCATTAGAATAGTTCTTACCACAAAACATCCCCTCTATTATAATAAGCTTAATACTATGACTATATTTGAAAAGATTCGGTAGTATCGATCAGATGCTTGCGCTTCACTAGTAAAACAGAAGATTCATTTGATACCAATTTTGTCAGCTGTATCCATTTAGGTTCTACATCGACACCTTCCATAATTTTTAAACAATTTTTAAACTCGTATTTGGTTTTATAGTTAACAAGAAGGATACAAGTTTGGACAAAGTGGTTACCTCCACTGCCTTTTGACGGCTGTAAAAGTAGTCTAATCCAATTTGCTGGCAGTCTGATACAGCATTTTCTTCATGTGAAATCTCTTTCGAACCCAATGAGCGTATTGGTGCCCTAAAAATTGTGAAACTGGAGAAAGAGGACACCAATGAGCTGTATTGGTGCCATAAAAAACCAGAAACTGGAGAAAGAGGACACCAATAAGCAGTATTGGTGCCCTAAAAAACCAGAAACTGGAGAAAGAGGACACCAATAAGCAGTATTGGTGCCCTAAAAAACCAGAAACTGGAGAAAGAGGTCACCAATAAGCGGTATTGGTGCTAAAAATACCTCTGAACTGGCATACACCGATGAGCGCTATAAAAAATACCTTTTCACATAAATACACCTAGCATACGATCTCCGTTCTGATTAAGTTCCGTCTCAAGCAGGAGAAGGAAACGGCGAGTAGAAAGGTGGTTGCCACTAGGAAGTTGCCACAATCATAAAGGCGCTTGCGCTTTTCTTATAATATCAGAATTTATATGTTTACCCTTTTTTGCAATTGCAGGAAAATCGAGGGGCAATGGAGCCAAATATTCTTAAACGAATCTTTTTTGTTGATAGATACGAAGGCGAAAAACGACTGGAGGAGTTAGCGGCAAACGGCTTGCCTAAGTGTTGGGCTATGTGCTAATGCTGGACAAATTTATTTTGACAGGTTTGTGGGTATAGAGCGAAAAGTTGTCAAGAAAACCCCTTTATTTTGACAGGTTCTAAGTTCTTACCAAAAAAACAATCCTGTGAGGGTTTGGGGTGAAATTATTTATTTGGATGGTGATAGGCTCGGTTGCTATCGGAATAGGTTTGAGCAAAGCGACGAGGAGGCTCACCTGTCGCCCCGAGGAAAGCGAGTGTCTGGAGTGAAAATCGATTATCAGCCAAACCCAAAAAAAGACCGGGCGGTTTTTGTCCGGTTTTTCTCATGAGAATCCTGTTAATTTATCCTATGGAATCAATTTAATCCGCAGATTTCAAAGGAACAATTCTGGCAATCGACTTCTCTCTTTAAATAACTAAGGTTTTTTACGGTGAATTTTAGCTGGTCATAGGCGATGACGTCCTTTTCGCGCAAGTCCTTAAGCATTCTTTGGATCACTTCACGGGTTCCGAAGGTCAAATTGGCAAGTTCCTGGTGGGTAAGCGGTAAATCAATCAGGATTCCTTCATCTGTCATTACCCCGTAGCTGTTGCATAGCCTGATCAATATGGAGTACAATCCACCCTTTTTTCCGTTCATAATCAGGTCCTGGCATTTCATTTGCGCCTTAAGGTATCTTGTACTCAACCAATTCACTAGTGCATTCATCGCTGTTTTATCATCAAGGACGAATTCTTCGAACTGTTCTCTTTTAATCATCAGCACTTCACAGTCAGTGAGTGTTTTTGCGGAAAAATGGTATCGCGGAGTATGTTTGAACAATTCATATTCTATGATCATTTCTTCGCCGTTCAGGATTTTGAGGATGAATTCTTTGCCTTTCATGTGAACACGGCCGACTGAAACAGTTCCGCTTAAGATAATATAAACATTTTGAACATTTTCGTCCTCCTGGAAAAGGATGGTGTCTGCTTTGATTTTTTGAATTGTTTCTTTATCAATGAAGCTTTGTATCATTAAACTGTACAATGATATATTTCTGTCCATCTGGATCGTCTCCTTATATTCCTTTCTATACTTTGATTTAAGGGAATTGTGGCAGCTATGTCAATTGGGTTATAGAAATAACTGGAAATATTTTCAGCTATGTGCGACAAATATCGTTGACACGACTGCGTTCGGAGAAAATTGACGATTTTCTAAACTTTTTTCACAAATACATGCATGTATAAAAGAAGGATGATGTGGATAGGTTAATCTTGTTTAGACAAGGCTTTTTATTTGAAACAAATCTTTTTCTTTGGTATGCTAAAAGCAAGCACTATTAGAACAATTCTAATTACCTAAATTGTATGAAAGATTGTTCTAAAAGTGAAACACGATACATAGGAGGATGTTAAAATGGCATTTGAATTACCACAATTACCATACGCATACGATGCACTGGAACCACACATTGACAAGGAAACAATGAATATTCACCACACAAAGCACCACAATACGTATGTAACAAATCTTAACAACGCATTAGAAGGAAACGAAGAGCTTCTATCCAAATCTGTCGAAGAAGTTATTTCTAATCTGGATGCTGTTCCAGAGGCAGCACGCACTGCAGTTCGCAACAATGGCGGCGGACATGCGAATCACTCTCTTTTCTGGCAAGTTATCTCTCCAAATGGAGGCGGCGAGCCTACTGGAGAATTAGCGGAAGTAATTAACGCAAAGTTTGGCGGATTTGAAGGCTTCAAGGAAGAATTCTCTAAAGCTGCAACTACTCGCTTCGGTTCTGGCTGGGCTTGGCTCGTTATTCAAAATGGAGAGCTAGAAGTAATTAGCACGCCAAACCAAGACAACCCATTGATGGAAGGTAAAACTCCGATTCTTGGCTTGGATGTTTGGGAGCATGCGTATTACCTGAACTACCAAAACAGAAGACCAGAATACATTAGTGCATTCTGGAACATTGTGAACTGGGAAGAAGTCAGCAAGCGCTATGCATCTGCGAAATAATTAGGGAAATACGCGAGGGGCTGCAATAAATGCGGCCTCTTTCTTTGTTTTGTTTAGGAAATTATAAAATTATTTAGTTGTGGATAACTTTTTGTGGTTTTCTTAATCTAGCTACAGCGCTTGTCGGGGCTATTCGTGGCGCTTGCGCTTTTCGTTCTTGTTAAAAAGTGAATAGCTCTGATTGCTTTGTTAGAAACTACCCAAGAGAAAAGGGGAGTCGATCATGAGCAAAGCAAACAAATTATTAGGAGACATTGAACTGACTAAGGATTTGGCACTCCTGTTGATGATTGGGGGGTTATACTCTTTAAGCATTGCCCTTTCCAATACGTTCGTTAACATCTATTTATGGAAGCAATCCGGCGAACTGGCCGATTTAGCACTGTATAATCTCTCGATTGTCGTTGCCCAGCCGCTCACCTTTATCCTTGCTGGGAGATGGGCAAAGAAGGTTGACAGAGTCATTGTGCTCCGCATTGGCGTCATCTTTTTAGCATTGTTTTATGTGACGGTGTTGTTTGTAGGCACAAAAGCATCCGAATTTTTATTGCTATTGGGTGTTCTTTTAGGAATCGGCTATGGTTTCTACTGGCTAGCCTACAATGTTCTCACCTTTGAAATCACCGAGCCAGAAACTCGTGATTTCTTTAATGGGTTTCTCGGAATTCTCGGATCTATTGGAGGAATGATTGGACCAGTAGCCGCTGGCTTTATCATTTCAAGACTAGAAAAGCTGACTGGTTATACGGTGGTTTTCGGGTTATCTTTAGGATTGTTTTCCATCGCTGTTTTATTGAGTTTCTTTTTGAAGCGACGCCCTGCCCACGGCAAGTACTGGTTCCGGCGGATTATTATCGAAAGGAAACATGATAAAAATTGGCGTATGGTGACAAATGCTCATTTCTTCCAGGGGCTGAGAGAAGGGGTTTTTGTATTTGTCGTTTCCGTTTTCGTATTCATCGCCACAGATAGCGAAATGGCTTTGGGTACTTACGGATTGGTTAATTCTGGGATATCATTTCTCGCTTATTATTTTGTATCCCGGACCCTAAAAAAAGAATATCGGAAACAAGCAATTCTCGTCGGCGGATTGATACTGTTTTTTGCGATTTTCCTACTTA
Source organism: Mesobacillus stamsii (assembly GCF_030814065.1). Lineage (NCBI taxonomy): Bacteria > Bacillati > Bacillota > Bacilli > Caryophanales > Bacillaceae > Mesobacillus > Mesobacillus stamsii. The sequence goes on from NZ_JAUSUN010000016.1 coordinate 72,940, forward strand.
TATTTGAACTCAGCTATTCCCGGCTTCTATTATATGCTGCATTGATTGCCATCGCTTACCCTCTACTGCTTGTGCCTTACTCTTCCATGACCTACGATGTAATTGGCCGCGGCTGGAAAGCGGCTGAAATGAGGGTGGAATACATTGTCGTGCGCGAATTATTTTTAAATCTTGGCAGAGCTGCTTCGATTTTGCTTTTTCTGCTGGCAATCCATCTATTCAGTGAAAAACAAGCGATTCCTTTCCTTCTGGTCCTGCTTGGAAGCGGGCATACCTTGATTTACCTCTTTATTAGGAACATCCACTTTAAAACAGCATAACTGGAAAGTCTTTTTAGCGCATAGCATGCGGATCAAGCTGCTTGCGCTTTTTTCTCTGCTGGAAAAATAATCTGCGATTGTTTAAAGATAGTAAATGCAGTTGATTTTCGTTAAAATAGAGAAAGGTCAGGAAGCTACCGACTTACAGACTGAAGAGGTGGGAGAGGTTTGAATAAACAGAAAAAAAAGAAAACGAAAGTGCCGTTCAGACTGAATATGGTGTTTTTTGCAGTATTTGTATTATTTTCGACGCTGATTTTAAGGCTGGGGATTGTGCAAATTGTGTACGGAGAGGATTTTAAAAGGGAAATCGAACGGACAGAAGATGTGACAGTAAATAACCCTGTTCCACGAGGGAAGATGTATGACCGAAATATGAAAGCAATCGTGGATAATACCCCTAGTATGGCGATTACCTATACGAAGAGCCAGAGTACAAAAACGAAAGAAATGCTTACTGTAGCTGAACGGCTTGCAAAATTAATCGTCAAGGATACGGAAGCTGATTTAAAGAAGATTGGGGAAAGAGACAAAAAAGACTACTGGATGATGAAAAATGAAGAAAGCGCCCGGGACAAAATCACCAAGGAAGAATGGCTGAAATATGATGAGAAAAAACTTGATGATAAGGCGATTTATAATATGCAGCTTGAACGGATCACGGAAGCTGAGTTGAATGAGTTTACAAAAGCGGATTTAGAGATTCTTGCTATTTTAAAAGAGATGATGAGTGGATATGCTCTGTCCCCTCAAATCATCAAAAAAGATTTAACCATTGAAGAATTTGCGATTGTAAGTGAAAATCTCGAAATGCTCCCTGGGGTGGATACAACTACAGACTGGGAACGTCAATATAGCTACGATAAAACATTAAGAACCATTCTGGGGAAAGTTAGTGATTCGGAAAAAGGTCTCCCAAAAGAAAAACTGGAATATTATCTTGCTAGAGGATACAGCAGAAATGATAGGGTAGGGTTGAGTTATATCGAGCAGCAATATGAAGATATTCTTCACGGACAGAAAGCAAAGGTAAAGAACATAACAGATAAAGGCGGCAATGTCCTTGATACTGAGGTGATATCAGAAGGACAACGGGGGAAAGATCTCGTGCTGACAATTGACATGGATCTTCAGCTTTCAGTGGATAAAATTATCGAAGAGGAATTATTAAAGGCGAAACAGACATCTGGGACTGGGCTCCTTGATAGGGCATTTGCCGTGTTGATGGACCCAAGTACGGGAGAAGTTTTGACACTGGCAGGAAAACAACTTGTCAAGGATGAAGCTACAGGCAAGAACGTTTTACAGGATTTTGCGAGTGGCAATTTCACGACTTCCTATAATGTCGGGTCTGCAGTAAAAGGTGCCACGATTTTAACGGGTTTTAGCACAGGAGCAATTAGCCCGGGAACAGAGTTTTTAGACACTCCGATAAAAATAAAAGGAACCAATCCAAAGAAATCATGGAAAGCAGGATTAGGTTACCTGGATGATCGCGATGCATTAAAGGTGTCGTCAAATGTATATATGTTCAGGACTGCCATCAATATTGGCAAAGGAAATTATCAGTATGATCAGCCGTTGGATATTGATCCGCAGGCTTTTGAGACAATGCGGAATCACTTCAGCCAATTTGGGCTTGGGGTCAGAACGGGAATCGACCTCCCGAATGAGATGGTCGGTTTTAAAGGAACAGCGAAACAGCCTGGTCTCCTGCTCGACTTTGCGATCGGACAATATGACACGTATACTCCTCTTCAATTGGCACAATATGTGTCCACAATTGCAAACGGCGGCAACAGACTTCAGCCGAGGATAGTCAAGGAAATCAGAGAACCAGTCATGAAAAATGATGAAGTTGGTCCTGTCGTGAATGAATTTGAGCCTGTCGTCTTGAATAAGGTTGATGCCAAGCCAGAATGGTTCGACAGAGTTCAGGAAGGCTTCAGGAGAGTTGCGCAGGAACCGGGGGGGACAGCTTATGGAACATTTATTTCTGCCGATTATAGACCAGCTGCAAAAACCGGGACAGCACAGGCATTTTATGACGGACCAAAAAGGAAAAATTATGATAAAACCCCAGAAGTTATGAATTTAAGCCTTGTTGCCTATGCACCATACGATAATCCAGAGATTGCCGTAGCCGTAGTGGTCCCGTGGGCGTATGAAGGGGATACAGGTCATCACGCTAATAATGATATCGGCAGAAGAATCCTCGATACGTATTTTGAATTGAAAAAGAAACGCAGTGAAGGCAATTTAAACCCGGCACAGTCCTCTCAGGAAGGCGAGAACGGAACGGGTGCAGAGCAGCCATAAAGAGATAAAGAGGAAGACAAACCAATCAACTTCTTAACTGTCTATAATAGGCAGTTTTTTTTATTGGGCTATGGGTATACTTTTAAAATAAATAAGGATAAAATATCTTCGAGAAACAAACAGTTTCTATCTATTCCTTGTTTCGACAGATTTACACATAATTCAACTAAATTTACAAAACCTTTACATTAGGTTAAAACAATGTTAAAAGTAAAGCTGTATTGTTACTCTTGTAGGACGTACCAACCATAACTGTAGGGGGAATTAGAAATGAAGAATGCGAAAAAAATCAGCCTGCTGTTAATCTTAGCAGCTTTAATGGTGTTTTCTGCAGCATGTGGCGGAACGAGCAATACTGCTGATCCAGGAACGAATGGTTCTAGTAACACTGATACCAATGGAACTGCAACAGAAAAACTTTCAGGCTCGTTGGTAATTTCAGGTTCATCTGCAATGCAGCCGCTAGTTGCAGCTGCTGCTGAAGAATTCATGGCTAAAAATCCAGATGTTGATGTTCAGGTAAATGCTGGCGGATCTGGTACTGGTCTTTCCCAAGTTGCTGAAGGCTCTGTCGATATTGGTAATTCCGATGTTTTCGCAGAGGAAAAGGAAGGAATTCCAGCCGATGAGCTTGTTGATCACAAAGTAGCTGTTGTTGGAATGGCTGCAGCTGTAAACCCAAATGTTGGAATCAATGATATCTCAAAAGAAGACCTAATCAAAGTGTTTACTGGCGAAATCACGAACTGGAAAGATCTTGGCGGAAAAGACCAAAAGATCGTCCTTGTAAACCGCCCGGACTCTTCTGGTACACGTGCTACTTTCGTGAAATATGCTCTTGATGATAAAACACCTGCTGAAGGAGTCACCGAAGATTCTTCAAACACAGTGAAAAAAATCATTAGCGAAACGGAAGGCGCAATTGGCTATCTTGCTTTCTCTTACTTCACTGATGATTCCGTAACACCACTCTCTGTAGATGGCGTTGAGCCTACTGACGAAAACGTCCAAAAAGGTAAATTTCCAATTTGGGCATATCAACACTCTTACACAAAAGGAGAGCCTAATGCTCTTGCTAAAGCTTTCATTGACTATATGATGAGCGATGAAATCCAAACAACTTTAGTGAAAGATCAAGGGTATATCCCAGGTTCAAAAATGGAAGTTGAACGTGATGCATAAGGAAATATGAAGTAATCACCTAACAAACTATATTCTTTAGGGTAAGTGCCTGTCGGCACTTACCCTCTTATAACGTATACGGGAGTGTCAAAATTTATGGAAAAATCGGTTCCAGCTAAAGAAAGACTGATAAAGTCCAAAAACAGCAGGATGAATGGGGAAGCAAGAGGAAGAATGCTCGTAACGGCCAGTGCGCTCATTATGATTTTCGCCACCGTTGCGATTACTATTTTTCTGGGGTCAAAAGGCTTACAGACATTTACAAAAAACGGCATTAGTCCAATTGAGTTTATAACCAGTACAAAATGGGATCCGACAAATGCTGAGAGTCCGCTATATGGTGCGTTTCCTTTTATTTTTGGCTCGTTTGCTGTCACCTTCCTTTCTGCATTGGTAGCTGCACCGCTCGGCATTGGCGGGGCGATATTCATGACCGAAATAGCACCTTCCTGGGGTCGGAAAGTGCTTCAGCCGGTCATAGAACTACTTGTCGGAATTCCTTCCGTTGTTTATGGATTCATAGGGCTTAGTGTGCTTGTGCCTTTTATTAGGGAAAATGTCGGAGGGCTAGGATTCAGCCTTTTGACAGGAACCATTGTTTTATCAATCATGATCCTACCTACTGTGACTTCGATTGCAACGGACGCGATGGCTTCCTTGCCAACAGCATTAAGAGAAGGTTCGCTTGCACTCGGAGCAACACGGTGGCAGACAATCCGCAAAGTGCTTATTCCCGCAGCATCTCCCACCCTTCTTACGGCGGTTGTGCTCGGAATGGCTCGTGCATTTGGGGAGGCTCTCGCGGTGCAGATGGTTATTGGGAATGTTCGTACCCTGCCGTCCAGTATCATCGATGCCTCTGCAACTTTGACAACGATTATAACTTTGAACATGGGCCACACAACTTATGGGAGTATAGAAAATAATACTCTATGGTCAATGGGGCTCCTCCTGTTGATTATGTCATTTGCTTTTATTCTCGTTATTCGGTATTTGTCTGCAAGGAGGAAAATATAAATGAACAGCAAGACAGCGGACAGAATTGCAACAGCAATCTTTGGTTTAATTGCTTTTATCATTGTCGCGATTTTAATTGGGTTGTTTGCCTATATTCTTGGCAATGGCCTTAAACATATTAGTATTGAGTTTTTAACAACTCCTTCAAGTAATGTCCTTGGCGGCAGCGGAATCAGGGACCAGTTATTTAATTCATTTTATATTCTATTCCTTACTATGGTGATCGCTGTACCTCTTGGTGTGGGAGGCGGTATCTATATGGCGGAATATGCGCGGCCCGGGAAAATAACTAATTTAATTCGTTCTTTTATTGAAGTTCTTGCATCTTTACCATCCATTGTAATAGGTATGTTCGGTTTGTTGATGTTTGTCAATCTCACTGGTTGGGGATATACCATCATAGGAGGGGCACTGGCCCTTACGATCTTTAACCTGCCTGTGATTGTAAGAGTAACGGAGGATGCGTTCAATTCTATTCAAGGTGATCAAAAAGAAGCGAGCCTTTCTCTCGGTGTCACCCATTGGCATACGATTAAACATGTCCTTCTTCCTAGTGCATTCCCTTCTATTCTGACAGGTGTAATTCTTGCATCTGGCCGGGTGTTTGGAGAGGCAGCTGCCCTATTATTCACTGCAGGCTTATCTACCCCGAGGCTTGACTATGGAAACTGGAATCCATTTTATGATAGGTCGCCATTAAATATTTTTCGTCCGGCAGAAACGTTAGCTGTCCATATTTGGTCTGTTAACACACAGGGAATTATTCCCGATGTTGTTGAAAAATCTGCTGGTGCGTCTGCTGTCCTTATCATAGCAGTCCTTATATTCAACTTATCCGCAAGATGGATCGGCAGCAAAATCCACAAAAAAATTACGGCAACTAAATAAAGGGGTGAAGTTGTTATGGCTACAACTCTGAAAGAAAAAAGCAACTCGCAAATAATGGATGAAAATAGGCGAAACGATATTGTTTTGGAAGTAAAGGACCTAAGTATTTATTATGGGGACAATCGCGCAGTAAATGGAATTTCTCTGGATATTGAAAAAAATGCGGTGACGGCTTTAATTGGCCCGTCAGGTTGCGGTAAGTCGACGTTTCTGCGGTCGATAAACAGAATGAACGATTTGATTCCTAGTGCAAGGGCAGAGGGAGAAATTAATTATGAGGGAATCAATCTTCTTGGAGATAATATTGATGTAGTTGCATTGAGAAAGGAAATAGGGATGGTTTTCCAAAAACCAAATCCCTTTCCTAAATCCATTTATGAAAATATAAGCTACGCTCTAAAATTTGCGGGCATTCACAAAAAGAGCGTGCTAAATGAAAAAGTAGAGGAAAGTCTTACAAAGGCAGCTCTTTGGGAGGAAGTGAAAGATCGTCTTCATACCTCAGCTCTGTCTCTATCGGGAGGTCAGCAGCAGCGCTTGTGTATAGCGCGTACGGTTGCGATGGAACCGACAGTCCTACTATTGGATGAACCTTCCTCAGCATTGGACCCAATTTCAAACGCGAAAGTGGAAGAGCTTGTTGTAGAGCTGAAAAACGATTATTCTATTATTATTGTCACACATAATATGCAGCAGGCTTCGCGAATTTCAGATAAAACAGCATTTTTCCTAAATGGAGATCTAATTGAGTTTGACAGGACAGAAAAAATCTTCACGAATCCTAGTGTTAAGAAAACAGAAGAGTATATTTCCGGACGGTTTGGATAAGGGGGAGCAATGTGTCTACTTTAACAACAACAGAACGAGTTTTTGATGTGAAGGATTTAAACCTTTGGTATGGTGATAATTTAGCATTAAAAAGTATCAATTTTCCGATTCATTATAACGAAGTAACCGCAATTATCGGACCATCGGGCTGTGGAAAATCAACATTTATTAAAACGCTCAACCTGATGATAAATATGATACCGGGTGTGAAAATGTCAGGTGAAATCAATTACCGAGGAAAAAATATTTTAAGCGATAAGGTGGACCTAGTTGAACTAAGAAAGAATGTAGGGATGGTGTTTCAGAAAGGAAACCCTTTTCCACAGTCGATATATGATAATATTGCGTATGGACCAAGGATACATGGCTTGAAAAAAAAGCAGGAACTTGATGAAATAATCGAGAAATCATTAATAGACGTTGCTCTTTGGGATGAGGTCAAGGACAGGCTAAATGCTCCTGCAATGGGATTATCAGGAGGCCAGCAACAGCGCTTGTGCATTGCAAGAGCCCTGACAACTAAGCCTGAAGTTCTTCTTATGGATGAACCAACTTCTGCGCTTGATCCTATTTCTACATCTAAAATCGAAGAACTCATATTTGAGCTGAAAGAAAAATATACTATAGTTATCGTCACTCATAATATGCAACAGGCTTCAAGAGTATCTGACAAGACAGCATTCTTTTTAATGGGAGAACTAATAGAACTTGATGACACGACAAAAGTATTTTCTCAACCGTATGATCAAAGAACAGAAGACTATATTTCGGGTCGATTCGGATAATAAGAAGGGGTGGAAAGATGGTAACAAGAACATTTTTTGATAATAATTTGAAAGAATTGAAAGAAAAAGTCCTTCACATGGGGGATGAGGCAAAGAAGGCTGTGATCCTCTCGATGGAATCGCTTGTAGAGCAGGATAGTGACAAGGCACAAGCTGTCATTGCCGGAGATAATAAAATCGATCATATGGATGAAGAAATTAATGAACAGGCAATTTTGCTAATCGCAAAAGAATCGCCAGTAGCAACGGATTTGCGAAAAATCATTGCTGCCCTGCGAGTCTCATCTGAAATTGAACGAATTGCCGATATGGCAGTAAATATTGCTAAGTCAACTCTCCACATCGGAGGGGAAAAGTATATTAAAGAGATTATTGAAATCCCGAAAATGCTGGAAATCAGCCTTGAAATGCTATCGGATTCCCTTACCTCCTTTTATGCGGAAGATGCACACTTGGCTAAAAAGTGTGCACAAAGGGATGATGAAGTCGATGAAATGTATGGACGTCTGATCAAAGAATTGATGGGCTACATCCCTCAAAAGCCTACAGCAACAAATCAGATAACCCAGTTGGCATTTGTATGCCGATATATTGAGCGAATAGGAGACCATACGACCAATATTGCAGAAAACGTTATTTATCTTGTTACTGGCAAAAATTATGATTTAAACGCCTAATGTGGCCTTGAATCCCATCCTGGTTCTGTCGTTTTGGAATCAGGATGGGATTTATTTTGTTTTTTACTTGACTCTTGCAAAAAAGTTGTCGCCTTGAGTTTTGTAGAGAACACTCAGATGCTAAGAACTTTTGTCGATTAAGAAAAATAAAAAAGGA
>NZ_JAUSUN010000017.1:0-78882 GCF_030814065.1 Mesobacillus stamsii
GTTCTTTGGTTGGATAGATACGGAATTTGTATGCCTTGTTGACTAACATTGTTTTCACCTCACTTCATTCCTTGAATTTCAATGTATTTTTTAACTACATTGATGGGAGAACCGCCAGTAGTTAGTAAGCAAAAACTTATTGACCAAAACATTTCTTTCCACAGTTTTTTTCTAACCTTGGGAAAATCTTTTTTGATTAATCGCGAACTAGCACTTTTGTAAGCATTGATGAACTTTGATAATTCAGTATTAGGATGTGCTTTGAACAGGATGTGAACATGGTCTTTATCATGATTCCACTCAACTAGAGAGATATTGTATTTCTCGCCTAGATTTACAAACATATCCTTAGCATAGTCAGATACTTTGACATCAAATACTTCTCTACGATATTTCACAACTAGTACAAGATGATAATACATTAAGAATACTGAATGATTATTACTGTCTAATTTCATTGTGAAATCAGCCTTTCTCTTATATAAGACTGATTATATCATTAAGGTATGAAGTGGGCAACAACAAAGCCTTTAGGCTATCGCCTAACCGACATTCATCTCCCACCTATCGTTGGGCTTCGCCCTTCACACGATTGAGGTGGGAGTCTTCTGTCGGAAAACGATAAAAATATCCAGCAGGACAGACACAATTAACCTCCTTCAGACATAGGAATTGATTATAGGCTAAAGCCTGAATAAGCGGGGGTGGAAACATGTCTGGCATACTGACAGCACTTGGGTATCTCCTAAAAGAAGTCATCCTTCTTGTTTCTTATGTTAAAAACAATGCATTTCCTCAACCGTTGTCTGCTGCTGAGGAGCGAAAGTACTTAAGATTGATGGCGGATGGCGACACTCACGCAAGAAATATGTTAATTGAACACAATCTGAGACTTGTCGCCCATATCGTCAAGAAATTTGAAAACACCGGTGAGGATTCTGAGGATTTGATTTCAATTGGAACTATTGGACTGATCAAGGCCATTGAAAGTTATTCAGAAGCAAAGGGCACCAAGCTAGCCACCTATGCGGCGCGATGTATAGAAAACGAGATTCTCATGCATTTGAGAGCATTGAAGAAGACAAAAAAGGATGTTTCATTACATGACCCGATTGGACAGGACAAGGAGGGCAACGAAATCTCGCTCATCGACGTCCTGAAATCTGAATCGGAAGATGTTATTGACACCATCCAGCTCAATATGGAGCTTGAAAAAGTGAAGGAGTATATTGATGTCCTCGATGAACGTGAAAAAGAGGTTATTATTGGCCGTTTCGGCCTTGATTTAAAGAAGGAGAAAACCCAGCGGGAAATCGCCAAAGAACTCGGCATCTCGAGAAGCTATGTATCAAGAATTGAAAAACGGGCATTGATGAAAATGTTCCATGAGTTTTATCGCGCTGAAAAGGAAAAGAAAAAGAATAAAGGGCAGTGAAGATAATAGAAAAGTCCGTCATGTTGGCGATGGACAGAAAATGAAAAGGCATCAATCACATGTGATTGATGCCTTTTTTCTGTTATTCTACGCTTACTTCTGCAGCAATGATCAACCCAACAGCGCCACATATTACCAAACCCATTACGATTAAGAACATGCCCAACACCCCTTATCATACACCATTGTTACAGCAAATTTATCATATAAATACGCTGTTAAAAGGAATAGGATGTGAACATTCTGTTAACGATGGATCGCTTTTTTACTGTGATAAGCAATTCCGCAAAGACATCGAATTTAGATGCGATTACTTTTTCATTAGTAAATCCTGACCTTCCTCTGTTTCAGTTAGCTGATTGCGATATTTTTTTGCAACAGCAAAGCATAGGATCGAGCCAGTAAGGAATGCGATGGATGCACCAGTTGCTATATATATATCTGTCATTACTGTCGTTTCTGACGGAATGATCGTCCCAATATAAAAGAAAACTCCCACTGCAAGCAGAGTGGTTGCAAACTGCTTGTAATCTATCATTTTTTCATAGAGTTGTTTTGCCTTCATTATCATCACCTGTATTTAATAGACTTATCCACATCCCTACTTTAACATGTTTTAAACACGTATTTCCCATGTAAATTTTGGTATATGACCAGGTGAACCAAACTGAATGGTTTATGCCTATTTTCAGCAGGTGAAAAGTTTATCGTTTATCATTTTGAATCAATTCTTCTACCTTGACCGGTTTCCAGCCTTCGCCATCTACCCATTGAATCCATACTCTAAAAGTCTGGTCGCTGCCTTTTTCAGAAATCGTTCCGACTGCTGTATTAGGCGCACCTCCATTTTCATTCCACCATAAAGTCATATTGTTTTTATCGATTCCAGTTGCATAGGAGTATGCAAGAATCATTTCCTGCCAATCCACCGTACTTTCGTCGAACGCAGGGGTGTGATCTCCAGTTTGCGTTGTGCCAACTGGCTTCCACCCTGGATTTTCAATCGTTTGCTTTACATTAGCATCACTTCCGCCCTCCGTTACGACTGGATCTGCCTGCTCCTCTGAAGAAGCTGTCTTTGCTTTTTCAGAATTGGATCCTTCTGCACTTGTTTCGGAGCTTTTATCCTCTTTGGCGGTTGCATTATTTTTACTTGCTTGTTTCTCTGGAGAGGCTGAAGCCTGATCCTTTTTTGCTGTCACATTGTTTTGGTCGACCGCGCCTTTCTCATTGCTGAAAAAAATATTATAGGAAACAATGCCAATTAACAATATCACAATAACAATCAAGCTATTTAAAATCAGGTTCGTTTTTCTGCGCTTTGCCCTTTGCCGTGAGCGCATTCCCTCATTTAGGCTGTCATAATCATTCTTCAAGATCTTTCCCTCCCTTTTAAGGTTGTCAACATTCTACCATGACTCAGAGCAAACTTGAAGGATTTTCTATTCATTTAGCTTGTTTCACTCGGTTTTAGGCCCTTCAGCGGATGTCCCGTGGTCGAATTGATAGACCTCCTTAACTATATCCGCGAAAAGAGGATTCACTCCTCCTTCATCCGCGAATACATCTAAATTGACAGTCACAAGTGCATACTTTGGATTTTCAAATGGAAAATAACCCGCGAACCATTTATTATGCAATTGCTTAGTGTTTTCATATCTGCCTGTTTCAGCTGTTCCAGATTTCCCTGCAACTTTATACGGCAAGTCCTGAAACCATCTGCCAGTTCCCTCTTCGTTTACAATGACCTCTCGTAGTAACTTTTGGACTTTCATGGCAGTATAAGGAGAAATCTGCTCCCCTGGCAGTTCCTTTTTCGGGAACTCAGTCATTTTCGTGCCATTTTGATATTGGATGGACAGAACGGCCCTGACCATCTCCTTTCCCCCCCCTCTGGCGATTGTCGCCATCATGTTGGCGACAGCGAGCGGGGAAACTCTTACTTCGTGCTGGCCAATTCCTGACAGTGCAGCAAAATTCATATCCTTCCTTGCTTCATTCGACAAGAACACTTTTCCTGTCTCCTCATCCTGAAGCTGTTTGAAACCCTCTAGATGAAAAATATTCCCTGTCCATCCTGTTCCTCCTGTAATGGACAGCATTTCCGCATACCTTTCCAGTATATGATCATCCTGCTTCTGTAATTCTTGGGCTAATTCGCCAAAAGTACGGTTGCAGCTGACTGCGAAGCTATCTTGGAAAGAAAGGTTTCCATGTTGATATTTCGTATCTGTTTCCCCATTGATGGTCTTGCTGCAATCAAACGTCCTGGATGGGTCATCAAGTCCATTATCAATCGCAGCCGTAGCCACCACCGTTTTGAACACGGACCCTGGAATATGTTGTTTCACCATCATATTTTCCACCCCTTCATCCGTATAGGGTTTTGATGGATTGATGACGGGTCTTGAAACCATTGCTAAAATGCTGTTTGTCTCAATATCTAACAGGACGGCTCCGCCTTTTTTGATTTTGTATTGATCCACTTTTTCCTCAAGGATGATTTGCAAATCTTTATCGATCGATGTCTGCACATTAATTGGATAGAATGGATTGGCCGGTTCACTGTATTTCACATTAATTCCGAATAATGGCGCTCCTTCGCCATCGACATGGTATACAAGCTTTGAATTCCCTTCCGCAACGAGGAACTCATCGAAGCTTTTTTCCAGACCTGAGAGCCCGATCAACGTCCTAGGCATAAATTCCTTCTTGCCGTATCTTGCTTTTAGGGCAGCTTCATTTTCGCCTATGATTCCAACAAGCTGCGCAGCCGGCACTTTTTCCATTGGATATTTACGTTCAACCGCGAATACACCAGGAATCCCCATTTCATTAATGATCTCCATTTGCTTCCTTGTCAGGATCACAGGATCTGGATCTCCAAAAGCAAATGGTTCATCCGACTCCTCCACTTCTGTTTTCAAAGCGTATTCAGAGACACCAATCACTTCTGCCACCCTATCCGCTTCCCAGTCCATTTTCTTTAAAAACGGAAACAAGACGAGCACGGACGCAAGCTCATAGGACAAAGATTCCCCATTACGATCCACGAAATTTCCTCTTCCGTTGTCCACTACCATTTCCTGAGACCTTTGCTTCACGCTTGCTTCGATTAAATTAATATGATGTTTAGAAAATGATTCTGTATCAATTAGCTGCAGCTGCGCCAGCCGAAAAATCAATAGGCCAAAGACTGCGAGACAGATGGAAATCCAGGCAGTCATTCTTTTTTTATGCATAAAAAACACCTCATCAAAAGTGTTGACGAGGTGTTGGAGTTTCAAACCTATAGGTTGTTACTTAATAGAAGTGATACGGACGTTCATTTCGCCGCCAGGAGTTTGCACAGTTACCTCGTCCCCGACTTTTTTGCCCATCAGGCTCTTCGCAATTGGTGAGTCATTTGAAATTTTGCCCTCAAATGGATCCGCTTCGGCACTTCCAACGACGGTATAAGATTCTTCATCGCCATCAGGAAGCTCGACAAAAGTGACCGTGCGGCCAAGACTGACAGCATCTGTACTCAGTTCATCTTCCTTGATGATTTTTGCATTGCGAATCATATTTTCAAGCGTCGTGATCCGCCCTTCTACAAAAGCTTGTTCCTCTTTTGCAGAATCATATTCAGAGTTCTCTGAAAGATCACCGAAGCTGCGAGCAATCTTGATTCTCTCCACTACTTCTTTTCGTTTAACGGTTTTTAATTGTTCCAATTCATGTTCAAGCTTTTCTTTTCCTGCCTGTGTCATCGGAAAAACTTTTTCTATTGCCAAAATACTTCACTCCTTCTAGTCTTCACAAATCCCCAAATAGATTGTGTACTATTATCTTATGTATCCTTAAAAATATACAGAAGCGCCGCCTTACCAGGGCGCGCGATGGAAAAAGGGCCATTTCTGGCCATTTATCTCTTTGGACAAAAGGAAGCACTCTTTGCAAGTACTTCCATGTCTATATTATCTATGCTATTGTGTCACAAAAATGATTTTTGTTCAAGAATTGTTTGAATTTTTGTTACCATGAGGTCAATTGCGACATGATTGTGACCGCCTTCGGGAATAACCACATCCGCATAACGCTTGGTCGGTTCAATGAACTGGTTATGCATTGGTCTTACCACATTTACGTACTGTTCTATAACTGAATCCATTGAGCGTCCGCGCTCTTTTATGTCACGCAGCAGTCTGCGGATGATCCGCAGATCGGCATCCGTGTCTACATAGAGCTTGATGTCCATCAAATCGCGTAATCTCTCGTCCTCGAGAATCAAAATGCCTTCCAAAATGATAACATCCTTTGGTTCCACATAGATGACTTCGTTTGAGCGAGTGTGGATGGAATAATCGTAAACTGGCTTCTCGACCGGCTCGTGCTGAAGCAGCTTTTGAATATGTTTTATTAAAAGGTCATTGTCAAATGCCAAAGGATGGTCGTAATTTGTCTTTAAACGCTGCTCCATCGGCAGGTGGCTTTGATCCTTATAATAATAATCCTGTTCAATCATTAGGATGGATTGACTCTTAAAGCTATCATAAATCGCCTTGGTCACGCTTGTCTTGCCTGAGCCTGAGCCGCCGGCTACACCAATCACAACAGGTTTGCGGTACATTTCCTACTTCTCCTTCCGCATCATGTTATTTGGGTAGACAGGCTTGTCCATCTTGAATTTGACGATTTGCAGCGGATGGCGGGCCACATCGAGTTCATTTCCAGCTTCATCCCAAATCTTATCGATCACATGGGTGAAGTTCTCGATTTCTGGTCCAAAAAATTCAACCTCATCCCCAGGTTTGAAGTAGTTCCTTTGCTGAAGTGTCACCATTTGTTCCTCAGCATCGTAATCAAGCACAAGGCCGGCAAAATCGAAGGTTGTCTTTTTGCTATGGTTTCCAAACATTTGCTCCTTATACCCTGGGACCCCCTCGAAAAAGGCAGATGCTGTCTCGCGGTTGGCACATTTGTCCAATTCCTCGAGCCATTCCTGCTTGATCACAAAGTTTTCAGGATCATCACAATAAGCATCGATCACTTTTCGGTAAACGCTGACAACCGTTGCAATATAGTGAATAGACTTCATGCGGCCTTCGATCTTTAGACTGTCAATTCCTAGCTCAATCAAACGTGGGATCGACTCAATTAGTTTTAAGTCCTTTGGGCTCATCGCAAAAGGTGCATCGCCCTCAGCAAACAAAGGGTTTTCCTCTGTTCCTTCAAGTGTGTACAAATCATAGTCCCAGCGGCAGGACTGACAGCAGCCGCCACGGTTTGAATCCCGGGCTGTCATGTGATTGCTCAAGGTACAGCGTCCAGAATAGGCAATGCACATGGCACCATGGATGAAGGTTTCGATTTCGATATCCACCTTTTGCTTCATTTCCTCGATTTCCACTGCACTTGTTTCCCGTGCAAGCACAACACGCTCCAGTCCTTCTTCCTTCCAGAACTGGATAGCCTTCCAGTTGGAAAGGGATTGCTGTGTACTCAAGTGGACTTCGATTTCCGGAGCTACCTTGCGGCAAGTTTCTATGATCAAAGGATCGGCTACGATGATGCCGTTGACACCAGCACCCTTCAAGCCTAATAGATAGTCTTCGAGACCATCGATGTTATCGTTATGTGCAAATATATTAGTGGTAACATAAATTTTCGCGCCATATTTTTTGGCGAACTCGACGCCTTCCTTCATTTCCTCAAAGGTGAAATTATCCGCATTCGAACGCAAACCATATTCTTGCCCGCCAATAAAAACGGCATCTGCACCGTAGTGGACGGCAATCTTAAGTTTTTCAAGATTTCCGGCTGGAGCAAGCAGTTCTGGTTTTTTCACGATGATCCGTTTCCCATCGACAATTTGCGAAATTTTGTCTGCTATTGCTGCCATTTTAGCAACCTCCTTCTCATTCTTGCTGTTAATAAACCGTTTCCTTGAAAAAGAATCCTGTATCGAGCGGGCGATTTAGCGGCTGTAGTGCTTCTGCCGCTTTTAGCAAGCTGTCCTTTTCTTCGTCGTATTGCTCCGGTTTTTCCACTGCTAAATCAATGGCTTTTCGGTATAGCCTTGTAACTTCCAAAATATAGTCAGGGCTCTTCAAAATCCCATCCACTTTAAGAGAATCAACCCCAGATTCCACTAGCTCAGTCAACTCATCAATAATGCAAATATCATTTGGGCTCATGATGTGCGTCCCATTTTCATCCTCGAAAATCGGATACTTATTTTCACGCTCTTTATCATGGAGAAACATATTGCTTTCCTGTCTGCGATTTTCTACTGCCAAAGCCTTTCCTTGATATTCAAAGTAATGGCCAAGGAGCGGACGCTTCGACTGGAACATGTTCATCATACCGTGAACCTGGACCTCAATTTCCACCTCAGCATTTTCCTTGATTTCAACGATCGCATCCATGTTGATTTCTCTCGCAAGGACAGCACGCTTGGCACCCTTCCTTCCCCAATAATTGCAAGTATACCAGTTCGTTCCTGTAGTTTCCGTGCTCCAATGAAGCTTCATTTCCGGAGCATTTTCCTTTGCTGCCATTAAAACAGCAGGATCGCCAAACGTGACTCCATCTGCTTTCACATCGGTAAGGAAGGTAAGGTATTCACCAAGCAAGTCCACTTTTTCATTATGGAATAATGCGTTCATAGCTACATACACTTTCTTCCCTTTTGAGTGCGCCAATTCAATCGCTCGTTTTACGTCCTCACGGTTGAACTCACCAGCAAGACGCAATCCGAATTTTTGTTCTCCAATCAGGTACGCATCTGCCCCGGCTTCCGCCAATGGAATAATGTTATTAACACTTGTTGGCGTCACCAATAATTCGGGTTTCTTCATTCCGTTCACCTCATCTTACTAACCGCCACCCCATCACCAATAGGAAGGATGATCGTATCATATTCCTCATTAGCAACAAGCCAGCGATTGAATTCGTCTATTTTTTTTGCCAGGCTACGGGCTCTTTTGCTTGCCGATTCATGGTTATATACAAGACCTTTAAACAGGATGTTGTCCGTAATGATTATTCCCCCAGGCTTCAAATACCTGGAGTAACGTTCAAAAAAGCGCTTATACTGGCCTTTGGCTGCATCAATAAAAATTGCGTCAAATGGAGCATGGACGGCAGCTTCCGCTTCAAGCTCAAGCGCATCCCCTTTCATAAGGGTGATTTGCTCCTGCATGCCGGCCCGTTTCATATACTCGGCAGCAAGTTGACAGCGGTCTTCATCGCGTTCCATTGTGATGATATGAGACTTAGGCAGCGCGGATGCCATTCTCATTGCAGAGTAGCCAATGGCTGTTCCGATTTCCAAGATTGATTCTGGCTGCTGAATTCTTAGAAGCTGGAGCATCGTTTCGATACCAGCGGGTTCCATAATCGGAACACCGTGAAGCTTCGCATACTCTTCCATGTCGAAAAAAACGCCATCCCTAGGCTGTATGAAAGAATCTATATAATTTTGCAGCTCTTCGTTCAGCAAGCTGCCTTACCTCCATTCAGATGGCTAAAAAAAAGCCGGAGTAAAATTTCGCATGACTGTCGAGGCATGAAAAAAATAGCGTTCACAAATTAACAGAGAAAAACAGTCAGGTCCATTAACTTAAAAGCTTCACTCCGTCATCTGTGATGCACGCTATCGAATAGTAACTGGATCGGACGCCAGACAGTAACATGGTCTAGTAAAAAACACTTGAATAATTTTACCACAAAAAGAAGGGAAGTGCGAATCATTCTGCATTTCCCAAATAAGGATGTCACTTTTTATTGGTAATATGTTCGTTCACTTTTCGATTATGCTCGTCCAGTGTCTTTGAGAAGAGCACCTCTCCAGTGGACGTCGCAATGAAATAAAGATCGTCTGTTTCAGCTGGTACAAGAGCAGCTTGAATGGACATGACGCCTGGATTGGCGATAGGACCGGGTGGCAGTCCCTGAATTTTATAGGTATTATAAGGGTCATCTATTTCAAGATCCTGGAAATAGACGCGATCTTTATGTTCCCCATGTGCATACAAGACGGTCGGGTCTGTCTGCAGCATCATCCCCTTTGCTAGGCGATTATAAAAGACACTGGCGATCTTATCGCGATCGGCTTGTTCGGTTGCTTCCTCTTCAATGAGTGATGCCATTGTCATTAATTCATGAACAGACATATTTTTTTCTTCCATTTGTCCTCCGAATTCAGCTAATACTTCCTTCGTTTTTGTCAGCATGACCGTAACAATTTCCTCGACTGTCGGTTTTTCAGAGGAAAACGGATAGGTAGCCGGGAACAGATACCCTTCTAACGGGTACTTGACATTTTCCTTGAGAATTTCATCACTAAGGACATCAGGATATTTCTCTATTAAGGTTTTGACGAATGCTCGATCATTCAGCTGTTGGAAAATCGCTTCCTCATCCTGTTGAGTTTTTTCAGCAATGATCCCAGCGATTTGCTTTAACTGCTTTCCTTCTGGGATTGTGATCTTCATGACCACTTCCTCCATAACTTTCCCTGTTTTCAAACTTGTAATGATTTCAGGCAGCGTCATCGACGGGTTCATTTTATAATCACCAGCCATAAAGCCTGCTTCATTTTTGAACTTTACATAATACTTGAAAACCCGGGCATCCCTTATGATCCCTTTTTCCTCAAGTATTTGCCCAATACCTGTTGTAGACGAACCAATAGGAATCGTGACCTCAATAGTGTTCTTGCTGTTTTCTTCAACAGGCTTCAATGCTTCGGTAATGTAGTAATACCCACCGCCGCCGATTGCTACGATGAGCAAGAAAGCCACGAGAGCAGTAATGAAAACTATTTTCCTCACTATTTTCGCCTCATTCTGCTGTTCTATCAGCTTTTCGGTAATCCACTTTTTTTTATTTTTTTTCGGATCCTGGATATTCTTTTCGTCAGACATATGTTCCCCCTCCAGATAACAAAACTTACTTCCTGGATACTCTCTATTGTCACATCTCGAACTATTATACTATATTTTATATTGCTATTTGCAAATAATTACGAAAAAAGCCGTTTCTTGTAGAATTTCAGGACGAAATTTGCCCGAATTTATCGGCAAATAGAAAAGGACCAGGCAGTTATTCGCCTGGTCCAGATTTTCGAATCCTATTCTTCGTCTTGCTCTGCGAGGAAGGTTTCAAGCATTTCTTCAATCATGTCCCACTCTTCATCCGTTTCGATCGGCATAAGTTCGCCATCATCATTATCTTCTGTTGGCATGAACGCAGAAGCATGAATTTCGATTTCTTCCTCATCGTTATCCTCTGCACCAATTGGATAATAAAGCACATATGATTTTCCGAACTCCTCGGAATCAAAAGTAAAAAGAACTTCACATAATTGTTCGTTGCCGTTTTCGTCTACTACTGTAATATTGTTTTCTCCATGATCCATTGTAGTCACCTCAATTTAATTTTGGCTGTTCAAATAGCCTTGTAAAATCATAACAGCAGCCATCTTATCGATGACCTTCTTTCGTTTTTTGCGGCTTACGTCCGCCTCGATCAAAACTCTCTCGGCTGCCACTGTCGTCAGACGCTCGTCCCATAAAATCGTTTGAACGCCAAATCTATCTTCCAGTTCACGGGCATAAAACTGACTTGCTTTCCCGCGCGGACCAATCGTCCCGTTCATATTCTTCGGAAATCCAACCACTACTTTGCTGACTTCATTGTCTTTTATTATTTTACCAATTTCATTGAAACCAAATACATTTTCTTCTTCGTTTATTTTCAATGTTTCAAGTCCTTGAGCTGTCCAGCCGAATTCATCGCTCATGGCTATGCCGACCGTTTTCGAGCCAACATCGAGTCCCAAAATCCTCAATTTATTTCCCCTCTCGATGATTCCTTAAGTAGGATTTAACCAGTTCCTCGATAATTTCATCTCGCTCCAGCTTGCGGATGATGTTTCGGGCATCCCGATGGCGAGGAATATAGGCCGGGTCGCCTGAGAGCAAATATCCGACAATCTGGTTGATCGGGTTATATCCCTTTTCCTGCAGCGCTTCATATACCTGCAGCAGGACTTCGTTGACATCATGCTCAAAAGGCTCTTCGGGAAAATTAAATCTCATCGTTTTATCAAACGAGCTCATCGAATGCACCTCACTTTCAGGAAATGGCAGGTAAAATTTTTCTTCATGATATCTTCATTCTACACTACTTTCCTTTTATATCAAATTGATTTTACCCATTTTTCGGCATATTGAAGCGCATTGTCGAGTTTTGAAGGGTCTTTACCGCCAGCCTGGGCCATATCCGGCCGGCCGCCTCCCCCACCGCCGCAAATTGCCGCTGCTTCCTTGATCAGTTTTCCAGCCTGATAGCCTTTTTTAATCAAATCATCCGTTACAGCAGCAATCAAGTTCACTTTGCTGCCATCAGTCATTCCAAGCAAAATGATTGCTGAACCAAGCTTTTGCTTTAGGTCATCAGCAATATTTCGCAGGCTGTTCATGTCAGAAGCCTGTACGCGTGCAGCAAGCAATTGGATCCCGTTGATTTCTTTTACCTGAGAGGCAAGGCTTCCTGCTTCAATAGTACCCAATTTGGCTGCAAGAGATTCATTTTCACGCTGCAGCTGCTTGATTTCAGCTAGTAAGGCATCCATACGGTTCGATACTTCCTTCGGTGCAGTCTTCAACTTGCCTGCAGCATCCTTCAGAACGCTGAGTTGATCGTTAAGTACTTTGTATGCAGACTCTCCCGTTACGGCTTCAATCCTTCTTGTCCCAGCTCCGATGCCACTCTCGGAAACAATTTTAAACAAACCGATGACAGAGGTATTCGGAACATGGCAACCGCCACATAACTCAAGACTATAATCGCCGACTTTTACGACACGGACGATTTCACCGTATTTTTCACCGAACAACGCCATTGCACCCATTGCTTTTGCTTCCGCAATCGGCTGAAAGCTTGTGTTCACTTCGATGTTTTTCCAAATTTTCTCATTGACGATTGTTTCTACTTTTTCCAGCTCTTCAGCAGTAACCTGCCCAAAATGAGAGAAATCGAAACGCAATCTATCAGGTTCGACTAGTGAACCTGCTTGATTTACATGATCTCCCAGCACATCCTTCAACGCCTGGTGGAGCAAGTGTGTTGCAGTATGGTTCTTGATGATTCTCGCACGGTTTTCCTGATCAACGATTGCTGTTACTTCAAGCCCCTTCGTTACTGTCCCTTCTTCTACAACAGCATGATGAAGATTTTGTCCGTTTGGAGCTTTCTTTACATCCTTTACGGAAATCCTCATTCCACTTGCTTCTACAGTCCCTTTGTCAGCGATTTGTCCGCCGCTTTCTGCATAGAAAGGTGTAATGTCCAGGATAAAATGAATTTCATCGCCGGCCTGAGCTTGTTCTGAGAGCTGACCATCCCTTATAATTGCCACGATTTTGCTGTTGGTTTGTAATTGATCATATCCGACAAACTCACTGCTCTCTTTCATATCGCCAAGCACGCCGCCTTGGACTTGCATGGAACCGATCTCGTGGCGAGCTGTACGGGCTCTTTTGCGCTGCAGCTCCATTTCTCTTGCGAAGCCTTCATGGTCGATCTTTAGCCCTTCTTCCGCAGCATACTCTTCCGTCAGCTCGACTGGGAAGCCGTATGTGTCATAAAGTCTGAAGACATCCTCCCCCTGAATTTTGCCGCTGCCTTTTTGCTTTTCATTCTTGATCAACTCAGAAAGGATCCCGAGGCCTTCCGTTAATGTTTCATGAAAACGTTCTTCCTCATGTTTGATCACCTTTTGGATAAAGTCGGTTTTTTCGTTTACCTCTGGATAAAAATCTTCCATGATTTCACCCACTACCGGCACCAGCTCAAACATAAATGGTCGATTGATAGTTAGCTTTTTAGCGTAACGAACAGCGCGGCGCAATAAACGACGCAGTACATAGCCGCGGCCTTCATTGGAAGGAAGGGCACCGTCACCGACAGCGAATGCTACTGTACGGATGTGGTCTGCAATAACTTTGAAAGCCTCATCTTTCTCCCTAGATTGTCCGAATTTTTCACCGGAAATTTCTTCGGTCGCTTTAATAATTGGCAAGAACAAATCTGTTTCAAAGTTTGTCGGAACATCCTGGACCACAGATGCCATGCGTTCAAGGCCCATACCGGTATCAATGTTTTTCTTTGGAAGCGGTGTATACGTGCCATCCGGATTATGGTTGAATTCTGAGAACACAAGATTCCAGACTTCAAGGTAGCGATCATTTTCACCGCCTGGGTACAGCTCAGGGTCTAGAGGGTCGTCTCCGTATTCAGGCCCTCTGTCATAGAAAATCTCTGTGTTTGGACCGCTCGGACCTTCGCCAATATCCCAGAAGTTCCCCTCCAAACGGATGATCCGTTCTTCGGGCATACCGACTTTCTCCTTCCAGATGAGATAGGCTTCATCATCTTCCGGATGAACGGTCACCGATAATTTCTCAGGGTCAAAACCGATCCATTTTTCACTTGTAAGAAATTCCCATGCAAATTCAATTGCTTCATCTTTGAAATAGTCACCGATCGAAAAATTGCCGAGCATTTCAAAGAAGGTATGGTGGCGCGCTGTTTTGCCGACATTTTCAATATCATTTGTCCGAATCGATTTCTGTGCATTCGTGATTCTTGGGTTTTCTGGCACAACTCGTCCATCAAAATACTTTTTCAAAGTCGCTACCCCGCTGTTGATCCACAGAAGAGACGGATCTTCGTGCGGAACAAGCGATGCACTCGGCTCGATGGCATGGTCATGCTCCTTAAAATATTCGAGAAACATTCTTCTAATTTCTGCACCAGTTAATTTTTTCATCAAACTAACCTCCTAAATCATTGTTTGGACAACAAAAAAGCGCAAGTGCCTGGTCAGCCCCGACAAGCGCTGTCCGCCTAGGACGCCACGTCCTGTGGCTGACGGGTCTAGCACATCCTGTGCCTCAGAGGTCCGCCCAATGAAGTCGTTCTTTGACTTCATTGGGCGGACCGAAACCGAAAAGTATAGCCGACTGCCCAGAAACGCAGAAACTGGAGACTCAACGGTAGAAGCGCTCTTTGCTTCTGCCAGTGGAGTTGAAGTTTCGGAGTTTCTAGGAGGCGACACTAGACAAGCGACTCGAGGGGCTAGGCGCTGGAGCTGGATTAAGAAAACCACAAGTAGTTAGCCACAACTAAATAATTTTATAATTTCCTAAACAAAAAAAGCCCTCATCCCTGGACAGGGACGAGAGCTTACTCGCGGTACCACCCTGATTATGAACGCAAAAAATCACGCCCATCTCTCAATGACGCCTTAACGCAGCTCACGGCAGGTTTTTCCTGCACTCCGGAATAGCATTCTGTTATCCTTCACCGGGAATTCTTTCAGCCTAGGAATCCCTCTCTGGTCGATGGACTATAACATACTCGTTCCTTCTCCATTTTTTGAATATTTATCTATAGCCGAATTATATATAGCAGTACTGCGTTTGTCAAACGTCCCTGGCAAAAAATTATCTCAGAGGAACTTTCTTCTTTCATGAATGATATGATCTCTGGCATGAATCAGTGCCGCCCTTATTATCACGAGGACAGGAACTGCCAAAATAAGTCCTAGAATGCCTCCCACTTCTTCCCCGGCCAGCAAAGCGAACATAATCATTAATGGATGCATGTGCAGGCTTTTTCCTACTATCAACGGGGACAAGATGTTGCCTTCCAGAAATTGCAGCGAAAAGACGATCACAAGTGACAAGAGCACCATTTTCACGGACATTGTCGCGGCAATGATGACAGCCGGAATCGCTCCGATCAGCGGACCAAAATACGGTATGACATTGGTGATTCCGACAATGGCCCCAAGTAGGAGGGAGTACTTAATGCCTGCAAACCAGAAAAAAAAGGAAGAGAGCACGCCAATAATCAGGCAGACGAGAAGCTGACCTCTTATATAACTGCCGAGTGACTTGTCTACTTCATGGAGAAATCTTGCACCTTGCTGCCTCCATTGCCTTGGAGTCATGTACCACGCCGCTTTTTTCATCGCCTTGAAGTCCTTAAGCATGTAAAAGGCAATGAACGGAATTACCGCAATCGTCAAAATAGAATTGACAATTTCCATCAAAAAGGACATCGTTGCGGCAAGCACATCGTCCAGCCACTGCTCCATGCTGTTGATTCCATCTTCTATTCTTTCATGAATTCCTGCAGGCCATGTCGAGGTCTCGTTTACGACATTGTTGACCATTTGTTTATATTGTTCGGCAAAAGCAGGAGCGTTCTCTGTTAAGTCGCGCAGCTGATAGATTAAAGCGGGAATCCCTTTATAAAAGGCAAATCCAGCACCGCCAAAAAAGAAAATATATATAATCAAAATTGATAGTCCCCGATGCAGCCCCCTTTGGTTAAGAGATTCCACGATCGGGTGAAGCAGATATGTAATGAAAGCAGCTAGCAAAAATGGAATCAGCAGCGATCCAACAATATGCAGCACCGGAATCCACAATGCTTGCAGCTTCATGAAAACGAACAGAACAATAAACAAAAGGAGAAGAAATCCAAGCCGGTAGTACCATTTCATTTGGATATTCACTTTTAGTCGCCCTCCCTCTCGTTTATTCTTGAGAGAAAGGAGAGGGATTATACCTAAGAAAAAGATTGTCGCAACTTCCTAGTGGCAAGCACCTCTCTACTCGCCGTTTCCTTCTCCTCCTTGAGACGGAATTTAATCAGAACAGAGATGATCGTATGCTAGGTGTATTTATGTGAAAAGGTCAATTTGGGCACCAATATGGATCATTGGTTACCTCTTTTCCTAGTTTCTGGATTTTTCGGGCACTAATACAGCTCATTGGTTACCTCTTTTCCCGATTTCTGGATTTTTTGGGCACCAATACGGCTTATTTGGTTCGAAAGAGATTTCACATGAAGAAAATGCTTGAAATTTATCAGACTGTCAGCAAATTGGATGGGATTTCTTACCTTAAAGCCGTCGGGCAACCTCTTTGTTCAAACTTGTATCTTGTTAACCGTCGAAAAAATCCCCTGTAATCCTATACAGGGGATTTATACTTGTTAAAGAAATGCTTTTGACATTTTTCTGCCTAGCTTCTTCATTTTCCTGCCAGACATTATATTGTTATTAGAAGCATAACGATAAACTGCCATACCCGCACCCAATGCGATAACGGAGGGTAACATTTTGTTCATGCGCTTCACCTCTTCGGATTTTTTTATATGCCGTATTGACGTTGATCTTCGTCGAATAAGTCGTCAAGGGAGCTTAATGTTCCATCTTCTTCGACTTGATGGGTATGGATCAGGCCATTATTCAAGGACAGCTCTATGAAACAATTCCAGCAGTAATATTGGTTGATGCCAATTTTGCCAATATCCTTGCTTTGGCAATTCGGGCAACTTAACATAAGGACACCTCATCTCTGTTTCACTGTCACGATGATGGCATCCTTTCCGATTGCAGGCGGACCCGTTGTCTTGACGACACGCTTTCCATTCATGATATCTGAAAAAAAGCCATCTGTTAGTTCGTACCCTACAATCGTGCCCAGTTCTTCCATAAAATATACGTCGTTCAATAAACCCAGCTGTTCTCCATCCCTAGAGAGCAGGATTTTGCCAGCCAGTCCTTCCTTTTGTTCAAACGTATATTCAGGCTCTGCCTCTAGACGCTGCAACACTGACTGATCCTTCACCATTAGACCATCCGAGCCAAACGATGCAACCTCTCCGATCTTGACCTGAAACGTTTTCTTGATGAATCCACCTCGTTGAACTAGTAAGCCTACTACGGTTCCATTGCTTGAAATGCTTACATCACATACTTCGCCCAGTTTTTGCCCACTTGCCAATTCAAATACAGGCAATCCCTTTAATCGTGAAAATGTCCGCAAAAGTGTGTCCCGCCTTTCCGAACACTCTTAGGTTTTGCGATTGATCGGTTAATCATGCGGTGTAAGGTTTTCCAAAACAATATTATGCTTCATTTTCTTCCATAAAATCGTAAGGAGTCAAATTACCCATTCCGATCATCGGGTCTGCATTCTTAACGATTCCCATATAGTTCTTACGATTTACGTCTGGTAAAATTTTACTATCTATGCGATTACCGCTCCATTCCGGGAGCATCTCGACGAGCTTTTCAACAAGTGTCGTATTCCGCTCCTTATCCTGTCCGCGTTCGATGCCCATTTTTAGGGCGTCCTCTTCGCCAATAAGAATCAGAAATTGCTTGCTTCTTGTGATGGCCGTATAAATCAAATTCCTGCGCAGCATCCGGTAATAACTTTTTACGACCGGAAGGACAACAATCGGAAATTCACTTCCCTGAGATTTATGGACGGAACAGCAATAAGCATGGGTAATCTGCGAGAGCTCCGGCCTGTTGTAGGTGACCTCAATACCGTCAAATGACACGATTAGCTGATCCTGTTTTTCGACATTTTCCTTCGCGTAAAAAATCGCGATAACCTCGCCCATATCCCCGTTGAATACATTCGCTTCCGGCTGGTTGACCAGCTGGAGAACCTTGTCGCCAATTCGATATTTTATATCACCAAAGGCAAGCTCTTTTCTTGTTCCGTCTGCATTCGGATTGAATAGCGTCTGCAATAGTTCGTTTAAGCGGTCAATTCCCGCAGGTCCCCTGTACATTGGGGCAAGCACCTGGATATTCTTTGGCGAATAACCTTTTTTCTTAGCACTAGCAACAACCTTTTCGACTACTTGAGGAATTTGGTTTGTTGTACACTGGATAAAAGATCGGTCGGATTTTTGGACAGAAATGTCAGCAGGAAGCAATCCTTTTTTGATTTGGTGGGCAAGTTCAATAATAGAGGAACCTTCTGCTTGCCTGTAAATATCCGTAAGTCTCACGGTCGGGATTCTGCCGGAATCAAGCAAATCCTTTAAGACTTGGCCAGGGCCGACTGAAGGAAGCTGGTCTTCGTCCCCGACCATTATCACCTGAATATTATCAGGCAGTGATTTGAACAATTGATAAGCAAGCCAAATATCGACCATTGATGTCTCATCTATAATCAAGATTTTCCCTTCTAGCGGCTGATCCTCATTATATTCAAAGCCTTCCGCACCATTCCAGCGAAGCAGTCTGTGAATGGTCACTGCAGGCAAACCAGTGGACTCGGTCATTCGTTTTGCCGCCCTGCCGGTAGGTGCTGCCAGTAAAAACGGGTATGGCTCTTCCTTTTTGTAATCTCTTGGATCTAAGGAACAGCCGTGCAATTCCCCATATAGTTCAACGATTCCTTTTATCACAGTCGTTTTTCCTGTGCCAGGTCCGCCCGTGAGGATCATCATAGGAGACATCAGCGCCGTTTGGATGGCATCTTTTTGGCTCGGAGCATATTGGACGTTTAGACGCTCTTCAAGATTCCCGAGTGCAAGCAGAAATTCCGATTCAGGAAATTGATTTTCATACTCCGTCTGGTCAAGAATTTTCTTCACCTTAGCGACAAGTCCCTTTTCTGAATAATAAAGCGATGGCAAATAGATTTTCTGTTCTTCGGAAATCAGCTTTCCTTCTTCACCTAGCTTGATGATTTCCTGAGAGATTTCCGTAAATTCAATTTCAAAATTTTGATTGTCTTCCAGCAACTTTTTGACATCGACCAGCAGCGATTCCGCTTCCATGTAGACGTGTCCACCTTGGATGCTGGAATTTTCTAATGTATAAAGACAAGCCGCCTTGATCCGGTCAGGATGGTTCCCTGTCAATCCAAGCTGGCTTCCAAGCTCGTCCGCTCTGCCAAAACCAATGCCTTCAATATCTTCGACAAGCTTATAAGGATTGTTTTGGATCACTTCAATCGCCTGTTCTTTATATACCTGATATATTTTCATCGACAGCTGTGGGCCAAAACCATATTCGTTCAAAGCGACCATCACCTGTTCAAGGCCCTGATGTTCCATCAAAGAATCATACAAGTCTTTTGCCTTCTCGGGTGCCAGCTTCGGAATTTGATCCAAAACGGAGGGATTATCAATTATTTTTGCAATCGCTTTTTCACCAAGCGTTTCGACAATTTTTTCAGCTGTTTTCTTTCCTATTCCTTTAAAAAGATCACTGGATAGATAGCTGATGATTCCCTGTTTGGATTGGGGAAGGTCTTTCCTGAAATGCGTTGCATGAAATTGGGCGCCAAACTTCGGATGTTCTTTTACTTCACCAAAGAAAGTATACGTCTCCTGCTCATGAACCTTGGGGAAGTACCCGGTAATGACTGCCTCTTTATCATCATATTGTTCATTCGTTTCTTCGACCCTGATTCTTAGCACGGTGTACAGGTTTTGTTCATTGTGAAAGATGGTCACTAAATGCTTCCCTTTCATGAATTTCCCCTGCTCTGCAAACAAATCTAAAGAGTCTTGCTTATCCAAAGTTTCTTCCCCCTTTCCGCTGATTCATTCGCGTTTACTGTGCTTTGAACACGCCATTCTCCATGCTAAGTATATCATAATCAGCTATGCAGTTGCCCAAAATAATCCCCAGCGAAGCAGGCTCGCCGGGGATTAATCAGGATTAACCGACATAAGTCAGCTTGCTTCCGTTTTTGAAAATCTCATCAATTGTTCCACCGCCAAGACATTCTTCTCCATCATAGAAAACAACAGCTTGTCCGGGAGTGACAGCGCGGATTGGTTGGGTAAAAATCACTTTTGCAGTCCCATCGTCCAGAAGTTCTACAGTTACAGCATTATCAGGTTGGCGATAGCGGAATTTTGCCGTGCACTCAAATGTTTTCGGCTTCGGTTTTTCGGATACGAAGCTGATATTCACAGCCGTAATGCTGTCTGAATAGAGCAGATCATGATGAAATCCTTGTTCCACCAGCAATACATTGCGCTCAAGGTCCTTGCCTACAACGAACCATGGTTCGCCTGCACCCCCAATTCCAAGCCCTTGTCTCTGGCCGATTGTATAATACATCAATCCATCATGCATGCCTTTTACCTCGCCACTCATCGTCTCCATATTTCCCGGCTGGGCTGGAAGGTAATTCCCAAGGAATTCCTTGAAATTCCTTTCGCCAATAAAACAAATGCCAGTACTGTCTTTTTTCGCTGCAGTGGCTAGATTTGCTTCCTTTGCCAGCTCTCTCACACGAGACTTTTCCATATCGCCGATCGGGAATAGTACTTTTTCCAACTGATGCTGATTCAGCTGGTTTAAGAAATACGTCTGGTCTTTATTTTCGTCGAGTCCGCGGAGCATTTTTCGCTCGCCGTCCCGGTCTTCCACCCGTGCATAGTGGCCAGTCGCAAGGAAATCTGCTCCAAGATTGATCGCATGTTCAAGGAATGCTTTGAATTTGATTTCTTTATTGCACATGACATCTGGGTTTGGCGTTCTTCCCGCTTTATATTCTTGAAGGAAATAAGTGAAAACCTTATCCCAGTATTGTTTTTCAAAATTGACTGCATAATACGGAATGCCAATCTGGTTGCAGACGCGGATTACATCTTCGTAATCTTCCGTAGCAGTGCAGACCCCAAATTCATCGGTGTCATCCCAGTTTTTCATGAAGATGCCGATCACATCATAGCCCTGTTCCTTCAGAATCAGTGCAGCGACGGATGAGTCAACCCCTCCTGACATCCCAACCACCACTCTCGTATCCTTCGGTGATTTTTCCATTGGCTTCCCCTCCCTCTACTAGTCTACCCTTAAGCTCCATTGTTTTTCGTCAGCCTCTGGACAATTTTTGCTGTATCCTCAGCTGCTTTGTCGATCTGTTCTTGTGTATTGTGTAATCCGAAACTGAAGCGGATGGAGTTTGTCAGCCTTTCAGATTCTTTCCCGAACATCGCCACAAGCACATGCGATGGATCGATGGAACCTGCTGTGCATGCTGAACCGCTTGATGCCGCGATTCCAGCAAGGTCCAGATTGACAAGCATTGCTTCGACATTTGTACCAGGAAAGCTTAAGTTTAAAATATGCGGCATTGTATAATCAAGCAATCCGTTCAGCTGGAAGTGGATTTCACTATCTTCAAGTCTTTTGATAAAACGGTTCTTTAAATCCCTATAGAAGATGCGTTTCGTATCAAGGTCTATTTGTGATAGTTGGACTGCTTTTCGGAATCCAGCTATGGCTGCGACATTTTCTGTGCCAGCCCGGCGCTTCCTTTCCTGTTCTCCGCCGAACAGTTGGCGAGCCAGCTTTATTCCATCACGGATATAAACGAAACCAATCCCTTTTGGTCCATTCATTTTATGGGCCGAAACGGAAAGCATATCTACTTTCATCTCTTCCACATCTAAGTTTTCAATCCCGTAAGCCTGCACAGCATCTGTATGAAAAACAGCCTGGTGTTCAGCAAGGCGTTGTCCTATTTCTGTGATCGGCTGGATTGTGCCCACCTCATTATTTCCGTACATGATAGTAACAAGAATCGTATCCTCACGTAATGCATCGTCAAATGTCTTCATGTTAACATAGCCATTTTCATCGACAGGGAGGTAGGTAACTTCAAAACCGCGCTTTTCCAACTCCATACAGCTATGCAGCACAGCGTGGTGTTCCACCTGTGTAGTTATGATATGCTGTCCTTTTGCACGGTTTTGTTCGGCATATCCAATAACAGCAAGGTTATCGCTTTCTGTTCCGCCGCTTGTGAACAGAATATTATTCGCTTTTGTCCCAATGCTCTTTGCCAGTTCATCACGAGTAGCATCAAGGATTTTTCTGGCCTCGCGCCCGAAATGATGGATGCTTGAAGGATTTCCAAACTCCGTTGTCATTACTTTTACCATTTCAGCCAGGACTTCTGGATGCATCGGTGTAGTGGCCGCATGGTCCAAATAGATTCTATTCAAACTTTTTCCCTCTCTTATTAGAAGATAGATTTTTCGTTATATATAAAACATATAAGCATCGGATTCGCCAACTTGTTCGGTGTGGTTAGCCAGATCTTCAATCGTGGTATTGTCCAGCACATCTTTTACGGCATCTCTGATTCTTGTCCACAATTCACGCTTGGCGGGTTCTTCATCCTCAATGCCTTCGACAATGCTGATTGGGCCTTCGAGAACTCGAATGATATCGCCTGCTGAGATATGCGAAGGTTCAGAGCCAAGAATATATCCACCATATGCTCCTCTAACGCTTTTCACCAATCCGGCATTTCTAAGCGGAGCAACCAGCTGTTCTAAATAGTGCTCTGATAAATCATTCGCTTGGGCAATCGCCTTTAGCGAAGTTGGACCTTCGCCGTAATTTTTGGCGAGCTCGATCATGATGGTCAGTCCATAGCGCCCTTTCGTGGAAATTTTCATTTTGCACACCTCTGTTCCATTATTGGGGTGATCTTTATTTGTTAGATTAAAACATGCACGAGAGCATGCTTACAAGGTATATAGTAACAAAAATCCTCAGTCAATAGGTAGGCTTTTGACATTATAGCATAACTGGCAGGAACAATGCGCAAGTCCCTTGTTCATGGTATTGTATAGGTAAACGAATTTGCCCAGTTAGGGAGGGATGAGCAATGAACCTTAAACCGCTTGCTTTCAGGATGAGGCCGCGGACGATTGAGGAAGTGATCGGCCAGGCTCATTTGGTAGCTGAAGGAAAAATCATTAACAGAATGGTAATGGCGAGACAATTGTCATCGATGATTCTATACGGACCGCCTGGCATCGGCAAAACCTCGATAGCCAACGCGATCGCCGGAAGCACAAATTTTGCCTTCAGGTCCCTGAATGCGGTAACGAACAATAAAAAGGATATGGAAATAGTGGCTGCAGAGGCGAAGATGTCAGGCAAAGTCATCCTGCTGCTTGATGAGGTACACCGGCTTGATAAAGCAAAACAGGACTTCCTGCTTCCCTATCTGGAAAATGGGATGATCGTGCTGATCGGTGCCACAACGAGCAATCCATATCACGCGATCAATCCAGCGATCCGGTCAAGATGCCAGATTTTCGAATTAAAGCCGCTTGAGCCAGATGATATAAAAACGGCTTTGCACAGGGCAATTGCCGATGAAGAAAGAGGTCTCGGCAGCCAGAAAATAGAGCTGACGAAAGAAGCCCTCTCCCATTTTGCCACAGCCTCCGGCGGCGATGTGAGAAGTTCCTTGAACGCCCTCGAACTTGCTGTCCTTTCCACTAATCCCGATGGAGATGGAATCATCCATATCGATGAGACTACTGCAGAAGAATGCATGCAGAAAAAAAGTCTGGCACACGATAAAGATGGAGATGCTCATTACGATGTTCTTTCAGGTTTCCAAAAATCCATCCGGGGCAGCGATGTAAATGCGGCTCTCCATTATCTCGGAAGATTGATTGAAGCAGGTGATCTTGTCAGCATCAATCGCCGACTTCTGGTTATTGCCTATGAAGACATCGGATTGGCCAGTCCTCAGGCAGGGCAAAGGACTTTAGCAGCGATTGAAGCAGCCGAAAGGATCGGTTTCCCAGAGGCCAGGATTCCACTTGCCAATGCAGTGATTGAGTTATGCCTGTCCCCTAAATCAAATTCTGCTTATACTGCTATTGACTCAGCACTGGCTGATATCCGCTCGGGCATCAGCGGAGAAGTGCCTGATCACTTGAAGGATGCCCATTACAAAGGTGCCAAAGACCTTGGGCGCGGCCTAGACTATCTTTACCCACACGACTACGAAGGCGGCTGGGTAAAACAGCAGTATCTTCCAGATAGGATCAAGCACAAAGTGTATTATCAACCTAAAAAGACCGGAAAGTTTGAACAGGCTATTGCCTCCATCTATGAGAAAATTACTGGATACAGAAAATAAGCGGTTAGGAAACCTTGCCGCTTCTTCGTGCGGTTTTTACGCTTGCTCTTTAGCTGTTTACTCGTTCAATCTCGATATCTCGTAACAATTCCCTGACGACATAGCTAGCCATGATAAGTCCTGCAACAGAGGGAACGAACGCATTGGAGGAAGGAGGCATCTGTGCTTTACGGATTTCAGCATTGTTATTGCCTACTTCTTTCTGCACATCCTCTCTGACAACAATTGGGCTTTCGTCGGAAAAGACTACGGGGATTCCTTTTTTAACGCCTTCCTTTCGCAGGCGGGTGCGGATGACTTTCGCAAGCGGATCGGTATGCGTCTTGAAAATATCGGCAATCTGGAATCGTGTAGGGTCCATTTTATTTGCTGCACCCATGCTGGAAATCATCGGAATGCCACGGTTGATCGCTTCCTTGATCAGATGAATCTTATAGGAGATGGTATCCGAGGCATCGACGATGAAGTCAAGGTTGTAGCCAAAAATCTCTTCGTAGGTCTTCTCCGTATAAAACATTTTCAGCGCTACCACTTCGCAATCAGGATTAATATCCATGATCCTGTCACGCATAACTTCGACCTTTTGCTTGCCGACCGTGGAAAGCAGCGCAATCAGCTGGCGGTTGATATTTGTGATGTCGACATCGTCCTTGTCGATTAAAATTAGCTTGCCGATTCCAGACCGGGCAAGCGCTTCTGCAGCGAACGAACCTACACCGCCGATCCCTAAAACGGCAACCGTACTATTTTTCATTATCTCAAGGCCCTCTTTGCCGATGGCCAGTTCATTTCTAGAAAATTGATGAAGCATCTACATTCACTCCAATTATAAAATCACTGTCACTGCTATTCCTGCTTTCGAATATAACATATCCATTGATCAATTTATAGCGAATTGGAAATCACAACTCCCCTAATTTTATCTATTTCGGGTTTTTTTACTAAAACAACTGCCTGCATAAGGGCAAGATACCCTTTTATTGGACAGACTCTTAGCCCTTGGAATTGATTGTCTAGCTGCGGCCTACATACAAAAAAACCATGCATACGCATGGTTTTTTTGTATGTAGGAAGAGTCCCAATCGTGCCGTCGCGTGTATGCCTTCGTCTTGAACCCGCTCTTAGCAGGTGGGTGCCCTGTTCCAGGTTTCTGTAAGTCCTCGTGTGAGAGGCATTTACGCGGCCCGAAAACTCGTGCTCCCGAAGGATAGATGTTAGGTCAAAACTTCAGGTTAAACAACGAACACATCAGGACTCTTCAGCTGTTGATATTATATTACCACACACTTGAGGCAATTTCAAGAATCTAGGGTGTTAGGATTCACTGGTTTTTTTTAACATTAAGCGATAGATGTAATTCCTCCATTTGGGCGCCGCTTACTGCATCAGGAGCGTTCATTAAAAGGTCACTTGCGCTTGCTGTTTTTGGGAAAGCGATCGTATCGCGCAAATTGGTTCTGCCTGCAAGCAGCATAACCATCCTGTCTAATCCGAGCGCAATGCCTCCATGAGGCGGCGTGCCATATTCAAAGGCTTCTAGCAGAAATCCAAATTGTTCATATGCTTGTTCTTTTGTGAAACCAAGCACGGAAAACATTTTTTCCTGGATATCTCTTTCAAAAATCCTCAGCGAGCCACCGCCAAGCTCATATCCGTTCAGAACAAGGTCATATGCCTGTGCTTTTACATTGGCTGGGTCACTCTCAAGCTTTGGCAAATCTTCGCGAACCGGCATGGTAAAAGGATGATGTGCAGCGAAATACCGGTCTGCATCTTCATCGAATTCCAATAGTGGCCAGTCTGTTACCCAGAGAAAATCGAATTTGCTCTGATCAATCAAGCCAAGCTCTTTTCCTAGGTTCAGACGCAAGGCACCTAGTGCATCTGCCACGATTTTTTTCTTATCTGCTACGAATAACAAAAGGTCACCGGAAGAGACGTTCAGCCGGGCTTGAATTGCAGCCTGCTTTTCTTCGTCAAAGAATTTTAAGATCGGCCCCTTCAAGCCATCTTCTTCTGCTTTCAGCCAAGCCAAGCCTCTTGCTCCATATACAGCGACTAATTCAGTCAAGCCATCTATATCCTTGCGCGAGTAATTTGCTGCTGCGCCTTTGACATTGATCGCCTTAACTTGGCCTCCTGCTGCTACTGCCGCTGCGAATACCTTAAACTCACTATCCTTCACTAAATCGGAAAGATCGACAAGCTCCATGCTGAAGCGTGTATCCGGTTTGTCCGAACCGAAACGGTCCATTGCTTCCTGGTAGCTCATCCGCGGGAATGGCAATTCCACTTCTATTCCCTTTACATCCTTCATGACTTTTTGCATCATTTTTTCAGTTAGACCGATGATCTCTTCCTGGCTCATGAAGCTGGTTTCGATGTCAATTTGCGTGAATTCCGGCTGGCGGTCAGCACGCAGATCTTCATCGCGGAAGCATCGGGCGATTTGGTAATAACGTTCAAAGCCGCCAACCATCAACAGCTGCTTGAAAATCTGGGGAGATTGTGGCAGAGCGTAGAACTCACCCGGATGCACACGGCTTGGAACGAGATAATCCCTAGCACCTTCAGGTGTGCTCTTTGTTAAAATTGGTGTTTCAACATCCAGGAACCCTTCGCCGTCCAGATAACCACGAATCGCTTTGGTCACCTGATGCCTCATCTTAAAGGTCTCGAACATGACCGGCCGGCGTAGATCAAGATAGCGGTATTTCAAACGTACATCTTCTGATACATTCGTCTTGTCTTCAATCATGAACGGTGTTGTTTTCGCTTCATTGATAATAGTCAGTTCCTCAACCTGCACTTCGATCGTTCCTGTTTTCAGGTTTTCGTTTACGCTGCGTTGATCGCGAGCAAGGACGGTCCCTTTCACATCAAGTACGTATTCTGTTCGGACCTTCTCGGCAATGGAAAGCGCCTCAGGTGACACTTTAGGATTAAACACAATCTGGACAAGACCGGTTCTGTCCCGAAGGTCGATAAAAATCAACCCTCCCAAGTCACGGCGCTTTTGCACCCACCCTTTTAGTGTAACCGTTTCGCCGATTGCCTTTTCTGTTACTTCCTCGCAAAAATATGTTCTTCCAAACATCTAAACTCCCCCACTATCTGCAGATTTCCTTGAATTTTTCAATAAAGCTCTCAAGCGGTACTTCGATCTGAACTCCGTCCGCCATCGACTTCAGATTGATTTTCTTTTCTTTCAGTTCATTTTCCCCTAAAACGGCCACGTACTTGGCGTTGACCCTGTCCGCAGCCTTGAACTGAGCTTTGATTTTCCGGTCAAGATAATCGCGTTCTGCCGAGAAACCAGCCATTCTTAGCTGGTGAAGCAGACCTACCGTATAATCTTTTGCCTCATCGCCAAGTGAAACGAGGTAACAATCGATTTCTTCCTTGACCGGAAGTTCAGCTCCTTCTGCTTCAAGTGCCGCAATCAGCCTCTCTACACTTAATGCAAAACCGATCCCCGGTGTTTCCGGACCACCGATTTCCTCGACCAAGCCATTGTATCTTCCTCCGCCGCACAGCGTGGTGATGGCTCCGAAGCCTTCCGCATTGCTCATGATTTCAAATGCGGTGTGGTTATAATAATCCAAACCGCGCACAAGATTGGCATCCACTTCGAATTCAATTTCCATGTCTGTCAGAAAGGTTGTAACTTTGTTAAAATAGTTCCTTGAATCATCCGTCAAGTAATCGATAATCGATGGTGCTGACCTCATCAGCTCGTGATCACGGTCCGCTTTGCAATCAAGGATGCGCATTGGATTTTTTTCAAGGCGATTCTGGCAGTCCGTGCAGAATTCCCCAATCCGCGGTGAAAAATGGGTAACTAGTGCCTCTCTGTGCGCTGTACGGCTTATCTTATCTCCGAGGCTATTAATCACCAACTTCAGCTTTTTCAGGCCCAACTCTTGATAAAGTCTCAACGCAAGTGAGATTACTTCGGCATCGATCGCTGGATCGGCACTTCCCATTGCTTCTACGCCAAACTGGACAAATTGACGGAAGCGTCCTGCCTGAGGACGTTCATACCGGAACATCGGCCCGATATAATAAAGCTTTACTGGCTGATTTGGATTACCAAACATTTTATGCTCGACAAAAGAGCGGACAGCGGCTGCTGTTCCTTCCGGGCGCAGTGTAAGGCTCCGGCCGCCTCTGTCGGTGAATGTGTACATCTCTTTTTGAACGATATCTGTCGTATCGCCAACGCCTCGCTGGAACAAATCTGTATGTTCAAAAATTGGAGTTCTGATCTCCCGATATTGGTATCTTTCGCAAAGTTCTCTTGCTTTCGTCTCTATCAGCTGCCATTTTTCCGAGTCGCCTGGCAAAATGTCCTGTGTTCCGCGTGGAATTTTGATTTGATTTGACAAAGTTCATCCCTCTTTTTCATAAGTTCTTTATGTATGAAGAAAAAAATGCAAAAAAAGCCCCCGATCCCTTGCTATAATAACAAGGGACGAGAGCTTATATTCCCGTGGTGCCACCCTAATTGAAGCGCCTATTGGCACTACCTCTTTAACAGTTAACGCCTGCGACGTCTTCTCCTATTGACGGCAAGAGCCGATGTTCAGAGAAAACCCTCCGGAGTGTTCATTCACCAGGTCATCATGCAGAAATGCTTACAGCCAAGGCATTTCCTCTCTTTCCATCTGTATCCCGGCTACTAATTCCCCTTCAACGGTATGTTTTCCGTATGACATTTTATTTATATTATAATACGGAGTCCAATTAGCAATGTCAAGCACAATTCAAGATCGCTCCAGCTGTTTTTTTAGTTTCCTCACGTCACGGAGAGAAAGTCCGAATTCTGAAGCCAATTCCACGACATGAGAGTTTTGTTCTTTTTGGGTAAAATCGTGGAAATCCACTCCAAATAACTGATTTTCACCGGTCGTTGCAGAAATTCCTTTATCACTGAACCGCATGATCTCACCTTCCAATCGTTTCTTGCCTATTATTCTTCCCACCCTTCGATCATTTTAACTGCTTTTCACTTATTGATTCTCTATTAATTCCGATAAAAGAAAAAAGTCTTCGTGATTTTACCGGTAAATTCCGGTACTATATTTTTAGAACACTTTTAAATAGAGGGAGGGAGATCATGCCCAGAAACAAAATGGTTCCTGTCATCCTTTGCCTTATGCTTTTTTTTGGGAACCTGTCTGGCTTGGAAACGGTCCAAGCAGATAATGGCAGTGTATCGATCACTGCTACAAGTCTTAATGTCAGGAGTGGTCCTGGACTGAGTTATTCTGTTACAGGGTCCGTGAAAAAAGGTGAAAAATTCCCAATCATCAAGGAGGACGGCGATTGGCTCTACCTTCGCCTTAGCGACAGCCAATACGGCTGGGTGGCACAATGGTTCACTTCAAGGGAAGCTGTTAAGCCCATTGTTTCGCAAGATCCAGCTGCCAATTTGGGAAGCGTTACCGTTGATGGCCTGCGGGTAAGGAAAGGACCTGGAACCAATTATGAGGTGATAGGCTACTTTGCTAATGGTCAGACGATCGAAATCCTCCATTCAAAAGGCGATTGGGCCGAAGTTCGAACTTCCGCTTTACAAGGCTGGGTTTCCATCGAGTACATAGACTCAAAAAAGAAGGAACCGACGACACAATCAAAAAAACCTGCTGAATCAAACGGGACGGTCACCGCCACCTCCCTGAATGTAAGGGAGAAACCATCGTTAAACGCCAGCAAAGTTGGCCAATTAAACAGTGGAGCAGTCGTTCCCGTCCACTCTCAGTCCAATGGCTGGGCTGAGATTACTTATGGCGGGAAAAAGGCATGGGTAAGCGCTGATTACTTGAAGATCAGCGGAACACCTTCTTCAGGCAGTGGATCCCCTGCTCCTGCAGATCAATTCACGGGTACGGTAACTGCATCCAACCTGAATGTCCGTAACCAAAATTCACTGAATGGCTCTGTGATCAGTTCGATTTCCAAAGGGCAAACCTTTAAGATTCTTGAGGAAAAAAACGAATGGCTCAAAATTGAATATCAGCCTGGGAAAGCAGGTTGGGCTGCCAGCTGGTTTTTTGATATCAAGAAAGATGGATCTTCAGTGGTGTCCAGTAAACCAATAACAAATAGCACAGTTTCGATGCTTCATAATGGGACAAACATCCGTAAAGGCCCAAGCACAGAAACACCAGTAGTTCTCCGCGCCGATCAAGGAGACAGCTTCCAAATAGTAAGTGTCGAAAACGATTGGTATAAAATCACTCTTGCAAATGGACAAACCGGCTTTGTCGCAGGGTGGATCGTCTCCGTACAGGGCAATGCACCTAAAATAGAAAAGCCTGGTGCAGAAAAGCATACTAAGAATAAAACGGTTGTCATTGATCCCGGGCATGGCGGCCGTGACAATGGGACAACTGGTTTAAGAGGATCTTTGGAGAAAACACTCACCTTGAAAACAGCACAGCTTCTATACGAGAAGCTCCGAGCTGCTGGAACCAACGTAATCCTAACTAGAAATAATGACCAATACATCTCACTAGGATCCAGAGTCAGCACGTCCCACTATCATAACGCAGATGCTTTTATCAGCCTTCACTATGACAGCATCAATGACAGAACCGTCAGAGGGATGACCACTTACTACTATCACGGAAAGCAAAAACCCCTTGGTGAACAAATCCACTCCTCGGTGGTAAGCAAAACGATGCTGAAAAACCGCGGGACTCGCGTTGGCGACTATCATGTCATCAGGGAAAACAGCCAGGCAGCCGTACTGCTTGAATTAGGCTATCTTAGCAATCCAGCGGAAGAGATGCTCGTAAACACCCAGCAATACCAGGAAGCCGTTACCAATGGTATATTCGAAGGGCTAGCTCGCTATTTTAAAAATAAGTAAAAAAAAGCAGGGATTCCGCTTTGGGATCTCTGCTTTTAACGCGGATTCACTTGCTATCGAGAATCAAAGTAACCGGACCATCATTGGTCAATTGCACGTCCATCATGGCGCCAAAAACACCCGTTTCCACCTTCAAGCCTTTTTCAGCAAGCAATCGGTTGAATGCTTCATAAATTGCTTGTGCATGGTCAGGTTTTGCGGCATCCATGAAGTTCGGACGGCGGCCTTTGCGACAATCTCCATAAAGCGTAAACTGAGAAACAGAAAGAACCTCTCCGCCGACATCAAGCAGGGAAAGATTCATCTTGCCGGTTTCCTCTTCAAATATTCGTAAATTCGCTGCCTTCTCGGCAAGGAACGCAGCATCTTTTTGCGTATCCTGATGGGTAATGCCCACTAGGATGACCAATCCATTATCAATCGAGCCAGTCACTTTTCCATCAACTGTCACTTTGGCTTCTTTGCTTCTCTGAATTACTAACCGCATGATCATTCTCCTTGCACACTACTATCCTTGGTCCCTTATTCCGATTAAGCAGCAAAATTAACTCATAACCCTTCTAACCGCGTAAATATCGGGTATTTGTTTGATCCGGTCGACAACTTTTTGCAGATGGCTGACATTCAGGATGGCGATCGACATATTAATCGTAGCCATTTTATTTTTATCTGATTTACCGGAAACGGCAGTAATATTCGTCTTCGTTTCATTGACGGCATGCAGTACTTCGTTCAGCAAGCCTCTGCGGTCGTAACCGCTGATCTCAATATCGACATTGTATTCCTTCCGGTCATTAAGCGCTGTTTCCCATTCAACTGGGATCAGTCTGGCTTGAGCATCCTCTGTGTGGATGTTAGTGCAGTCGGAACGGTGAACAGATACACCCCTGCCTTTTGTGATGAAACCTACAATATCATCCCCAGGTACTGGATTACAGCAACGCGAAAGCCGGATCAGCAGATTGTCGATGCCAGATACCCGCACTCCTGATTCCCGTTTCTTTGCAGGCGTGAACGATTTAAGCTCGGAAACGGCATTCGAAATATCCTTTTCTTGCTCAAGGTCACGCTGCTTGCGAAGCTTTTCCGTCAGCCTGTTCGCTACCTGGAGCGCGGTGATGCCGTTATAGCCAATCGAGGCGAATAAATCCTCTTCATTGCTAAAATTGAATTTCTCTGATACCTTTTTAAGGTTCTCAGAAGTTAGGATTTCTTTGACTTCAAAATCCAGATTGCGGATTTCTTTTTCTAAAAGCTCCCTGCCTTTTTCGACATTT
Source organism: Mesobacillus stamsii (assembly GCF_030814065.1). Taxonomy (NCBI): domain Bacteria; kingdom Bacillati; phylum Bacillota; class Bacilli; order Caryophanales; family Bacillaceae; genus Mesobacillus; species Mesobacillus stamsii. Next base: position 32,380 of record NZ_JAUSUN010000017.1, read on the forward strand.
TCATCTTTCTGCTGCTTTTTAAAAAATTGGCGAATTTTGTTTTTAGCCTGAGAGGTTTGCGCTAGCTTTAGCCAGTCCTTGCTTGGTCCGTAAGAATGTTTAGACGTAAGAATTTCAATGATATCCCCTGTCTTCAGCTGGTAATCAAGCGTGACCATTTTGCCATTCACTTTTGCACCAATCGTCTTGTTGCCGATTTCGGAATGAATCCGGTAGGCGAAATCGATTGGGACGGAACCCGCAGGCAATTCAATGACATCGCCTTTCGGGGTGAAAATAAATACCATATCTGAGAATAAGTCTATTTTAAGAGACTCCATAAACTCTTCGGCATTCGCCGTATCATTTTGAAATTCAAGAATTTCCCTGAACCAGGATAGCTTCGTTTCAAAATTAGAGCTATCAGCAGGTTTGCCTTCTTTGTAAGCCCAGTGTGCAGCGACGCCGAATTCAGCGATTCGGTGCATTTCATCTGTCCGGATCTGGACTTCGAGCGGATCCCCTTTAGGACCAATGACGGTAGTGTGCAGCGACTGGTACATATTCGGCTTGGGCATCGCAATATAATCCTTGAACCGTCCAGGCATTGGTTTCCAACAAGTATGGATAATTCCCAGAATCGCGTAACAGTCCTTAATGCTGTTGACTACAATCCTTACTGCCAGGAGGTCGTAGATTTCATTGAACTGCTTGTTTTGCAGCACCATTTTGCGATAGATGCTGTAAATATGCTTTGGCCTACCCGAAATTTCAGCCTTGATGGAAACTTCTTTCAGCCTTTGCTTCACTTCTACGATGACTTCCTCCAGATACTGTTCGCGTTCTGCCCGCTTCCTTTTCATCAAATTAACGATTCGGTAGTATTGCTGCGGATTCAAATAGCGCAAGGCCGTATCTTCAAGCTCCCATTTGATCTTCGAAATACCGAGCCTGTGAGCGAGCGGGGCAAAAATTTCCAGCGTTTCATTGGAAATTCTGCGCTGCTTTTCACTTGGCAAATGCTTCAAAGTTCTCATATTATGAAGACGGTCTGCAAGCTTGATCAAAATGACACGAATATCCTGTGCCATTGCCACAAACATTTTCCGGTGATTTTCTGCCTGCTGTTCCTCATGTGACTTGTACTTAATTTTCCCCAGCTTCGTGACCCCATCTACAAGCATCGCCACTTCGTCGTTGAAGGCCACTTTTAAATCATCAAGCGTCACATCCGTGTCTTCGACGACATCGTGAAGAAAACCGGCAGCCACCGTTGCTGGATCCATCTCAAGGTCAGCAAGGATGCCCGCTACTTGAATCGGATGGATTATATACGGTTCTCCCGACTTCCTGAATTGATCGTGATGAGCCTTTTTGGCGAACTCATATGCCTTCCTAACCAATTCAACATGTCGATCATTTAAATATAATTTTGTACAGTCAATGACTTGTTCAGCTGTCATTACCTGGTCATTCGCCATAGGATCACCTAATTTAAATTTCTATATATTTTAACCCGCTTTGAAGATTACCAGCGGGCACAGAGAAAAAATGACATGTACAAGAAATCCTTTTAAATACAATAACTATTCTTATAAGGATTGTTACTATTATCAAAGAAAAAAGCAAAGATGTAAAGAGAAAGGGAGATAATTTACAGCAAAAATTAAAAAAATTGTCGAAAGATCGTCCATTTCCGCTATTAGGATAGCTATTAGGATAGAGGGAACCGTTCCCATTTCCCTTTTTTAAACGGCTTGTGTTAATTTTCGTTCCTGGGCTTCGCTGACACCTCCGAAAAAAGAAAAGGCACCCCGCAAGGAAGCGCCCGTGTGATTAAAATTCCATTAGTGTGAGTACATCATAGCCTTCAAGCTTTTTGCGGCCGTCCAAATAAGTAAGTTCAATCAGGAATGCGATGCCAGCTACGATTCCGCCTAGTTCTTCCACTAGCTTGATCGTTGCTTCAATTGTTCCTCCAGTGGCGAGTAGGTCGTCGGTAATCAAGACCCTTTGTCCTGGCTTGATAGCATCTCTGTGAATCGTTAACACATCGCTGCCATACTCTAGTCCATAATTGACTTTGATGGTCTCGCGCGGAAGCTTCCCATCCTTCCTTACTGGCGCAAAGCCTACCCCATGTGCATAGGCAACCGGGCAGCCGATAATAAAACCGCGGGCTTCCGGACCAACTACCAGGTCAATTTGTTTATCTCGGGCATAGGCCACAATTTGGTCTGTTGCATATCTATAGGCATCGCCGTTGTCCATTAAAGTGGTGATGTCCTTAAAGTTAATGCCAGGCTTTGGCCAATCGGGAACGATTGTTACGAATTGTTTTAAATCCATCGAATAATTGCCTCCTCATTTTTCACCGACTCTTGAACGAATTGGTCTAGCCAATTTTTCAATTGCTCATATGATGAATATAGCAATTCGTTTTCAAGAGTGAATGCTTGCACCTTGTGCTGATATGTTATGGATTCAGTAAGATCCCTTTTCGGGACATTTTCTTTTAGTGAAATAAACCCATTGTTTATTTTAACAAAATCTAGTTCAAAAAACACCTGTGACATATATTCTACAGTCTCTTTTGTCCATCCCCGATACTTGGCTAATTCAGTGCCATATCGTTTTAGATCGAAAGGGCCTTTTTTGGCAAGAAAACTGTAAAACCATTTGAAGTGATCCCTCGTCGGCAATGTCGTAAAGAATTCACCGTTTTCTTTATGAAAATAAACATAGATTCTTCCGGGACTCTTTTTCATAAATAGCCTTTTGAGAATATCTTTGTTAGGAGGCAAGTCCAAAAGGACGACGAATGAATCGTTTAACTCCATCTGCTCCGCCTGTTCGTTGCTCGTTACAAGCTGCAGTGAATCTCCGATGATTGGCGAAAACGTATTGGCCAATTCAGCATGAAAATAGATCCAGTGAACAGGCTGGTCGTCTGGAATCATGGCTGGGAGCTTTTCGATATTTCTTGAGTTTCTCCTATCAAATAGCTGCCAGGATCGGACGGCCAAATCCTTTAGGAAAATCTGCGGCTTTTTGATATTGTTCCATTCGTTGATGGATAATTCGCCAATGACCGAGAGCTTAGAGCTCGGCGAAATATGATCATGCAAATAGCCTAAACCGAAGCCGATGCCCTCAATAAGACTGCCATCCTCTTCGAGCGCCAGTTTGAGATGGGATTGGTCAGCCCCTATTTTCCTGATGGTCGAAATATTCGCCCCCTCAATCAGCACCTTCGGTTTTGGATTGCTGACACCGTATGGGGAAAGAAGGCCAAGTTCCTTAATCGTTTCAATCGTAATCTCTTGGACAGGCAAATTGGCATCCACATGGACAATCGGAGTGAAATCTTCTTCCTTCAACTGCATTTTTGCCCGTGCATTCAGTCGGGACCTTAATTCCTCTACATCCTTAAGTTCCAGTGTCATCCCAGCAGCCATAGGGTGCCCGCCAAAATGAGGAAGGATATCCCGGCAGGTTGATAGGTTTGCAAAAAGGTCAAAGCCGGCAATACTTCGGGCAGACCCCTTTGCGAGCCCTTTTTCCTCATCAAAACTGAGCACAATCGTTGGCCGATAATACTTTTCTACGAGTTTTGAAGCTACAATTCCAATAACACCGGCGTTCCAGCCTGCCTTGCCAATAACAAGAACGGAATTATCTTTTATTGGATAGTGTAACTCCACCTCAGCAACTGCTTCTTCCGTAATTTTGGAAACGATAGCTTGGCGTTCGCTGTTGATCGAATCAATTTCCTTGGCGAGCATCATTGCTTCTTCCGGTTCAGACGTCATCATTAATTGCACTGCAGGATCTGCACTGCCTAATCGGCCAGCAGCATTAATACGGGGCCCGATCATGAATCCAATCGTTTCTTCATCAATTGATGACCGGTCCGTTTTGGCGATCTTAAGCAGTGCAATTAAGCCCGGTGTCTGGCTTGTCTTTAATTTTTCTATTCCTTTTATGGCGATCAGTCTGTTTTCGCCTAGCAAAGGAACTAGATCGGCAATCGTCCCGATTGCAGCAAACTCCAGCAAATGCTCAGGAAGTCTTCCTAGCAAAGCGTGAGCCACCTTGAATGCTACACCAACACCAGCCAAATCTTTGAAAGGATAATTGCTTTCTTTTAGTTTTGGATGAATGATAGCAAACGCATCAGGCAAAACCGGACCCGGTTCATGATGATCCGTTATAATCAGATCGATGCCTAAATCGCTGGCAATATTTGCTTCATGAATGGCAGCAATCCCAGTATCGACTGTGATAATCAGCCTGATTCCGTTCTCTGCAGCCAAGCTGAACGCCTTTTCATTCGGGCCATACCCTTCTGTAAAACGGTTCGGAATATAATAATCTACGTTCGCTCCCATTTCATGTAGGGCTTTCATCATGACTGTTGTACTGCTGACACCATCTGCATCGTAATCTCCAAATACCCAGATCGGTTCCTGTGTTTCTACTGCCTTTTTGATCCTTTCAACTGCTTTCCCCATATCGTTCAACAAAAAAGGGTCATGAAACTTGCCTTTTTGTGCATATAAAAAATACCGGGCATCTTCCACGGTATCCAATCCGCGATTGACTAGCAATGTAGCAGTCAAATTCGTTATCTTCAGGTCTTTTGCAAGGGACTCTATTTTGATGCGGTCCGATTCCTTGATGATCCACCTTGATTTTGGTTTTAACATACGTTCACCTCTTAGCCTTTTCATTATACAAAAGCATGGGCATGGTTTCAATGACAATCAAGGATAATCGACTTTTTAATTTCGCAAAAGGAAACACCAAATACAAAAATGGCAGCCTTTTTCAGGCTGCCATTTTGCGAGATATCAATGAATATCTTGAATTTGTTGTTCTTGTTCTTGTTCCAGCGGAGTTGATTCCTTTTGAGCTAACTGTTCCTCTAATGACCTGTTTTGCTTTTTCAAAGTCTTTACCTCACGTTGAAGGACAAACATTCTGAACAAGCCTACTGAACCAACAATGATTCCACCCATCAATACTGAACCAAGAATGATGAGAATCAGCGGCCACTTTGCTTGGCCAAATAAATAATTCACCGTTACCGAGTCGACATTGATGACAGCAAAAACGGCAACTATTAATGCAAAAGCAAGCCCTAGCAGCAACGTCCATTGAAACTTCATGTATTTCCCTCCCTTTTATTTTCTGTAATCTTCTCGCGAACTGTTCAATCTATCCGGCCAACCATCTGGAAAAAAGCCGAGAATTTTTGTTCATCCTTACACTTGTGGCTCATCTGAATAGACTTTCTTTTCCTTATAAGTCTTAATGGTGCCCTTCTTCTTAAGTTCTTTGTTCTTCCATCCATACCATAGCTGAGCAGCAAGGAAAACGGATGAATAGGTACCGGAGATCAGCCCGATTAATAACGCAAACGAGAAATTCCATATTGAGTTACTCCCAAAAATCAGGAGAGCTATTACAGTAATTACAACAGTGAGAACCGTGTTGACTGAACGGCCAAGCGTTTGACGCAGCGAAGAATTCACAATATCTTTAATTTCTTCAGATGTTCTCAAGCGTTTCTTTTTCTCCATATTTTCACGCATGCGGTCGAATGTAACGATGGTATCATTTATCGAATAACCGACGATGGTAAGAATCGCTGCAATGAACGTTATATCCACTTCTAGTCTTGTAATACTAAAAACAGCAATAACAAAGAATGCATCGTGCAGCAAGGCTAAAATTGCCGCGATCGCCATTTTTGCTTCAAATCTGACCGTTACATAAATAATGATTCCGATTGCAGCAATGACCAATGCAATCATTGCATTTTTAGCCAGCTCTTTTCCAATGGTAGGCGAAACTGTACCGATATTTGGTTCTGATCCGAATTCTTCTCTCAACTGCGATTTGAGGTTGGAAATTTCCTCTTTGTTTAAAACATCTTTAAATCTTGCTACTCCAATTTCCCCATTATCTCCTGAGATTACGATATCGTCCGTCACGATATTTGCCTTAGCAAGCCCTGTCTTTACCTGTTCAGTAGTCAGCCTGCTGTCAGATAGAATTTCAACTCTTGTTCCGCTGGCAAAGTCAATACCCAAGTTCAACCGGAAGGCAATCACGACAACGATCCCAATCCCGATTAAAATCGCCGATGCAGTAAAATACTTTTTGCGATGTTTCACAAAATCGAATCGATCAAATTTTGTTTTAAGATCAATCGGATCCAAACCTTCGGAAAGTTGATGAACTTCTTCTTTCTTTACACCAAACAGCCAGAGTTTATTGTTAAACAAACCACTGTTGACTAATAGTCCTAGAAATAGTCGAGTAGCATAAACGGCCGTAATGAAGCTCGCAAGAATGCTAAGGATCAACATGGTTGCAAAGCCTTTTACTGAGCTTGTCCCATATGCAAACAGGACAATTGCGGCCAGTAGTGTAGTCAAGTTCGCATCCAAAATGGTCGATAATGAGCCCTTGCTTCCCGCTTCGAATGCTGCCTTGATTTTTCTGCCTACTTTTATTTCTTCTTTAATGCGTTCATACGTGATAATATTGGCGTCTACTGCCATCCCCACTCCGAGGATCAAAGCTGCAATACCTGGTAGTGTCAATACACCATTCATCCAATCAAATATCAATAAGATTAGATAAATGTAAATCGATAAGGTAACAATTGCCACCATGCCAGGCAAACGGTAGTAAAACAGCATGAAAAGGAATATTGCTGCAACGCCAACGATGCCAGCTAAAATGGTTTGATTTAATGCTTGTTCACCGAATTTGGCGCCAACGGATGTGGAATAAGTTTCTGTCAGATGAACCGGCAGGGAACCCGCGTTAAGGAGGGACGCAAGCTGTTGTGCCTCCTCAATTGTAAAGGTACCGGTGATTTCCACATTCTTTTGATTCAGGATTTGATCTACATTAGGATTAGAAAGAAATTTAGGGTTTGGTTTCATTCTTTCTTCTTTGTAGGAATCCTTGCCTTCTTCAAAGTCCAGCCAGATGATCAGTTGATTATCAGGTGCCATATCACGGATTTCTTTTGTGACTTTCCCGAATTGATCTCCATCTTTTAACGTGATTGAGATGCTTGGTTTGTTTTGTGAGTCAAAGCTTTGCTTCGCCCCATTTTCCTCCAGATCACCGCCATCCATCATGACGCGGTCGTTCACGTCGCGGAAAGTAAGATTCGCTTCTGTAGAAAGGATTTCTCGTGCCTTATTTTGATCCTTTACCCCAGCTAGCTGTACTCGAATCCGATCTTCGCCTTCTATTTGAATGTTCGGTTCGCTTACACCAAGAACGTTAATCCTTCGTTCCAGTGCGTCCGCAGTACTTTTTAAGGTTTCCTTGTCGACTTTTTGCCCTTCTTTTCCATTAAGCGGCGTCACTTCATAGAGCACTTCAAAACCACCCTGCAAATCAAGGCCAAGGTTTATATTCTTCAATATATTCTGAGTTGTTGCACCCATGGCGCTACCAATGAAAATAATCAGTAAAAAGAAGGCCAAGATGCGGCTGCGTTTTCCCATTATGTAAAAATCCTCCTTATTCTTTCCTGTGCCAGACAGTTCACCGTACTATTAAAAAACAATCAATTTACAGCATTCTAATTATGTATCAGTTTAAAAAAACTGTCAATGAAGCTTTTCAGATTCTCATTCAGCGAAGTTCTTTTGTTCGTTCCTCCTCCGTTACTTCAGCAATTTGTTCATCTCTTCTTCATTATCCAATGCCAAATCGCCAAGTTTGAACGCTTCGACAGTGGTGAAATTCATCACATCGCCGATTTTTGCGGACAGAATGTCGGCAACGATTTCATATAGTTGGATGTCAGCCTTTGGTTTTTTCCACTTTTTCTTTGTTAGGTAAAGCCATAGTTCCGGTCCTTTCACTTGTTCATATCCGAATAGTTTGAACTCCTCGATTTTGCTTTCTAAAGCTGGCTTCACTTGCTTGTAATATCGTCCATACTGATGGGTTTGTTCCATCGCAAGGCCTCCTATTCCAAATTTTCAAGCCTTTTAAAATTTTAACCTTGTCATGCTTTGTCCACTTTCCTGCATATAGTTAATTGTATAGGAAATATGCACATTTGAGAAGGCAGGGAGCGGAATGTCTAAATTTTTAAAAGGAACTTTTATTTTGCTGGCAGCCGGGCTCGTAACAAGGGTTCTCGGTTTTATAAATCGGATTGTCATTGCCCGTTTCATTGGTGAGGAGGGTGTTGGTCTCTATATGATGGCCTTTCCAACTCTGGTTCTAGTGGTGACCATCACCCAGTTGGGCCTCCCGGTCGCAATTTCAAAAAATGTTGCGGAGGCTGAAGCAAGAGGCGATTTCCCGAAAATCAAAAAGATACTTGTCGTTTCACTCGCCACGACGATCTCATTGTCGATTTTATTTACACCTGCCCTAATTTTCCTAGCCCCATACCTGTCAGAAACATTATTCACAGACCCAAGAACCCAGTGGCCGCTTCTGGCAATCGCTCCCATTGTCCCGGTAGTAGCAATTTCTTCCGTTCTGCGCGGCTACTTCCAAGGCAGACAGAACATGAGACCTTCTGCGATTTCTCAGGTGATTGAACAACTTGTCAGAATCACATTGATAGCGGTTTTGACCAAAACATTCATCCCTTATGGAATAGAGTATGCAGCTGCAGGCGCGATGATCGCTTCCGTGATCGGGGAGCTCGTTTCCTTGATTTACTTAATGACCACTTTTAAACTTCGAAAAAAATTCAGATTGCGGAAAAACTTTTTCCAGTATGTCCAAAATGGACAATCCACCTTCCATGACTTAATGAAGATTGCCCTGCCTACAACAGGGTCAAGGTTAATTGGATCTGTTTCCTGGTTTTTTGAACCGATCGTCGTTGCCCACAGTCTTGCAATTGCAGGTGTGGCGGCTGTCGCGGCAACCAAACAATATGGTGCTTTGACGGGCTTTGCAATGCCATTGCTGCTATTGCCATCCTTCATTACTTATTCTCTGTCTACCTCTTTAGTCCCGGCAATCAGTGAAGCGAATTCCCGCAAGAACATGAAGGTAATTGAACACCTCTTGCAGCAATCATTGCGATTTTCACTGTTAACTGGCGGGCTCGCTATCGTCGTTTTATACGTATTGGCTGAACCTTTAATGACATTGATGTACGGGACAGCAAATGGTTCAGCCTTCATCAAGCTGATGGCACCATTCTTCCTGTTCTACTATTTTCAGGGTCCGCTCCAGGCAGCACTTCAGGCTCTTGATTTAGCAAGGGCGGCGATGATAAACAGCCTGATTGGAAATCTTGCGAAAACGGCAGTGATTTTCTTGTTGGCAAGCCAGCCTGCATTCGGCATCAATGGGGTCGCCCTTGGAATGGTCATGGGAATCGTCCTGATCACACTTCTCCATTTTGCAACGATGCTTAAGGCCGTTTCTTTCACGTTTTACGTAAAAGATTATCTAAAGCTTTTTGCCATCATCCTTGTTTCAGGCTCGTTTGGCTATCTACTTTGGGATTGGCAGGATCCCCGTCTGGGACTTGCGATAAATATTTTCATCAATGCAGGGGCAGCGACCACTCTGTATTTATCGCTTTCTGTTGTTCTTGGTTTAATCAGGAAAAGTGAGCTTATCAAACTGCAATCAGTTGCTAAATCTTTGTTTACATCTGATTCTAAATTTCCATTTTCCTGAATATGCTTGTACTAGGGTTTTCCCTGTTGCAGGGAATCAGACTAGAGAGGAGAGGGGTTAATGGAATCGAAAAGTTTAGGCAGGGCCGTCCTGTACGGAGTGATTGCCATTTTTCTACTGGCAATCGTGAGTAGTTTTCTATTTTCACTGCTGTTACAATTCACTTCAGTCCAGGAATCATCGCTACACTACGTGATGACCTCCATTTCGTTTTTATCCATCTTTATCGGCGGATTTGTCACTGGCGGGAACGGCAAAGAAAAAGGCTGGATCATCGGTGGGGGAACGGGCCTCCTTTATACCGTAATTATTTTCCTGTTTCAGTATCTCGGTTATGACAGTCTTTTTTCGTTAGAACAAGTCATCTATCATATTTGTTACATTCTCACAGCGATGATGGGCGGAATACTCGGAGTGAATATTGTCGGCGGTACTTCAAAAGCATAAAAAGAAGCGGGCAAGCCCGCTTCTTTTTTCATAATACTTGTCAGTGCTGTGTAATTTTCGTTTATACATTTGCAGTTTCTTTGACGTCGCGAATAGCCGCACGATCATATGTAAGACGGCTTCCGTCGCCACATTTGATAATAACAGTACCTTCTTCAATTGCATCAACGATTCCATGCAAACCGCCGATCGTCACGACCTTATCCCCTTTTTTCAGGTCACTCTGCATTTGCTGAACCGCTTTTTGCCGCTTTTGCTGCGGGCGGATCAACAGGAAATAAAATAATACAAACATCAGCAATAACGGAAATACTGTAGTAAGTAATCCATCCATATTTTTCCCTCCTTTCCTGTTTAAGGCTGCTCCTTCTGTAGCCAAAAACACACTTATTAAAAGCAGTTTATTTAGAAGTTTTTGGCATTTGGTTTATTGAAACCATATTGCTCAAAAAACTCATCTCTAAAATCCCCCAGACGGTCTTCGCGGATCGCCTGTCTGACCTGCTCCATTAAGTTTATCAGAAAATGAAGATTATGATAAGACGTAAGTCTAATTCCGAATGTTTCATCTGTTTTAATCAGGTGACGGATGTATGCTCTGCTGTAATTTTTGCAAGTATAGCAGTCACAGTTCGGATCCAATGGGCCAAAATCACGAGCGAACTTGGCGTTCTTCACAACCAGTCTTCCCTCGCTTGTCATCAGCGTGCCATTGCGGGCGATACGCGTTGGCAACACGCAATCAAACATATCGATTCCACGAATTGCACCATCAATTAAGGAATCTGGTGAGCCAACCCCCATTAGATAGCGGGGCTTGTCGGTCGGCAACCAAGGAGTGGTGAATTCAAGCACCCTGTTCATGACTTCCTTCGGTTCACCGACTGATAGGCCGCCAATTGCATAGCCAGGGAAGTCCAAGGAAACTAGGTCCGTTGCACTCTGCTTTCTCAGTTCTTCATTTTCACCGCCTTGGACAATTCCGAATAGTCCTTGGTCCTGTGGACGCTGATGGGCAGTCAGACAGCGTTCAGCCCAGCGCGAAGTTCTTTCGACCGATTTTTTCAAATAATCATATTCAGCTGGATATGGCGGGCACTCATCAAACGCCATCATGATATCAGAGCCAAGAGCGTTTTGGATTTGAATCGCTTTTTCCGGAGAAAGAAACAATTTGTCTCCATTCAAATGATTGCGGAAATGGACACCCTCTTCTTCGATTTTTCTGAGATCGCTTAAGGAGAATACTTGAAACCCGCCTGAATCGGTGAGAATCGCTCGATCCCAGTTCATAAATTTATGCAGGCCGCCAGCTTCTTCGATGATGTCATGACCCGGCCTCAGCCAAAGATGATAGGTGTTGCTCAAAATAATTCCAGCCCCCATTTGGACCAATTCCTCTGGTGACATTGTTTTGACTGTCGCCAGTGTTCCAACGGGCATGAAGACAGGGGTTTCAAAAGAGCCGTGCGGTGTATGCACACGGCCAAGTCTCGCCCCTGTCTGCTTACAGGTTTTAATTAATTCGTAACGGATTGCTGACAATGTTTAAGCTCCTTCCAAAAGTTCATCATTCATCGTTTCTTTTCTAAAGAATCAGCATCGCATCTCCAAAACTGAAAAAGCGATATTTTTCCTTTACTGCTTTATCATACGCATTCAGGACATTTTCTCGTCCAGCCAAAGCACTTACCAGCATAATCAGTGTCGACTTTGGCAAGTGGAAGTTCGTGATCATCCCGTCGATTGCCTTGAATTCATACCCCGGGTAGATGAAAATATTTGTCCAACCATTTTCCGCAACAAATTTACCTTCATTTGCTGTCGCGATCGTTTCCAGTGTCCGCGTCGACGTCGTTCCCACTGTGATGATTCGTCCACCCTGCTCGCGGACCTTATTCAAAAGCAATGCAGTACCTTCTGTGACTTGATAAAATTCTGAATGCATATCGTGTTCTTCAATAGAATCGACGCTGACAGGCCTGAACGTTCCCAGACCGACATGAAGAGTAATAAAGGCGATATGGATTCCGGTTTCCTTGATTTCTTCCAGCAGTTCCTCTGTAAAATGCAAGCCCGCAGTTGGGGCTGCTGCAGAACCTCTTTCTCTGGCAAACACAGTCTGGTACCTGTCCTTATCCTCAAGCTGTTCCTTTATATAAGGAGGGAGCGGCATCTCGCCCAGCTGTTCAAGAACTTCATAGAATATCCCTTCATATGAAAACTTCAGATCTCTGCCGCCATGGTCCTCTTCCCCGGTGCATACTGCTGTCAAAAGGCCATCCCCAAAAACAATTTTTGTGCCTTTCTTCACTCGCTTTGCCGGCTTGACAAGCGTTTCCCACTCATCACCTTCAAGTTGTTTTAGGAGCAGTACTTCAATTTTGGCTCCTGTGTCCGCTTTTATACCAAAAAGCCTGGCAGGAAGAACCTTTGTATCGTTCAGTACGAGGCAATCGCCTGGATGGAGGTAGTTTTTAATATTCTTGAAAATATCATGTTCCACGCTGCCCGATTCTTTATTCAAGACCATTAACCTGCTTTCCGCTCTTTGTTCCAGCGGTGTCTGGGCAATCAGTTCCTCCGGCAAATGAAAATCAAACAGATCTACTTTCATGTTGTCACCCTTACTAATTTCTTAATTTGGCCTTACATTCTCATCTAAACCTGCCGATAAAATAAAAGATCGCTGATAAGATGATGCTTGCGAGGATGGATGTCACAATCGGAAAATAAAACGTGGTATTTCCTTTTTTAATGACAATATCCCCTGGCAGTCTTCCTATATGGACAAATTGCATAACAAAGCCAATGATGAAGATGACTGCTCCGGCGATCATAACGAATTTCGCTGCTCCTGTCATCGTTCTGGCACCTCCATCTCAAAATGCCGGTATACTGCCTCCGTAACCATTCTTCCCCTAGGGGTCCTCTGCAAAAACCCGATCTGCAATAGATATGGCTCATACACATCTTCAATTGTTTGAGATTCTTCCCCAATCGTTGCAGAGATCGTCTCTATGCCAACAGGACCGCCCCGATATTTTTCAATAATCCCTTTGAGCAATTTATGATCGATATGATCCAGGCCCAAACGGTCGACTTGCATAAGCTCCAATGCTTCCCTGGCAATTGTTTCCTCTACCGCACCATTGCCCCGAACCTGGGCAAAATCACGTACACGTTTTAATAGACGATTAGCGATCCTTGGTGTTCCACGCGACCTTCTCGCAAGTTCCTGTGCCGCAAGCCAATCTATCTCTGTTTCCAAAAGTTCCGCAGTCCTGACGACAATATCAGTTAGCTGTGACTCATTATAGTACTCCAAACGACTCAAAACTCCAAACCTGTCTCTTAATGGGGCAGAAAGGGAGCCTGCACGGGTCGTCGCACCAACAAGCGTGAACGGAGGCAGATCAAGCCGGACAGAACGGGCACTCGGTCCTTTTCCAATGACAATATCAAGGCAAAAATCCTCCATTGCTGGATAGAGTACTTCTTCAATCGTCCTTGGCAGCCTGTGAATCTCATCAATGAACAAAACATCGCCAGGTTCCAAAGCCGTTAAAATAGCCGCTACATCACCAGGCCTTTCAATGGCCGGACCTGAAGTTGTCCTTAGATTGACACCCATTTCATTAGCGATGATCGCTGCCAGTGTCGTCTTTCCCAAGCCGGGCGGCCCATAGAGCAGAACGTGGTCAAGCGATTCCCGCCTGAGTTTGGCTGCTTCAATAAACACTGCAAGATTGGCTTTTACTTTATCCTGGCCAATATATTGTCTCAATGTCTGGGGTCGCAGGCTTTGCTCAAATGAAAGATCCTGCTCGCCCGCTCCACTGGAGATGATACGTTCTTCCATCCGTTTCTCACCTACTTTTATGCTGGATAATCAAAACTGCTAATTGATTGTCGCCTAATTTATTTTAACAGTTTTTGCAGTGCTTTCTTGATATATTGGTCTGTCGTCAATTGTTCCGCTCTTAATTCCGGAGAAATTCTGCGGATTTCCTTTTCTGAATAACCAAGTGCCTTTAATGCAAGCAATGCTTCCTCTAATTCATGAGACTCGGAAATAGCCGCAGCCACCTCTTCGGCATTAAATAGAGTAGGGAAAGAATCTGGCACAAGATCATGCAGTTTTCCTTTTAAATCAAGGATCATTTGTCTTGCAGTCTTCTTTCCTACTCCAGGAAATTTGATAAGGAAGTCTTCATCCTCCTTTTCAACCGCTTGGACTACCTGGCCGGGCTCTCCTGAAGCAAGGATGGCCAGCGCCCCCTTTGGACCAATTCCTGATACGTTCAATAGCCTGGTGAAGAGTGCCTTTTCCTCTCTCGTCTTGAACCCATAAAGAGAAATAAGATCTTCACGGACATAATGGTAAGTATAAATTTGAATTTCTTTTCCTGCTTCTTTGGTGAATACAAAGGGATTTGGCGTGAAAATTTGATAACCAATCCCCATATTTTCAATCACTATATATTCAGGACCGACAAAATCGACAGTGCCTTTCATAAATTCATACAATACGCTCGCTCCTCTGCTTTGCTGTACCTCATTTTACCACACTCCATTTAAAGGAATGAACTAAAATATGCAAATAGGCGAACATACGATCATTTTCTTTTAAAAAAACCACTAAAATGCAAATAAGAGCCAGTCCTCCCGGCTCTTTATTGTATGTCATTCACCGTATATGGTTTAAAAGTTTCTAATACCTCTTCATAGCATTGTTTGCTACGGATCGGGATTCCCTTTTTCAATTCATCTCGCTTGATGCTCTCGAGTTTGCCTAGATCGATTTGAAAGAAAGATTGAATGATTTTCGAGCCATTCGGCCTTCCGTTAAAAATTGTCAATATCCCATCATCTGACAGTCCAAAATATCCATTTGCCTTTAAAAGGGGGGAAATATCATCAACTTCCTGCCTAAACACTGCCTTCTTTGCTTCCATATCAACAAGCTGCCATTTTTCATATTTTGTCCAAAAGTCTTCTAACGACCAAATCGTCTCAACGACTTTTTCTTCACTGATTTCACCATCAAGATACACTCTCTGTAAAATGATTGTCACCTTAAGAGGTTCATTGTTTTCATGGACTGCTTCACCAGGCTTCTCAGCATGAACCTGCCCTGAGGAAAGTACTGGATCAGCTCCCGATAGACTGATAAGGAGCAATACAGCTGTGCTGAACGCTTTGATATAAATGATTGAAGCCACTGCCGTCCACCTCTCTTATTTGACAAATTCTTTTTCACTACTAGTATAGCCAATCAGATCTTAATTATCCGTTGCTGAAATCGCTAATTTATTTTGCTAGTTCTGATTGAACGTCAGCTAAAAATTTTTTCCTTTGTTGGAACTGGTTGATCGTCATGTCAACCAATGGGGAAAGTCTGATTGGGGGAATAGGATTTTGTTCTCTTACTAGCCGGTTCCATTCTCTTAAGATATCTGCTGGATACAATAGACCGTATAAAAACGATTCGTAACGAAGCCATTTTTTAAAATAAAAAATTTTTTTCAAGGAGTCGAAATTCCAATCCAGATAAGGCAGAATTCGGTTGGCGTACTGAAGCATATCATACGCTCTTGGTCCTATGCTGATCAAATCAAAATCAATTAAATAAAGCTTTCCCCCTTTTGCTCGAAGAAAATTATGATGCGCAACATCGCCATGAAGGATCGTTGGCTGCTCCTGTTCAAGCTCTGTTTTTAAAGCGGAAAAATGGCTTAAAGAAACCTCCGCCCAACCAAGGATTTCGTTGGTGACAGCGCTATTCACATAAAAATGGACAACTGGCAAATTTTTAGTGAATTCATCCTTTCGGTGCTGCCATTTTCTCGCCAAATCTGCTTTTGGAAGCATTCCTGTAAAGGATGGCACTAGCAATCCAGAATGATCATGGAATTTACTAAGAAGCGCGACTCCTTCGTCTCTTTCTGATTGTGTCCCATAGTCAAATCCCTTTTCCTGTTGTTTCAAGTATTCAATACAGCCATAATATAAACCCTGAAATGGAAGAATTGATTTCATCCTTAAAAATTTATAGGAAGAGTCAAAGCCGGCATGTCTCAAAGAGGAAGTAAATGCCTCCTGAATCTTTAATTTTCTTAATTCTTGATATCCTTTTAAAATGAATCGGGAATCTTGGGTGTCGACAAGATAGACATTTCCTCTCAATGGTTTGATGCTATGAATAGTTCCGTCCAACTCGCTGTTTAAATAAGAGAAGAGACGATTTAAAAAATAATCGTCTCCTCCTCTCCTGATGTTAATATTCATTGCTCTCTTCGTCATTAGACCTTGGCAATGGCATTCCGTATTCTCCACCCATCGCACCTGCTCCATATGGATCCATGAAACCAGGCCCCATGCCCATTTGGTTGCCGTAATGCGGCTGCATATGCATTCCAGGTCCGCCTGGATAGCCATAAGGCATCATTTGATGAGGATGCATTCCAGGTCCACCCGGATAGCCATAAGGCATCATTTGATGAGGGTGCATTCCAGGTCCACCCGGATAGCCATAAGGCATCATTTGATGAGGGTGCATTCCAGGTTCATACATGCCATAAGGGCTAGCCATTGTGCTGTCACAGCCACAATCACCCATTGCACCTTGAACTGCTTGCTTAGGCATCATAGGATTCTGCATCATTCCGCCAACCTGCGGCATCATTGGCATGTTCCCTGGCATCATTCCCCAGTTATTCGGCATTTGGTTTTCCATCATTCCTCCGACCTGCGGCATCTGAGGCATATTCCCTGGCATCATTCCTCCGCTATACGGCATTTGGTTTTCCATCATTCCGCCAACCTGCGGCATCTGAGGCATGTTCCCTGGCATCATTCCTCCGCTATACGGCATTTGGTTTTCCATCATTCCGCCAACCTGCGGCATCTGAGGCATATTCCCTGGCATCATTCCTCCGCTATACGGCATTTGGTTTTCCATCATTCCGCCGACCTGCGGCATCTGAGGCATGTTCCCTGGCATCATTCCTCCGCTATACGGCATTTGGTTTTCCATCATTCCTCCTGCTTGCGGCATCTGAGGCATCATCGGCATTTCTGATGATTCTTCCTCCATCATTCCCGCGACCTGTGGCATTTGATTTTCCATCATTCCTGCGTTTTGCGGCATCATCGGCATTTGCCCCGGCATCATTCCTCCTGCCTCTGGCATGGGTATCTGAGATGGCTGAGGGATGTAGCCAGGACCAGGCATTACAGGTGAAATCGGCACACCATAAAAAGTCGGTCCAGTCATTTGCGGTGCAGCATATTGAGGCATATTTTCCCCCATAACCGAATTCTGCATCATTGCAAATGAGGAGGATTCCATATCCTCTACCGGCAATGCCATGTTAGGCATCATACCTGGATACTGGGAAACTCCCTGCACCTGGGGATTGGGCATTTGGTGGGCTTCTGGATAACCATAAGCAGGACCCGACATAGAAGGTGCACCTGGATAATAATTATATGGGTAAGGAATCATTGGCTGTTGGTATCCTCCTTGAACGAATGGCATCATAGATGGTGATTCATCCATAAATTCATTCTTTTCTATTTTGATATCTGGTTTAATTTCTGATTTTATCTTTTGCTTTCCCTCCACCTTTTGCGGCAAGGGTTTAAGCTCTGGTTTAACCTGCGGTTTTATTTGCTTTGCCTCTGGTTTCACTTCTGGAAAAATATTTTCTGGTTTTGGCGGGAGCTGCGGCTGGGCTTTCGGCTGAGGTTTATGCTGTGATTTTGGCTGGGATTTTGGCTGTGGCGGGAACTGCATATTAGCCATGTTCATCATATAGTAATTGTTGATATCAATTTCCGGCTTGATTTGCACTGGCATTTTAGGTTTATATGGTTTAACTGGTTCTTCCTTTGGAACAGGTTTTGGCATTTCCTTTTTCGGCTGTTCTTTAACAGGAGCCTCTTTCTTACCTTGTGGAATTGGCATCGGTTTCTCTTTGGCAATCGGCATTTCCTTTTTGCCACCCATATTGATTTTTGCTTGAGGCGTTCCACCTACTATTGGAGCTTCTTTCTTTATTGTGCCTCCACCAGTTGGAACTTTTATTTTCATACCGGGCATAATCATATCAGGGTTGCTGAGCTGTGCGTTTAACTGTTTCAGCTCTTCAAAGTTCACGCCGTACTTCTTGGCGATCTTCCAAAGAGTATCCCCTTTCTGTACGATATGGATTTTCACTCTGATTCCCTCCTATGGCATAAGTCCATATATTCTATGTTGGTGTGGGCAAATTGCTAACAATCTTCAAAAAAACTTATGCATCTATGTATATAAATATGTTTCGCACAGGAAAATTAAGCCTTTCCAAAAGAAAAGCGCAAGCGCCTTGGTCAGCCCTGACAAGCGCTGGAGGGCCTGCCAGTGAAGTCGTTCTTTGACTTCATTGGCAGGACCGAAGCGACTCGAGGGGCTAGGCGCTGGAGCTGGACAATTCTCAAAGAATTTTAATACTGTCTAATTTTGAAAAAAATCCTCCTCAATATGAGAAGGATGCCATTTATGATTGTAAAAGCATGCGATTTAAGGCAAGCTTTGCGTTCGATGCAATTTCTTCATCGACTTTTATCAGGTTGATCTCCTTGCCTGAGAAAACCGATTCAAGACTCCAGGCAAGATGCTGCAGGTCGATTCTGTTCATCGTTAAACATGGACACATATGAGGGTTCAACGAAATGATGTGCTTATCAGGATGCTGTGCTATCAGCCTGTTTACCAAATTCATTTCTGTCCCAATGGCCCATGATGAGCCTGAAGAGGCCGTTTTTATTGCTTCAATAATATAATTAGTCGATCCTGCCATGTCAGACATTTCTACTACTTCACGACGGCATTCCGGATGGACAATGATTTTCATATCAGGGTATGTTTGACGGACCTCTTCTACGTTTTTGACGGCAAAATTCTCATGGACCGAACAATGTCCTTTCCAGAGGATTACCTTCACTTTTTCAAGAGGACCATCGTACTCAAGAATGTTTTCAACTGGATTATATACGGCCATTTCATCAAGCCCGATCCCGATAGTAAAAGCAGTATTCCTGCCTAAATGCTGGTCTGGAAGGAATAGCAGGCGGTCTTTTTTTGAAAAAGCCCAGCGAACCATCTTCTCCGCATTGGACGATGTAACAGTTGCCCCACCATTTGCGCCGACAAATGATTTAATCGCTGCTGTAGAATTCACATATGTCAAAGGGAAAATGGTATCGCCAAACAGTACCTGAAGGAATTCCCATGCTCTTTCTGTCTGATAAATATTTGCCATATCCGCCATTGAACAGCCAGCTCGCATATCTGGGAGGTAAACCTTCTGATTTTCGGTTGTTAAAATATCAGCTGTCTCCGCCATGAAATGAACCCCGCAAAAAATAATATGCTCCGCTTCTTTGTTTTCGGCAGCCACCTGGGCCAGCTTTAATGAATCACCTGTCGCATCGGCAAATTGAAGGACTTCATCTTTTTGATAATGATGTCCGGGTAGGAACAATTTTTTGCCCATTTTCCCCTTGATACCCCTGATCAAATCCTCTAGCTCCTGGACAGACATATTTCGGTATTTTTCAGGAAGCATCCTGGATTTAACTTCGAGCGCCTCCAATATATTCATACTGTGCATCCCCTTTCGTTTCCGCCTTTACTTTAGCGCTAATATCCAAAGATTTTACAGAATGTGTCAAGAATCCAAGGGAAATATAATCAACTCCGCAATTTCTGTAACTACCGAGAGTATCAAGGGTAATTCCTCCGGATGCTTCTGTTAAGATGCCTTCCGGGACATAGGCCATCCATTCTTCGATTTGTTTTGGCGTTCTGTTATCAAACATGATGCAATCAACCTTTGCCTCGATTGCTTCCAGGAGTTGGTCTTTTGTTTCAATTTCCACCTCTACCTTCACCATATGCCCAAGGCTAGACCGAACTGCTTCAACTGCATTGCGAATCGAACTGGCGAAAGCGATGTGGTTGTCCTTGATCATCACGGCGTCATATAATCCATAGCGATGGTTGAATCCGCCGCCGCATCGAACCGCATATTTTTCGAGCATTCGAAGCCCCGGGGTCGTTTTTCGTGTGTCACAAATTCTCGTATTTTCGCTGTCCAATGCACGGACTGCTTCCTCTGTTTTCGTCGCAATCCCGCTCATTCGCTGGACGAGGTTCAGAACGACTCTTTCCGCTTTTAGCAGGTCGGAAATCCTGCCTGTTATATAGGCTAATTCCTGTCCTATGCCAACTTTTTCGCCATCCTTCACCTTCATGATAACCTGGCTGCTTTCATCGAGCATCTCAAAGCCAATACGGATGATTTTTTCTCCGCAGAAAACCCCTTCATCCTTTGCTAGTAAAACAAGACTTCCTCTGCTTTCATTGCCAAATATCAATTCACTAGTAACATCCCTCTCGCCGATATCTTCAATAAAAAATTGTTCGAGCAACAAGCGAAGTTTGATTAGATTCATCCTTCTCATCCTTTTTGTTTATTCGTTGCTGAATGATTTGTTTTTTCATCCAGTTGGCATGATCTTCGTTAGGGAAATCTTCCCGAAAATGTCCGCCCCTGCTTTCTGTTCTTTCCAAAGCGGACCAGGTGATCAGGGACGCGGTAATATACATAAATAATCTGTTTACTGTTGAGGCAGATAGATAATCAATCGTGGCATCAAGCCATTTTTCCAGATGAAATTGTGACAGCCACTCTGCTTGGATCGTGAGCAGCTCCTTCGTCCTAACAATCCCGGTACGGTTCATCATTGAAAGTTTGAGAATTTCTGGTTCTGGTAGTTCACCATTGTAGAAGTTTTTTTCAGTAATGTGGATATCGTTGCTGTCCACCCTGTTAGCTCGGTAGCTGTTGATCCAGTCAGCGAGCTTGCCTCCGATAAACATGCCTTCTAATAAAGAATTGCTGGCCAGTCTATTCGCGCCATGGACGCCGGTACAAGCAACTTCGCCTATTGCGTATAATCCGCGAATGCTCGTTCGTCCCTGTAAGTCAGTCTTCACCCCGCCCATGATAAAATGGCTCCCAGGTACTACAGGAATCAGATCATTTTCTATATTTATCCCATGATCCCTGCAGAGCTTGCTAACCGTCGGGAACCTTGAGCCAAAATTCGGGATGGAGGATAGATCTAGGAAGACGTGGATTCCTTTTCGCGAGTAATCATAAATGGTTTGCGAAACAATATGCCGCGGTGCCAGGTCCTTTAACGGATGAATGCCTTCCATGATTCTTTTTCCTTCAGCCGTGACAAGAACTGCTCCCTCACCTCTGACTGCTTCTGAAATAAGGCCATGCGTCTTTCCTGCGACATAAAGCAATGTAGGGTGGAACTGGACAAATTCCATATCGGCGAGTTCAGCTCCGGCTCGATAGGCGAGGGCAATTCCATCTCCGCTGGCAGTTTCTGCATTAGAGGTAAAAGCAAATACCTGGCCGCAACCACCTGTAGCCAGAACCACATGGGGTGCCATATAGATTTCATTCGTTCCATCTGGAAGCTTCGCCTTTGCGCCCATACACCGAGTTTTTTCTTTGTTTAAAACCAATTCATAAACGAAAGTGGAGACTTCGATGGAAATGTTGGCCTCCAGCCTTTCGATTAAAAATTCCACCAGATGCTTCCCGGTTTCATCTCCGCCACTGTGGACGATTCTGTTTTTGCTATGGGCTCCTTCCATTCCCAAAAGCAGCTTGCCTTTCCCATCATCATCAAACCGGCAGCCTGATTGCCATAAGCCATTGATCAGCTCAGGTGCTTTTTTGGTCATTTCCTTAACAGCTTCCGGATCATTATGGTGGGCACCTGCTTCTAACGTGTCGAGATAATGTAAGTAGGGATCGTCATTTGGAGCAACCGCTGCTGCGACACCACCTTGGGCGAGGTAAGAATTTCCTGAAGTCAGCTCCTCTTTTGTGAGAATAATCACATTTAAATCCTTCGTTAACTTATTGGCCAACTGCAAAGCAGCAATACCGCTGCCAATAATAATTACGTCAAATTGTTTCATAGATTGTTATCCTCCTGGATTAACAGGTGTCTTGACATATATATTTACACAGTTTTACACTATTGACAAGAACTTTTATTTTGATGAATCATTTGAAACCAATACAGGACAGTGAATGTGTAAAGTTGGCATATGTTCCGTAATGCCGAGGATTTCTTGTTTTCGGGCACATATTTCGCCTTTTTGTGACCATGGTGCCGAGGATTTCTTGTTTTCGGGCACATATTTCGCCTTTTTGTGACCGTGGTGCCGAGGATTTCTTGTTTTCGGGCACATATTTCGCCTTTTTGTGACCGTGGTGCCGAGGATTTCTCTTTTTCGGGCACATATTTCGTCTACTTGTGACCGTGATGCCGAGGATTTCCCTTTTAAAGGCACATGTTTTGCCTTTTTGTAACCATAATGCCGAGGATTTCCCTTTTAAAGGCACATGTTTCTCATTATGAAACCAGAACCTAAATAATGAATGCGGAGGAGCTCGCTATGAAATACTTCGATTACGCAGCAACTTGCCCGCTTGACCGGGATGCCGCCGATATTTATCTCAAAGCCTCGACTGATTACTTTGGAAACAGCCAGAGCCTTCATGAAGCAGGCAGTGCAGCTGCCAATCTTCTTGAGAGTTGCAGACAGGAATTTTCACGTCTACTTGAAGTAGAAGAAGCAGGGGTTTATTTTACAAGCGGGGGTTCTGAGGCGAACTATCTCGGAATTATCGCTCTTCTTTCGGCAAAAACAAAAAAGGGCAATCATCTTATTACCGGTGCTGCTGAACATTCCTCCGTTTATAACCTGATGAAAAAGCTGGAGGCGGAAGGCTGGGAGGTCACCTACCTGCCATTGGAAAAAGACGGATTGATCAAGGTTGAAAGTTTCATCCATGCTGTCCGACCTGATACTGTGCTTGTTTCCATTCAGCATGGAAATCCGGAAATTGGAACACTTCAGCCGGTAAAAACTATCGCTACCCATTGCAGGCAAAAAGGAATCCTGATCCACACGGACTGCGTACAAACTTTTGGAAAAATACCCTTAGATTCTCTGGCCCGTTCTGTCGATGCCCTGTCCATTTCCGGTCATAAGTTTTACGGACCAAAAGGAACTGGTGTGGCTTATGTCCATCCGAAACTTGCCTGGAAACCATACATTGTTGGGACAGTCCATGAAAAGGGCTTCAGGCCAGGAACAGTCAATGTCCCAGGAATAGCCGCGATGACAGCAGCGGCACAAAAAGCATATTCTCGTATTCTAACTGACCAAGCCAGACTCCAAACATTAAGGACAGCTCTCCTCCATGCACTTGCGGAGATAAATGGATCATTTGTAATATTCGGTGCGGATCGGGAAAAACAGCTGCCGGGAATTGTGGGAATGTCGCTGCATGGTTTGGAAGGACAAATGGTCATGCTCGAATGCAACCGCTGGGGATTCGCGATTTCAACCGGAACGGCCTGCCATACCGGCATGTTAACACCGGCAAAATCGATGGTGGCAATGGGAATCAAAGGCAAGGAGGCAAAGGGGTTTTTCAGGATTTCATTCGGTAGAGATACAGTGGAAGAGGATGTGATCGAGCTCGGGAAAGTGCTGACGTTAATCGCTTCCAAAACCAAGACTGTTTCGCTTCAAGCCGATTTATGATAGAATTTCGAATGAAGAAGTCGAAGGAGAGATCGGTTATGAGCAATCCTACCAAAATCCTTGGAGATGAACGCAGGAATTTCATCCTGAGGCGCCTGCAGGCAAGCCAATCGCCAATTACCGGCAGCGAGCTCGCTGCAATTGCCAATGTCAGCAGGCAGGTCATTGTCGGAGATATTACCCTGCTGAAAGCCAGGAATGAACCAATCATTGCTACAAGCCAGGGATATTTATATATGCACGCTTCCCGGCCAACTGGAGCAGAACGAACAATTGCTTGCTCTCACGATCCTAATAGGACGGAAGAAGAACTTCTGCTGCTCGTTGATCATGGCGTTACGGTGAAAGATGTAAAAATCGAACACCCAGTTTACGGAGACTTAACTGCCTCCATCATGGTCTCAAACCGTTATGAAGTAAAGCAATTCATCGAAAAAATACGATCCACCAATGCTTCTTATTTATCAGAGTTAACCGGCGGCATCCATCTGCACACCATTTCTGCCCCAACGGAGAAGATGCTTGATGAAGCAGAGCAAACGCTAAGAAAAGCGAACTTTTTAATTGATTTAGAATAGGAAAAAGATCCATCAATCGCTGATGGATCTTTCTAAATTTTATAGCTGGAATAACTTCCGAGCATTTTAACCGTACAGCCTAATGCCTCTAGTTCTGCAATCGCTCCAGGAATTAATACATCATCGATTTTCAAATTAATATCAATAATGAAAAAATATTTTCCCAACCCTGTTTTCATTGGGCGTGATTCGATTTTAGACAAATTGAGCTTTCGCCAAGAGAAAGCAGATAATACTTGATGCAAAGTTCCTGCGTGATCCGAAGGCAGAGTAACCATCAAGCTTGTTTTGGACTCCACGGTTGGATCGATGGAAATGCTCTCGCCTGACTTCGCCAGCACAGCAAATACGGTATGGTTATAGCTGTAGTCATGGATGTTTTGCTGCGCCAAAGCTAAACCATACTCCTCACCAGCAAGGCTGTTTGCGATTGCTGCGATGTTTCGTTCCGGATGGCTCTGTACAAATTTAGCCGCTGCAGCTGTAGATGACATATGCTCAAGAGGGATTCCTTTGAATTCTTTATGTAAAAATTTATGGCATTGTGCCAGTGCGTGTGGATGGCTGCAAATCAATTGCACTTCCTTCCACTTGTCGAGATGGTTCGGATGAACAAGCAGATGCTGCCTGATGGGCACCACCGCTTCTCCTACAATCTGAAGGTCGGTTTCATGCACTAAATAGTCAATGGTGAGATTAACGGACCCCTCAATCGAATTTTCCAATGGGACGATTGCTGCATCAATTTCCCCTGCTGTTGCAGCATCCATGCATTCTGGTATACTCACAAACGGAATTCGCTCCGCTTCAGGAAACAATTGCCGGACTGCATAGTCCGTAAACGTTGCTTCCGGTCCAAGATATCCTATTTTCAAGTTCAATCCTCCCCGTTGCTTTTAAGCTCCTGTTCCTAATACTTCAACTTTTTCAACAAACTCCAGTTTTCTCAGTCGCGTGAGCAGCTCGTCCATTTCCACTCTCATTTCGGTGATATTTAAGCTCAGTGTCACATTCGCCCGCCCCTGCAGGGGAATCGTCTGATGGATGGTTAAAACATTGCAGCCGGTATTCGCTACAGTGCCCAGCAGTTCCGATAGCGTTCCCGACCTGTCTTCAAGCTGAAAAAACAGCGAAATGATCCGCTCTTTTACAATCGTATGAAACGGAAAAACAGTATCACGGTATTTGTAAAATGCGCTCCTGCTTAAATCGACCCGTTGGACTGCATCCCAAACCGACTCCGCCTTGCCGCGCTCAATCATTTCCTTTGCCTCAAGCGTTTTTTTCATTGCTTCCGGCAGGACATCTTCCCGAACAAGATAGAATTTTTTATCTTGAAATTGCTTCATCTCATATCACCCCATCAGAATGCTTGCCTACTTGAAAGAGGAAAGCCGATTAACCATTGCCTGGTTAACCGACTCGCTGTCACCACCTGAGGGCTACTCCACGAATTCAAATTCATATTCAAGCAACTTGACCGTATCCCCGTCTTTTGCTCCTCTTTCACGGAGAGCATCGTCAATGCCCATTCCACGCATCTGGCGGGCAAATCTTTGGACAGATTCATCTCTTGAAAAATCGGTCATTTTGAACAGCCTTTCAATACTGTCTCCGGAAATGACAAATGTTCCATCCGGTTCACGGGTAATCTGAAATTCCTGTTCTGCTTTAACATGTTTGTACATCACTCGAGTTTCATCATTTTCCAATACTTCTTCCTCCATGAGAGGGAATTCAGGCGTTTGATCAATTAGGTCTGCTACCGCAAAAATTAATTCACGCAAACCTTCTCTCGTAACAGCTGAGATAGGGAAAACAAGATGTTCGTCCCCAACCTTTTCTTTGAACACTTTGAGGTTTTCTTCCGCATTCGGCATGTCCATTTTATTTGCGACAATGACTTGCGGCCTTTCCGTCAGCCTTAAATTGTATTCTTTCAATTCATTATTGATGGTCAAATAATCTTCGTAAGGATCTCGTCCTTCTGTCGCTGCCATATCGATAACGTGAATGATCACCCTTGTCCGTTCAATGTGACGAAGGAACTGATGACCAAGCCCGACTCCGGAGTGCGCTCCCTCAATCAGTCCTGGCAAATCTGCCAAAACAAAGCTTCTTCCGTCCTCGGTTTCAACCATTCCCAAATTGGGAGCGATAGTCGTGAAGTGATATTCAGCAATTTTCGGCCTAGCTGCTGACACTACGGATAATAACGTCGATTTCCCAACGCTCGGGAAACCTACTAAACCTACATCCGCCAACAGCTTTAATTCCATCATGATTTCGCGTTCCTGGCCTGGCTCCCCTTTTTCAGAAAGCTCAGGAGCCGGATTGGCAGGAGTGGCGAATCGTGAATTTCCACGTCCGCCGCGTCCGCCCTTTGCGATGACTGCCTGCTGTCCATGCTCCACCAAATCCGCAATAATTACGCCCGTTTCCACATCAGACACGATTGTCCCTGGGGGAACCTTTACGATCATATCCTTTGAATTTTTTCCATGCTGGTTTTTAGACATACCATGCTCGCCGCGTGGTGCCTTAAAATGGCGTTGGTATCGGAAATCCATCAGCGTACGCAGCCCTTCCTCTACCTGGAAAATTACATTTGCGCCGTTGCCTCCATCCCCGCCAGCCGGGCCGCCCTTCGGTACATATTTTTCACGCCGAAACGCGACCATGCCATCGCCGCCGTCCCCGCCTTTTACATAAATTTTCACTTGATCGACAAACATTATGTCATTACCACCTGTCTGAATTTAGTTTTCGCTATTACTGTTTCCCTAGAGTGTTTTCATGAAAACTTCAATTGTCAGTTCTCCTTCGAGCATTCCAGCCGAGATGATCTCCAGATTCTTTCCTGGTTGCTGATCGAGAAAGCTTACTAGGCGATTTTTATCCTTTATTATTCCGCTAAAATCAAAAAAGAACCCGATTCCTTTCTCCTGTGGTTCAATTGTGACAGAGAGATGGTTTTCCTGATATGGTTCTATGGAAGAATTCAATGTTTCAAAAAGTTGCTCTGTCCAGTCCGTTAACAGCTGGTCATCTATGCAGTGGAAGGTATGGGAGTTCATGACTTCGTATTCCAGTAGGAAATGGTGACACTCCCAATTGCAGGTTAACAATGTAGAGGCAAACTGAGGAAGATGTAAATTTGATAGCTTTGCATCCTGCCTGGCTTCCATGATAATTTCTTCAATGATCTCTTTAGCCCGGTCCACTTTATTCAGCGATAAATTTCCTTTAATTAATTGAAGCTTGTTCATCCAGTCATGGCGCTCATGACGCAAAACTTCAATTGTATTCCACTCTTTTTTCATACATATTCTCCCTGCTCATGAGACTTGCTTTAAGTAAGTATAACAAAAAAGCCATTCTGCGTAAGCAAATTATGTATTATATAGGGTACCTTAAAGAAAAGAAAGAAAACCCTAACCGAAGTGGTTAGGGCTTCTCTTTAGCTTACGCTTCTTGAGCTGCTGGATAAACACTTACTTGCTTGCGGTCGCGGCCAAGACGTTCGAATTTAACAACGCCGTCAACCTTAGCGAATAGAGTGTCATCTCCACCTTTACCCACGTTTACGCCTGGGTAAATTTTCGTTCCGCGCTGACGGTAAAGGATAGAACCACCAGTTACGAATTGACCATCTGCACGCTTAGCGCCTAGACGCTTTGCGATTGAGTCACGTCCGTTTCTAGTTGAACCTACACCCTTCTTAGAAGCGAAGAATTGAAGATCTAATCTTAACATTTGTTCCACCTCCTACTTTTTGAAGGTTAATTTTATGTGCTTTCCGTACTCTTTTTCCATCGATTGCAATGTAATGACCATGCTTTCGAGGAGCAGCTGAATTTTCTCCTGTGTATCCTCAGACAAATTGTCCGGAATTTCACAGCGGAGAAAACCATCTGCACCCTGCTCAATGTCCGGTGTGATTCCTGTCAATCCAATGATGGAATTGACTGTCCCAATCGAGATGGTCGAAACCCCTGCACAGACAATGTCGCTGCCTTTAGTAGCATATCCAGCGTGGCCGCTAATCGTAAACGATTGGATGCTTCCGGATTTTGTACGAGTAATCGTTGCAGTAATCATGGCAATCCGCCTTTAATTAAGCGTTGATCTGTTGAATCACAACTTTTGTGAAAGGCTGACGATGGCCTTGCTTTTTACGATTGTTCTTTTTCGCTTTGTACTTGAAAACGATAATTTTCTTTTGTCGGCCATTCTTTTCCACTTTAGCAGTTACAGTTGCGCCTTCCACTACTGGGCTACCAACTTTAACGTTCTCGCCACCTACAAAAAGAACTTTATCAAAAGTTACCATTTCGCCTTCAGCAGCGTTTAGCTTTTCAATGTAGATTGCTTGACCTTCTTCTACCTTTACTTGCTTGCCGCCAGTTTCGATAATTGCGTACATTCCAGTGCACCTCCTCATTAGACTCAGACTCGCCATCAGCAGGCGTTTGCAGATCGCAAAGCTTAATGACCTGTTGTGAGCGGTTGTAGCACGGGTGCTACAAACAATAACATTAAAATACTATCATATGCCTTGCATAAATGTCAACCTGTATTCAATCGTCTTTGATTTAATCTTGTTCTGTCGTCGAAGCACCAGCTTGAAGAATTTTATAAAAAGGCTTCGCCGCAGTTGACACCGAAAATTTAATTTTAAAGCCAAGTGCTGTTTCAAGCCTCGATTTATGAATATCTCCGTCTCCGCAAAAATGTCCCATCACTTCATCTGTTGCCGCAATAAGGATTTCCTCATAGTCCGAATTTTTGTATTCCCACAGTTCACGCTCAAGCCTGTAAGCAATTGTTTCTGAGCTTAGCACCTGCCCCGAGCCGCCGCATGTCCCGCATGCTTCTGTCAGTGTTTCGGCCATTGACTGTTTCGTCTTTTTCCTTGTTAGCTGAAGAATTCCAAGTTCCGTGAAACCGACAATCCGAGTTCTGCGTTCATCATGGATCAATTCTTTTTGAAGTGTTTTCCATACTCTGTCCCGCTCGTCATCGCTTTGCATATCGATAAAATCGATCAATATAATACCGGCTATGTCCCTGAGCCTCAGCTGCCGCGCCGCTTCTATCGCTGCCTTCCTATTCGTTTCCATGACTGTGTCCCGCAAATCGGTTTTACCGGAAAATTTGCCAGTGTTTACATCGATGATCGCAAAGGCCTCGGTCTGGTCGATAACCATATAGGCACCTTTATCCAGCCACACAATTCGTTTCAGCAGCCGCTCCATCTCCGCTTCGATGTTATAGCCAGCAAAAATAGCTTGTTTTTCATGATAAAATTCAAGCTCAATAGCTGCGGGAATATAAGGTTCGATTTTTTTCTTGAACGCCAGATCATCCACTATCACGACACCATTTCTGACAGATGCAAGCGCAGATAGTGCCTGTTCAAAAAAATAATCTCTGTTGAAAATGAGTCCCGGTTTTTTCATTGTGGAGACTTTTTTCAGCAATTCAGCATACTGACTTCGCTGCTGCTCCAGCTCCTGGATGATGATTTCCTCTGGCTGAACCAAGCCTTCTGTTCGGAAAATGATGCCCTCCTCGAATGTTTTTACCTGGCTTATAAACTCTCGCCATTTCTCCCTGGTTTGGGCGGATTCTGCTTTTTTTGACACTGCTATGTATTTGCCGTTTGGCATATAGATGATATTCTTTCCAGGAAGCTCAATAACCCCTGTCAGCCGTGCACCTTTCCTGCCTGCTGCATCCTTTTCCACCTGCACCAACAGCTTTTCACCCTGATGGACAAAGGCTCCAATTGGGCGGTTTGACTTGTTATCATCGTCTGAAAGTATAAAGGAGGGCAGCCGGTCTTTTTGCAAGAAACCGCTTATCCCTTCGCCAAAATGAATGAATGCAGCATTCATTCCTGGCATTACTTTTTCTACGATGCCAAGATAAATATTGCCGACCAATGATTGCTGGCCTGGCTGTTCGATATATATTTTTTCAACCTCGCCATTCTTCACCAAAGCGAAGCGTTTTTCTCTTAAATTTGCATTAATGATTAACTGGTCCATCATTTCTCCCTGCCTGCAAAAAAAATGCAGCGTGAAGTACCATTCACGCTGCATTTATTATCCTATTTTAATAAGGATAAAGCAAATCTCCTATTTTAGCGGTAAATATTTTTTCGCTGAAGAAAGCGTGAAGCAATTCATTTTCGTCTATCATTCTTTCTTCGCCGTTCTGTTTTTTGACGATAATTGGATGCTTACAGCCGCGCTGGAATCTTTGCAGCACGTGACCGACCATTTCATTTTCGCTAGTATTGATTGGTCTTAGTTCGCGCAAATCAACTCGCTTTCCGTAATATCGTTCCATCAGGAAGCGCATGAACGCAAACTGCCGCTGCTTCCATTCAAAATAAAGCGATACTGCCAGGAAACCAATGATGATCCATACATTCAAGGTTAGTGGTGCGACGAACAGCAGGATACCAGAAAAAATCAGCAGACCCCCAGCTGAAGCATATAATGTAAGTAGATGGGCTTTTTGAAACGGTGTGTTCATCGATAGGAGAATGAACAGCAACTTTCCGCCGTCTAGCGGCCAAATCGGAAGAAGGTTAAACACGAGGACCATCAAATTATAGCCCACGAACAGCGAATGCCATTTTTCAGGGAAAGTCCCTGTGATGAAGAGCAAATAGGCAAGCCCCATCATCCACACATGCTGTAACGGCCCTGCAAGCACAACGATCAGCTCTTCCTTAAGCGGCCTATTCCCATGCTCATCTACTTCTGCGACACCGCCAAAGGGCAACAATGCGATTTTCTTGATTCTCCACGAAAAAAAAGAAGCTGCAGCAACATGTCCCATTTCATGAACAAAAATAATCAGCAGCAACATCATCAATTCTATGAAATGCGCGGTCGCAATAGCAAGCGCGATGACAACCCAAAGCAACGGATGGATTTGCAGTTTTCGCACTAATTCAAACAGTTTATTCAAACTTAATCACCTGGACGGGATCGACGAAATCATTCCCTTTTTTAATCGCGAAATAAAAGGACCCTTTCATACCGTCCTCGCTATCCATCGCCGTTCCAACCTTGGTGCCTTTGGATATATATTCATAAAGTTTCACGTCGATCTTGTCGAGATTACCGTACCATGTTTCACTTTTATCGCCATGTTGGACAATCACCGTTTTCCCAAACCCGTCTTTTATGCCGACGAAATGGACAAGTCCTTCATTCATCGCCTCAACATCTGCACCTTTTCCTGTTTCAATGGTGATCCTTTGTCCATTGTCGCCAAAATCTTCAAGAATTTTTCCAGAAGCAGGTAGAGCGTATTCACTTCCCGCAGCTATCTCCTTCCTGCTGTCTGCTTCGGTATTTTTAGCCGGAAGAAGTGCCAGCGGCTTGCCAAATTTGTCTTCATACCAGGCTGAAACAGCCGCAAATTGAAACTCCTGCTCCATCGTATGCTTGACATATTGCTGGATTGGCGCCGCTTTTTCCGAAGGACTCCGGTCTATAATTGCCACAATCAACACCAGACAGGCAGATGCTAGCACCTTGAACAAAAACACTTCCTTCTTAAATAACGGATGGCCCCCTCCATTTGGCCCAATATCATAGGATGGCAGCCTGTCAAAACCATGCCGTTCTTCGTCGGTCGAAAATAACCGGTTAGGGTCCAGCTTTTCCACCCTTTCTCGCTCCCGTTTCCGCTTCATCATCCTTCTCCGTATATCGTCCGCTCTCGAGTTCATTTCATCCCACCTAACCCCTTGTACTCCATATTAGTACAATTCTATGACCTGTCCGACTAGAGTATGACAATTTCGGGGCATAGTACCAAAATGGCTAGGTTTACAGAAGAAATTTATTCCTTCTTATTCTATAAAAAAAACAAAGCACCTGCTTTCCCGTCATAGACAAGAAGCAGGTGCTTTGTTTAGCGCACACCAAAGAATTTTTTAATCTTCGAAAAGACGCCCTTGCTCTCTGTATCGAGCAGCTGCAACGGAACGGATTCGCCAAGTATTCTTCGGGCAATGTTTCTGTAAGCGATGGAAGCTTTGCTGTTTGGGTTCAGCACAATTGGCTCGCCGTGATTGGACGCTTTGATAACTTCATCGTCATCCAAAACAATTCCGATCAAATCGATCGATAAATGTGTGGTAATTTCATCAATATCGAGCATATCGCCATTTTTCATCATATGGCTGCGGATTCTGTTGATTACCAATTTTGGCGATTCCACATTTTCTTCTTTTTCCAGCAAGCCGATAATTCTGTCAGCATCTCTTACAGCGGAAGTCTCCGGTGTAGTGACAACGATTGCCTTGTCTGCACCGGCAACTGCATTTTTGTAGCCTTGCTCAATTCCTGCAGGACAGTCGATAATGATATAATCATAATCCTGCTTCAGTTCATTGACCAATTTCCTCATTTGTTCAGGTTGAACTGCTGTTTTGTCGCTCGTCTGGGCAGCCGGAAGCAAATAAAGGTGATCATCGAAGCGCTTATCTTTTACAAGTGCCTGATGGATTTTGCATCTTCCCTCAATGACATCAACAAGATCATAAATAATGCGGTTTTCAAGTCCCATCACTACGTCTAGGTTACGCAAGCCAATATCTGTGTCAACGAGACAGACTCTTTTGCCTTGCAGAGCCAAAGCTGTACCTATATTGGCAGAAGTGGTCGTTTTACCGACCCCGCCTTTTCCGGATGTAACTACAATCGCTTCTCCCACTTTTAAAGGCCTCCTTCGAATCTAGTTAAATTAGGTCTTTTTTTCATTAAAACTTGCAATCTATCAACGGCGATTTGTTGTGATTCTGATATGTACGCACATTCCATTGAACGACTCTCGTTCTCTGGCATCTCGTCGGGAGCCCGGTTAATGCAGTTGCTGATTCTTAACTGGGAAGGCTTCATTACAGATGCAGCGATCACCGCCTCCGCATTCCCAGCAGAACCAGCATGTGCTATTCCTCTTAAATAACCCATCACAAAAATATTTCCGGTAGCCCTTACTGTTCCACCTGGATTCACATCGCCAATGAGCAGCAAGTCTCCCGCAATTTCTAGTACCTGACCCGATCGAATCACCTTGGCAACAGGAACAATTTCCGTTTCCCGGCAACGTTTTTCAGCTTCTTTCCTGGAAATGACGTTCGTTTCAATGTCCTCAACGATCAAATTCCGCTTTTGCCGGATCAAATCTTTCAGCTCTTCTTCCTGTTCGTTAGTAAGGAATCTATTCCCAACCTTTACCTTAACAGAAAGCAACTGTTGCTCCTCCTGGAAAAGAGTGGAACTGGATAATTTTCGCTCTACTTCTTGTTTTAAATCATCATAAGAGCAAATGTCATCCAAATGGAGCGTAAGACCATCTTTTGTTCCTTTAATTATCACATTTTGTGTTTTCTTCATACCGGATGTTCACCTCAAACGAAAAGCGTTGCCCGCCAACTACATTTTGTGCTGCTGCGGGGAATTTATTAGTCGAACGAAAGCCTTCCGAGTAACTGGGCGCTGGGCTAAACACTAATCTAAGTTTTAAAGAAAAACTTGTAAAAACTTCACAATAATTTTGCATGGTTATCTGCAAGGAATTCGACAATTGTCCGCTAATTTCCTTTATTTCTATCCGCAAATGCTTTGTCAAAAAAACCTTTGCACCCTTTTTGAAGATCGTGCAGGTACATTAATCATGACTAAGTCTGTCTGCGATGGTTTCGAATTGCTTTTTAAACGGATAAGCAGCAAGAATGATAAAAGCCAGATTCAAAATTATCGTCGGAACTAGTCTTATTTTAACATAGGTCAAAAAGTCCAAATCGGTAATGTTTATTAACAACATCATTTCATAGACTCCGAGTTCCAATAATGCGATCCCGAAAAGAGTCAGGATCGAAACAACGAGTACATTCGTTTGAAGGATTTTGATCATGTGTGCGAACAAATAAGCAATGACTGGGAACATGAACAAGTATATCCCGATGATTTCTGTGTAGACAAGATCAAACAGCAGTCCGAAAATGAATCCATACAGAATTCCGTGCTTGGGACTTAAATATGCGGTCAAAAACAATATCCCAGCCATCAGGAAATGCGGCACAAGAATACGATCGCTATGAAATAATTCAGCAGGCAGCAGCTCGACAAATAAACTCTCCAGAATAAATAAGAAAACGAAAAGCGCAGGGAGCAGGAGACGGATCATTTGCCGCCCTCCTGACTTTTGCTATCTTTCAAGCTTTCCTCGATGTCTACAGAGATCATGGATTTCTTGACAACCATGACATGTTCCAAATCATATAAATCCGCTTGCGGTTTTATATAGGCTGTTTGGTTAAGGCCAAATTGATCAGGGACAACATCGACAACCTTGCCAATTGGCAGGTCCTTTGGAAAAATGCCGCCCATTCCTGTCGTAACGACGTTTTGTCCTTTCTCAATCTTGGCATCGAACGGCAGCCCTTTCAGTAACAGAAGCTCTTTTTTCTTGTCGTATCCTTCAATGGTACCGTATAGCGGCTTATCAGCTTGAAGAATGGCCGAAATTCGATTTGTCGGGTCAATCGAGCTGATCAATTGGACTGTGGCTGAAAATGGCGTCGTGTTCTTTACCTTCCCAATCAGCCCTTTCGCCGTGATGACAGCCATATTTTTTTCCACGCCATTGGTCGCACCTTTATTGATGATAATCAATTCATTCCATCTTTCAGGGCTTCTGGCAATTCTGACCGCCTGGATTGGTTCATAGTCTGCAAGTGACTCTTTTTTACCTAAAATCTCCTGAAGCTCCCCGTTTTCCTTTTCAAGGGAGTATACCTTCGCTTCCAGTCGGGCAATGTCATCGACGCGTTTCTTCAATTCTTTATTTTCTTGATATGTATTTTGCAAGTCTTGAAGGTTTTCAATGATGCCTGCAGCATAATTAGCCGGCCTGGATACAATGGATTGCACCCAGCTGGTCGAGTCTTTGACAAACTGCTCCGGCCATGTCAATCGTTCTCTTTCCCTTAAAGAAAACCCAATCAATGCCACGAGGACAATAATGCTTACTAACAGCATTATCAGGCGTTTATTAAAAAAGAACTGTGGCATGATTCACACCTCTTATCTAAAAATATGGATGACAGTAGTTGAGGGAAGTGGATGAATTCCGCTTCCCTTGTTGATTATCTTGATTCTCTTGCTTTGTTCTTGAATAAATCGATATGATCCAATGCCTTGCCTGTTCCGGCGGCGACACAATCCAGTGGATCTTCAGCAATCAACACTGGCATCTTCGTTTCTTCGCCGATGACTTTATCGAGGTTGCGCAGCAGCGCGCCTCCTCCTGTTAAGACAATCCCACGATCCATAATATCGGAGGCAAGTTCCGGCGGAGTTTTTTCCAGCGTCAGCTTGACTGCATCGACAATTGCATAGACCGTATCACGTAGCGCTTTGGCGATTTCTTCCGCAGTGATTTCAATCGTTTTCGGCAAACCGGTCAGCAAATCCCGGCCGCGAATGTCCATATTTGCAATTCCTTCCGCGTTGCCTGCTGAACCAATTTCCATCTTGATTGCTTCTGACGTTCTTTCTCCGATCATCAGATTGTACGTTTTGCGGATGTAATTAATGATGGCTTCATCCATTTCGTCTCCGGCAATCCGGATTGACTGTGATGTTACAATGCCGCCGAGAGAAATGATGGCAACCTCTGTTGTTCCGCCTCCAATATCGACTACCATACTTCCTGTTGGTTCCCAAACCGGAAGGTTAGCACCGATTGCCGCGGCAAACGGTTCCTCAATCGTGAAAGCGTCCCTTGCGCCAGCCTGTCGCGTCGCGTCGATTACAGCGCGCTCTTCTACCGCAGTGATGCCAGATGGAACACAGATCATGACATAAGGCTTGCCAGCAAACCAACTTTTGTTTTTCGTCGCCTGCTTAATATAGTACTTCATCATTGTCGCGGTTGTTTCATAATCCGCAATGACGCCGTCCTTCATTGGCCTTAATGCGACTACATTTCCAGGCGTACGTCCAATCATATTTTTCGCGTCATTTCCAACCGCAACGATATTTTTAGTATCTGTCTGCAGAGCCACAACGGACGGCTCTCTTAAAACAATCCCTTTTCCTTTTACAAAAACAAGTGTATTCGCAGTACCAAGGTCGATTCCCAGGTCTCTTGTTCCAATCCCAAACATTGTTGTATCTCCCTTTCTTAACAAAAAATGCAATAAAAGAACAGGCAATCTATCCTAAAATTAGTTGAATGTTCCTAGTCAAAATTTCCGGAAAAGGCTTATGCTCGTCCGCAAAAATCATAAATTAAATTATAACGTAACGTTTATCAAAATCCTAGTATCATACATACCCTTTTTCCTTCAAGCTTATATATTTATTTTCTCCAATAATCAAATGGTCTAGCAATTCAATTCCAACAATTTTCCCTGACTCACTAAGCCGTTTGGTAACCTCGATATCTTCCCTGCTCGGGGTTGGATCGTAGGGTAGAGAGCATGCGCCTTACTTGGTCACGCAAGCAGATTTCACACTCCCCCCCTCAGAACCGTACGTACACCTTTCAGCGTATACGGCTCGCCAATTGACTAATCGGAATATGCTTCTCATCGTGGTCATGATCGCACTTAAACACAAGGACAATTGTCTTTCGGTTCCGTTGAATCATTATTTGTCCCGGTTAAGTTTGATTTAATGTGATGGACCCTTCTGACCTTCTATTGTACCACACGCTTTTGCTAATAAACGTTTTTTAAAGTCTGTTCTATTGTAAATCTCATACTCATCCACTTTGATTGCCCCATGATGTTTAGGCATGTCTTTGAGCTTCACCAACTGATGGAGTTTATCGTTGCCATGTTTATCTTTTCTAACTAAACATAAAGCTCCTTGTTTGTGTGTTCTCATGCTTGAGGCGACCTTCCTAGATGTACTTCTTCGTTTTTTAGCAATGGTTTTGAGGAAACTACTTTCTGCTAGGTAAAATAACTTATCGAGATGGTGATAATTATTTGCCAGCTTGTAGTAATTGGCAATTCCTCTTAGTTCAGCGTTGTAGGTATACAAAATTTCTAATTCGGAATGGTTCATAAGATTGGCTCGATGCATACTTTTAAAATTGTCTAGATTCCCATATCCGTTTGCAATGGCAAAATCCTTGATTTTCTTTTCTGGAATTTCCAACTTAATTGCTCCTGAAAGAGTTGTCTTTCTCATTGGTTGTTTATGGCTTTTATACGAGACCCTGGTTCCCTTCCTTTCATCCCATTTACGAAATTCGTATCCAAGAAAAGGAATTGGATTTTCCAAGTGAGTAATAAGTGCTTTTTCTTCCCTTAATTCAAGGTGGAGTTTTTGTTCAAGGAAATCCTTTATCCATCCCTTCACATTGATCGCACTATCTTTGCAACCTGCTATCCCTATTACAAAGATATCTGCATAACGGACATATTTCATTCTCTGATCGATCTTATCCATAGGGTCCGTTATTTTATCGAAATTCTCCATTTGCTTTTCCACAAAAAGGTCGAATTCATGAAGATAGATATTGGCTAATAGAGGGGAGATCCTACCGGCCTGTGGTGTACCGCTGTCGGTATTATGATATGTGCTAGTTTCGATGACACCACTTGTAAGTGCATTGTGAATAAGTAGAAGAAAACGATGGTCATCGATTCTTTTAGAAATAAGATTTACTAGTACAGAATGGTCCATATGGTCGAAGCAGCCTTTTAAGTCTCCTTCAATACACCATGTTAACCCTTTCCACGTGTTTTTAATTTGGGACAATGCTGTATGACAACTTCGTCCCTCTCTGAATCCATGTGAATGATTGGAGAGGATAGGTTCGTAGACGTTTGCCAATATCATCCTCATTACTTCCTGTACTAACTTATCTTTAAAGTTGGGAACTCCTACCTGTCTCTTTTTACCATTTGCCTTTGGAATACAAACTCTTCTTACAGGTGCAAAGCGAAACGTCCCATTTTTGAGTTTTTCAATGGTTTCATCCATCTTTTGCAAACTTAAACCATCGATTATTACTTCAGACGTTCCTTTTGTTAGATTCGCAGCATTCGGATATAGTTTTGCATATGCTTTCATCCACAATTCTTTGTTATACATGAGACGATAACAATCCGTAATGATGTTTCCTTTTTGAGAAGCATTCCTTATAACGTCCAACTGATGAAATGGATTTGTTGCCATATTCATGACTCCTTTCTCATTGACGTTAACATCAACCTGTCTCCCTTCCCCCTGCTAAACTCATTACAAGCAAACGTTGGGTACTATGGAGACTCCGTTACCATATGCAATTTTCATAGACCAAGGTCTATTTCATAGACCAATGTCTATTTCATAGACTAATGTCTATTTCATAGACCAATGTCTATTTCATAGACTAATGTCTAATAGCCAAATGGCATTTGCACTTAGGTAATCCCTGCATTATGACATAATTTTAGATACGTGATGGTTAGGTATCCCTTTTGACGGTTTCCTCTAGTTTGAGGATTGAAGGACAAACCTTACTATGGACAGGAAAGAGATTTCCAATAGACGCTCTGGAGATACGTCTCCCATTTTGTCCTCATTGCCTATTATCTATCGTAGACAGTGGCGCACCCATCGCTCATTCGTCTAGGATTCAAGCAGTATAGCTTTTACCGTACATCACTTGGTCTGAAGAACTGACTCGACGTTCGATAGATTTGCCGTCTTTTCTCCTTTTCACATCATGCTCTTTTCCCTCTGTGGGTTTCCCCTTAAGGTAAGATGCTGACCATAGAACACTGTAAGGAGTTCTAGATTTCTGAGAAACCACTAAAATTACGCACCTTGCAGGCGCACTCCTGATGGATGATTATGGACGCAAATGACGGAAGCAGCCGACCTGCGAACCGCCTCTTTGTAGTAGGGTAAGTACCCAGCGCCTTGCTTAATTACTTAAGTAGGTTTCCAAGCACTTCCCTCCAAACCGTACGTACTCCTCTCAGAGTATACGGCTTTCCATTTATCAATCTAACTTTCCATTGTGTAAGTCATGGTGGCATTTCATACTGCCACCGCAAACGATTGTATTTTCGATTATATCCATTGACTGTTTTTTGATTTCCGAGTTCTTTTCCATTCGTTGTTCCGTAAAAAAGGCAATTTCAGGACCATCCTTCGTTATATAACGTATCCCTAATTTCCCGTTAATTTTAAATTTTGCAATGATTTTACTAACGGTACTTTTGTATTTATTGGCATACGTTTTAATCATGCTGTATTTCATTGTTTGCCTAAAAGACTGAAGGACATAAGCATTACTTGCTAGGCGATAGTAATTATATAATCCGACAATCTCCGCATTATACGTACGAAGAATTTCAAGGTCATCATCATGCACTAGATAGGGACGATGAACAGGTTTCCAGCCATTGTTACTGCCAATTTTCAATGCACCTAAATCGATGAGTTTTTTGATGTATTTTTCATGAGGAACGAATAGTTTTGTTTGATAGGTACACTTTCGTTTCTTTGTGCCATTTGACATTTTCAGTCTGTGCCAATCTCTTACTACTCGTATATCGTATCCTAAAAATCTAGCGTTTTTCTCACTATGTGTTATCAACGTTTTCTCAGCACTTAATTCCAATTTGAGCTTTTCGGCAAGGTACTCTGTTACATCTATTTTGATTTGTTCAGCTTCCCTTTTACTACCAATGACACCGATCATAAAACCATCCGCGTACCTTACATATTTCATTCGACGATAGTTTGGGTCAAAAAGGTCTTTGCTATCATAGCTTTGCAGTTTTTTGTACAGAGCTTTTAATTCTCCAAGCCTTTCAGCTTTTTCTTCTTTGGTTAGTCGCTCCCAATCACGTTTATTTTTACTTTTACAGTGGTTAATTTTTAATGCTAGGTTATGATAAACAAGATTATCCCTACGTTTTTCACCTTTCTTAAAGGATTCCGCATATCCTTCAGCATATTTATCTAATTCATGCAAATAAATATTTGAAAGTAACGGACTAATGATTCCACCTTGTGGTGTCCCGCTGTAGGTTTTATGAAAAGTCCAATCTTCTACATAACCTGCTCTTAAGAATTTCCAAATTAAATTAATTAATTTTTCATCCCTAATGCGCTTTCGTAAAAGTCCAACTAATACATGATGGTCGATGTTATCAAAGAAACCTTTTATGTCCCCTTCAATAAACCATCTCGTACCCGTAAAAGTATTGCGTATTTCTTTTAAGGCAGTGTGACAGCTACGATTTGGTCGAAAACCATGTGAATGATTTAAAAATTGAGGTTCGTAGATACTTTCTAAAATTCGCCGAACAACCTCTTGCACTAGTTTATCCTCAAAAGTCGGAATACCAAAAGGTCGTGTTTTACTGTTTTTCTTTGGGAGATATGTTCTGCGTGCTGGATGTGGTTGATACGATTGTTCCTTTAGTTTTTCGATTAAACGCTCGATTCTTTCTAAACTCATACCATCGATTATGTCATTGTTAACACCTTTTGTGTTGCTCCCTTTATTAGGGTGAAGTTTGGCATAGGCTTCTAGATAGAACTCGATATTATATAGATTTCGATACAATCTTTCGAAGATATACGTATCGTTTTGTGCTTTAGAAGTTAGACTGTTTAACACTACTTTTGGATTTCTCATAGAGCCTCTCGCTCCTTTCCAATTTTGTATTAAACTGATAAACTACTCTCCTTCGCCATGTAATAGGCTTTCCCTATCTCGGACTACTACGAGAGCTCCGTTGCCATATTGGATATTTAGACACATTTGTCATAGCCTTTTGTTTGGCATTCCAACTTAGGCAATCCCCATTTAGACATTTAGAAACATAGCATTTCATAGTTTCGGATGTGACTTTCGCTCTTCCTTCCATATAGAAGTTGGACGAAGTAGTATCACTTCATGTTCCTCGAAGTATATAAGGAGCATGCATACTTCATACAGCGTGTGTCGCTACCTCCCGCTGAAGGTCCCCGTGGTCCTCCTTGAGCTATCATTCAGGCAATTCAGCTTTCATCCTTGTCTATGA
Source organism: Mesobacillus stamsii (assembly GCF_030814065.1). Lineage (NCBI taxonomy): Bacteria > Bacillati > Bacillota > Bacilli > Caryophanales > Bacillaceae > Mesobacillus > Mesobacillus stamsii. The sequence goes on from NZ_JAUSUN010000017.1 coordinate 73,856, forward strand.
ATTTTCATCTCGCCATTCAGTCGTACCCTGGTAACTAGGCAACTTATGGCTTTGTCAACATGCTACACTCCCCGTTCCGTTTCCCTCGCGGATAAGTTGACTGATGATAGGGCTTTGAGTGTGATATTTCCCTACTGCTTTGCTAAAGCAGATTTTCTAAATGCCCTTATGGGCGCACTACCTCTCTAGGATGAACGATCGAAGCGTTAAGGCTTCCGATGAAAATGGTCTGCTTGTGGATTACTTGATTTTTGGTATTTAAATACAGGCATCTAAACTTTATATAAATACAAAATATTTATTGTTTGTGTGGTCAAGTGGTCAAAATGACACTTGGCTTTTTTTAAAAAAATAAATATAAAAAACTTTTGTACGTATGTTGACATGCGATGACGCACATGGTATATTGTATATATACAAAAGATGCGGTGACGCACATTAATAGGAGGTAATTAAAATGAGAAAATCGTTAGTGAAAGAAGTTAAGTTTGGAAAAGGAATCGCAAAAGTAACTGTTACGATGTTTACCCAAAAAAAATATTCTGATGGTTGGGATTTAGGAATGGAAGAAGTAATTGACACAGCTAAAGTTGAAATCGTAGTAAACGGTAAAGTTGTATGTTCTAGTTATTCTGCTGAAGTTTTGGAATACGAAAGAAATGTAAGACTTTTTAAAAAAGCTAATCTTAATCCAACAAAAAAATATACAATGGTTGGCGACAAAGCTATAACCGAAGGAGAAGAATCCGGAAACCTAATCAACGAAGCAATAAAAGAAATGACAGCCGAACTAGCGAAAGAATTTAACGTTGAAACAGAAGAAGAAAAGCAACAAAAAGAAGAAATTGCAGAAGCGGAAGCGGTTGTGGCACAATCTGAAAAAGAAGGCATCGATAATCTTATGAGCAATACTCAAATTAAATCATGGAGAAAACAATATAACGATTTATATAATGAAGGTGGAGAAGGATATATACCATCAAAAGTTAGCAAAGAAGCGTATCAAAAAGCATTAAAAATCTTAAACAGAAATGAGGTTATCCGAAATGGATGATGATGAATTTACCAATGAGCCATTGGATGTAAAATACTTGCATGCTTATTACACACAGCAAAATGATCTTAATAATATCATTGGGGTCGATGAAGCAGCTAAAATTCTTAACTATTCCACCGGTTATGTAAAAAATCTTTGTGCAAGAAAAATGATTAAATCCAAAAAAATCGGAAAAACTTGGGTGCTCGATAAAACAAAATTGGAGGTAAAGAACATGAAAAATGGATTTTTGGTAACAAATAATGCGTATGATGCTATCGTATTGGCTAATGGAACTTTTATGGAGGTAACTAGCGGCGTACTAGCGGAATACTTAGATTCTGAAAATGTCGAGATTGAAGAATGGGTTGGCAAAGAGGATTGGGAATCAGATGATATCGAATCTTTTGCCAAAAAATTTGGTGATATAATCGCTTATTATCAAAATAATGAACTTGTGGTAGTTAATCACGAACTTTTGCAGGAACGAAAACAATTTCATTTTAGGAAAAATGAGGGTGAAAAGAAAATGGAAATCTATTACGAAGACATCCTGGTAGGCGAAATCATCACAAACCGGAGCATGACAGTAGACGAAGCATTGAATTTAATCGGTTTTGACGAAGAACAATTTATCAAAGATAATAAATTCGACAACATCGATTATAACGACTTTAAATTGGTTTATTAATAAGTAGATGGGTAAAAAAATTGATATTACCAGAGAGCGTTATGGCTCTTTGGTAGCAATAAAAGAAGTTACTCAAATAGGTACAAAGAGACGCTATCTCTGCCAATGTGATTGCGGAAATACGATTACCGCACGAATGGAGAGTTTGCGAAGTGGGAATACAAAGTCTTGTGGCTGTATCAAGCCGGAAAATGTATCTAAAGCAAATTTAAATGATTTAACAGGAAAACGATTTGGAAAACTAACCGTTATTAAGCGATCACAAGAAAAACAGAATGCCGGTCACTCTTTTTGGGAATGCGTGTGTGACTGCGGTAATACTACTGTAGTTGATGGGTCAAATCTTGTGAGTGGTAATACAAAAAGTTGTGGATGCATATGGAGAAAGAATAATAAATAGACCCTCATATAGAGGGTCGTCTTTATCCAATTTTAATTATACGGTTACTTGCCTGTCCACGTGTGAAAAAATTTATAATTAAATTGTGAAAGGAATCATACAAGCGATGTCGAATTAATAAGATGGTGATGTAGATGCTTAAAAGTAACTTTCGAAAAATTATTGAAACTTGTCCGTATAAGCCAGCGTATATAAGAGACGAAATCATGCGAGTTCACAGGAATACGTTTTCCGGCTGGATGACCGGGAAGCACGCTCCATCTGTGGAGGACTTATTTAAACTGGCTTATCATCTGGACAGGAAGGTAGACGAATTTTATACTTGGGAGGAAGAAGAATAAAAAAATTATTGATCATGGCATTAGTATTGGGAATGTATATGTAAATATAGGGAGGAATAATAAATGGATATAGCTCTATTTATAATTGGATTTTTATTGTTTGTGGGATCTTTAGTTTACTTAGTAGTATCCTTAATTAAAAAAAGTTTTACTAAGAAAAAATTCATTGGTGCATTAGCATCTGGTTTCGTTCTCATGATAATTGGTTTATCTATACCATCATCTACAGAAACTGCTTCTGAACCAAGACAAGCAGAAAAAGAAAAAGAAAAAGAAAAAGAACCGGAATTAACGCCCGAACAAATAGCAGCTAACGAGAAAGCAGAAACAGACAAAAAGGCTAAGGAAGAAGCCGAATCCAAGGCCAAGGCAGAGGAAGAAGCTAAGAAAAAAGCTGAACAAGAAACCCCTGATTATAAATTAAAACAGGCAGTTACAAAAGCACTTGGTAAAGAATCAAACCGCGAAGGTGATAAAATCACTAAATTAACTTTTGATCAAGAGACAGGTAATATTCTTGTTAATTTCAAAGGTGACGAAAATTTTACAGAGAATATGACCATAACAGGTGTACAGTTGGACATAAAAGATACTCTGAAAGCAATAAAGACAACGGGAGTTGCATTTAATAATATTAATATTGTCGTTTCCTATTCAATGGTAGATCAATATGGTAACGCAGAAGAGAGCAAAGTAATAGACTTAGATTATAGTAAAGATACAATCGATAAAATTAATTTTGATAACTTTAATACTGATAATATTTATACAGTCTCAGATATCGTGAATTTTGTTCATCAAGCATTCGTAGGAAAGAAATAGAAATCCGTTAAATAAATAATAAAAAGCCCCACTCGAATAGGAGCGGGGCTTAAATTTATTCCTGTACCACAAATGTCGCATACCCTTTGCTTTTTAATTCGGATGCTAGCTTATCTGCATTATTACGGTCGCTAAACGCACCGACTTGTACTTTGTAAAGCTTACCTGATGCCGTAACAGGTTTTGGCTGTTGTTTAGGTGCTGGTTTGCGTTTTAATCCATACTGAGCCACCAGTGCGTCCACAATGGCCTGTGCAGCCGATTTGCGGTATGACTCTGATTTAAGCTTACTTTGATCGGTTTTGTTTGTCATAAATCCGCATTCGGCTAAAATCGCTGTCATATGTGTCTCACGTAAAACGTGGAAATTAGCTGTCTTGACGCCCCTGTTCGGCAACCCGCTAGCTCGCAGGAGATTATTTTGCACCTTAATGGCGAGATCGTATGCCTCTTTTGGCTTTGATGTGTAGACAAATGTCTCAATACCACTTGCACTATCCCATCCACCTGCGCCAAATGCATTGGCATGGATGGAGACAAAGACATCAACCTTTAACTCATTTGCCCGATTTGTCCTGGTAACGAGTGGTACGTCTGCGCTATCGGAGTGTGCAAAGTATACGGTTGTATTTTCATAGCCGTCGAGCACCGATTTTGCATAATTCGCCACAGCACGGTTAAATTCATATTCTCTCATCCCATCTGGACTGCGTTTCCCTTGAGTATTATATCCATGACCTGCATCTAACATGATTTTCATTTTTTTCATCCTTTCAGCTTTTATTTTTTGGTTAATCCTTTTGCTAGTAATGCTTCTTTTTGTAGCTGACCCTTTTTGGTAATATAGTTATTTTTAAACCATGACCATGCCGCAATTACGCCTGTTACTAATGTGGATATAACCATATACCAGTCGCCGATTTGCTGTTCGTTCAGGCTTACCGGCGCCTTGCCAAATGCAATCAAAACCTGATTAAGCAGTGCAACAAAAAGAAGCACCGTCCGAATGACTGTGCCTTTGTCAAAATTATTCATATTAAACGCCTCCTTGTGATTTTAAAGCCGCATAAAAAATTACTACTGCCCCTGTGATTAAGGACACAATTAATGCATTGGTGATCGATCGTCGCAACCATTTTGTATCTTCTTTGATTTCTTTCAGCGTTTCTTTTATATCGCGAATGTCACGATCGTGAAATGCCACCGTCTGCTTAATAACTTCTATTTCCGTTTTTAAATCCTTATCTGTTTTTTTGAGATATGCAATGTCATTTTGGACGGTCTGCTTAAATATATCCACGGTTGCTTCCTCCAATTCCATTGTGTTCCCCCTATCTGTAGTACAAATTTTATCTAATTTCATCACTTAACAATGCATTAATCATATTTTCCTGTTCCGTATTCTCGTTTGTTAATTTTGTAATGAGCTGTCCTTGTTGTTCAATCAATCGCAATAACTCTGTGTATAACTCTGATGACATTTTATTCCTTCTTTCTTACAATTTTGGAGTTGCTAAAATTGTTATTTTTTCTTCTTCGGTGATATACCCTTTCACTGCTGCGTTATTAACATAAATCTCATCTTTACCCATTATCCACATATTTAAAATAAACGGATATAATCTACTCATTTGTCATTTCTTGTTAATGACGTTTTATAATGTCCAAAACTTGACGATATTAATTGTCCTAAAACTGACGGATATACTGTCCAAAAATAAAAAGGAAGCATTTTCC